>CAIWVP010000159.1 GCA_903916195.1 uncultured Verrucomicrobiota bacterium | reverse complement strand
TGCATCATCGGCGTCCGGCCGAACTCGCCGCCCCAGAGCACGAGCGTCTCGTCGAGCAAGCCGCGCTCCTTGAGGTCCTTGATGAGTGCGACGGCCGGTTGATCGGTCTCGGCGCAGCGCTTCTTGAGGTCGAACACCAGGTTGCCGTCCGGGCCGCCGTGGTGGTCCCAACCGCGATGGTAGAGCTGCACGAAGCGGACGCCGCGCTCGACCAGACGACGGGCGAGCAGGCAGTTGTTGGCGAACGAGGCGCGCCCGGGCGTCGTCCCGTAGGATTCCTGGGTCTTGGGCGATTCCTTCGAGATGTCCATCACCTCGGGCACGCTGGTCTGCATGCGATACGCCATCTCGTAGGAGGCGATGCGCGTCTGGATCTCGGGATCCTGGAGGACGTCGAAGCGCGCTTGGTTGAGGTCCTTGAGCGCGTCGAGCGATTGGCGGCGGCGTTGGGCACCCATGCCGGGCGGGTTGCTGACGAAGAGCACCGGATCGCCCTGCGAGCGCAGCGTGACGCCCTGATGGACGGTCGGGAGGAATCCGCTGCCCCACGAGGCGTTGGTGAGCGGTTGGCCGACGCCGGTCATGAGCACGACGAAGGCGGGGAGGTCCTTGTTGACGCTCCCGAGCCCGTAGCTGAACCACGAGCCCATCGCCGGGCGGCCGGCGAGCTGCGCGCCGGTGTTCATGAAGATGGTCGCCGGGTCGTGGTTGAACGCCTCGGAATGGAAGCCCTGCACGAAGCAGACGTCGTCCACGACGGTCGAGAGATGCGGCAACAGCTCGCTGAGCCACATACCGGATTTGCCGTGGCGGGCGAACTTGTAGGGCGAGGCGAGCAGCTTGGCCTGCTTGCCGATCTGCGCGAGGCGGATGTTCTTCACCAACTCCTCGGGCACCTGCTGTCCGTCGCGCTTGGCGAGCTCGGGCTTCGGATCGAAGAGATCGAGGTGCGACGGTCCTCCGGACTGGAAGAGGTAGATGATGTTCTTGGCCTTGGGCGCGAATTGCGGCTTGCCCAGCATCGGCAGGCTGCTGTCGGCGGCGAAGAGCTTGTCGTCGAGCAACGAGCCGAGCGCGAGAGCGCCCATGCCGGTGCCGCACTGGCGGAGGAAGCGGCGGCGGGTGGTGGAGCGAAGGGCGTCGAAGGCGGATTCATGATGAGAGGGCATGGCGTGGGAGGGGAAAGAGACAAGTATGCAGTGATCAGTGGTCAGTGATCAGTGAGCTAGGCGGCGTTGCGGCGGGTTTGGAGCAACAGTAAAGGGGTGGTTCTTCGCGGAAGGCGGAGTCGCTGCAGAAGGAGGTGGAGTTCTCCATCATGCCGCCAAGCATCCGACCGATCTCCTCGCAGAGACCGATCAGGCGAGCGTGTTCCGCGGCCGGCAGGTAGCCGTCGTCCTTCGCGGTCTCCAGCCAGTGCTGCGTCTCCATCTGTTCTGCGTCCGCATCGCTGAGCTTGGCGACGAAATGTTTCTCGTAGCGCCGCTTCGCCCACGACTCGGCGATCTGAGCGCCGATCGAACGCGCTGACCGGCGAAGCGGGTCCGTCAGCGAGAACTTCTCCTCCGCCGGAAACGCCTTCGACACCCGGAACACCTCCCGCGCGAGCTGCCGTTGTCTCGGGTAGACAACCAACTCCCGGAAGCTTCTGGCGTATGGCAAGCTGCTCGGATCCATGGGCGGCTACGGCTTGGCTCACTGGAAACTGACCACTGATGACTGATCACTGATCACTTCTTCGTCACCCCTTGGTCAGCGTCTCATCCAAGTTGAACAACACGTTCGCCAGCACCATCCAGGCGGCGAGCTTGCGGGATCCGAGGGTCGCAGGGCGATCCGCCGAACCGACGTCGATGAAGGCCGCGGCGTCTTTCGCGTCGCGGCGGAAGCCCTTCATCTGCTGGTCGAGCAGCGCGGCGAGCCGGTCCTTCTCCATCCGGGTGGGCGAGCGGCCGACGCAGCTGCGGAAGGCGAACTCGATCCGGGCCGCGTCGTCCTTGCCGCCTTCGGTGAGCACGCGCTGGGCGAAGACGCGGGCCGCTTCGAGCAGCGTCGGCTCGTTGAGCGCGGCGAGGGCCTGGAGCGGCGTGTTGGTGCGCGGCCGGCGGGCGACGCAGACCTCGCGGCTCGGCGCGTCGAAGGTCGCCAGCGTCGGGTAGGTGCAGACGCGCCGCCAGAAGGTGTAGATCGCGCGTCGGTAGAGGTCGGGGCCTTCGCTGACGGGCCATTCATCCATGCCGATCTCGGGACGGAGGAAGCCGATCTCCTTCCAGAGCGTGGGCACCTGGACGGGATAGACGCTCGGTCCGCCGAGCTTGGGGTTGAGCAGGCCGCTGACGGCGAGCGCGTGGTCGCGGATCATCTCGGCATCCATGCGGAACCGCGGGCCGCGCGAGAGCAGTCGGTTGTAGAAGTCTTTCTCCATCCGGCCGGCGTCGGTCGCGGCGTCCTGCCGGTACGTGGCCGACATCAGGATGAGCTTCTGCATCGCCTTGATGTCCCATCCGGTGCGGACGAACTCGGTGGCGAGCCAATCCAGCAGGTCCTGGTGCGACGGCGCCTCGCCTTGGCGGCCGAAGTCCTCGGAGGTCTTCACGATGCCGGTGCCGAAGCTCTGCTCCCAGAGCCGGTTCATGGTCACGCGAGCGGTGAGCGGGTTCGCGGGATCGACCATCCACTTCGCGAGCGCGAGGCGGTCGGGCTTGGCTCCGGCGGGAAGCTGCGGGAACACGGCGGGAACGCCGGCCGAGACATCGTTGCCCTTGGTGAGGAAATCGCCGCGCAGATGCACATAGGTCTGCCGGGGCCGGGGCTCGGACCGTTCGGCGACGATGAGGCTGGTGAACTTCTGCCCGGCGAGCGCCTTCTCCCGCTGCTCCAAGCGGAAGCGTTCGCGCTCGAGGTCGCGGATCCGCGGATCCGCGGTCCGGTGATGGGCCGCGAGTTTCGCGGCTTGGTCCGGTGACCGGGTGGCGGCCGGAGCCGCCACGATCTGACGGATCCCGTCGGCCACCGGCCAACGCGCGGCGGCGTCCTTCTCGGTGGTGACCGAGATGCGGAAGCGGCCGATGCAGTGGCTGTTGCCGTGGTAGTGGTCGAACCGGAACGTGAGCTTGCTGCCGCCCTTGTAGCCGGTGGGATCCTTGAGGTCGGCGATGAGGAAATGGCGCTGGCCGAACTGCGGTCCGATCGCCCATCCGGTCTTCGGGTTCCGGTCGATGGCGTGCTCCGCCTTGTAGTACAGCTGCTCCCAATCGGCCGTGGCCTTCACGAAGAACAGGTTGGTGTCCGCCGGCATCGGGCCGGTCCTGGGCGCGGCGCTGAAGGAGAACTCGTCGAGGATGAAGTTGCCGCTCGCGCCCCAGCGGCCGGGTCCGTTCTTCGGCAGGCCCGGGTCGGGCAGCACCTCGAGCAGGACGGCGGTGATCCCGGTGAGATCGGTGTCGGCGCTGATGGTGATCGTGTCGTAGATCGGGTTCACGCCGGTGCCGAGCACGGAGCCATCCGGGAGGTTCGTGTAGCTGGAACCACCGGTGGACGTGATGCCCTTGAGGTCCAGCACGCGCCAGACGTCGCCCTTCTTGGCGACCTGTTTTTCCCAACTCGCTTGTTCCGCGGCGCGCTTGGCTTCGGCGGAGGCGAGATCACGACGGGTCTGCTCGAGACGCTGGCGGACATGGCCCTCGGTCTGGCTGAGATCAGGCTTGGGCACCTCGATGTTGGGGGCCGGGCTGTAGTTGCCGCCATCGGTGGTGTTGTTGAAGAACGCGTAGAACTTGTAGTAGTCGTCGTGCGTGATGGGGTCGTACTTGTGCGTGTGGCACTCGGCGCAGTTCAGCGTCAGGCCGAGCCAAGCGGTGCCCACGGTCGCCACGCGGTCCTTCACCGCTTTCACGCGATATTCCTCCGCGTCGCCGCCGCCTTCGTCGTTGAGCTTCGTGTTGCGGTTGAAGCCGGTGGCGATCTTCTGCTCGACCGTGGGCGAAGGGAGGAGGTCGCCCGCGAGCTGGTCGATGGTGAACTGGTCGAAGCGCTGGTTGCGGTTGAAGGCGTTGATCACCCATTCGCGGTAGGGCCAGATCGAGCGGGCGAGGTCGACCTGATAACCGTTGGAATCGGCGTAGCGCGCGAGGTCGAGCCACCCGCGGGCCATGTGCTCGCCGCGGTGGGGCGAGGCGAGCAGGCGGTCGACCAGCTTCTCATAGGCGTCCGGCGAGGTGTCGCCGACGAACGCCTGGACCTCGGACCAGTTGGGCGGAAGCCCGGTGATGTCGAGGCTGAGACGGCGGGCCAACGTGTGGCGGTCGGCCTCGCCTTTCGGATGCAGGCCTTCTTTCTCCAGGCGGGCGAGGATGAACCGGTCGACGTCGTTGCGGACCCACGGAGCGTCCTTCACGGACGGCGGCGCGCCATGGACCGGCGGCTGGAACGCCCAGTGCTTGGCCAGGTCGGTCTCGGGCCACGTCGCCCCGTCGTCGATCCACTTGCGCAAGGAAGCCACCTCGGCGTCGGACAGGCGCGCGCCCTTGGGCGGCATGACCTCGTCCGGATCGGCGGAGGTCACGCGCAAGAGGATCTCGCTGGTGGAAGCCTTCCCGGGGACGAGCGCGATCTTGCCCGACTTGGCGGGTTTGAGTGCGGCGGCGCGGGTGTCCAACCGGAGGTCGGCCTTCTGCTTGTCCGGTCCGTGGCATTCGGAACAGCGCTTGATGAGGATGGGCTCGATCTCCTTCGCGAAATCCGCGGCGGAGAGCGCCCAAGGACAGGCGGCGATCCACAGGCCACAGAAGGCGATCGCGAAGACGGACGGGACGTGCATCGGTTTCATCATGTTGATCCAAGCCTCCGGCATCGAGGGACGAGACTTCGCGCCCGAACGATCCCGGAGAGCGAGACATTCTGTATTCAAGCTTCGCCGCGAGCCAAACCCCAATCTTGCAGAAGACCTCACCGAACTTGTCCCGGCCCGCGCGTCGCGCAAGGGGCCGGGATCCTGAGGTCGCCACCGAGGTGCCCGACCGGTGCCGGTGCCGCGGGGGCGGCGCGACACCGGGCCGGGTCGGATCAGCCGGCGGTGAAGGTCAACTCACCGTCCTTGCCGGCGCTCGCCTTCACGATATCGCCGGACTTGAAGTCGCCGGCGAGCAGGCGCTGGGCGAGCGGATTCAACAGGTGGTCCTGGATGGCGCGCTTCAGCGGACGCGCACCGAACTGCGGGTCGTAACCTTCCTCCGCGAGCCGCTTCTTGGCGGGATCGTCGACCTGGAGGGTGACCCCTTGGGCGGTCAGCCGCTTGAGCAGACGCGCCAACTGGACGTCCACGATCCGGGTCAGCTCCGATTCGTCGAGGCTGTGGAAGATGATGGTGTCGTCGACGCGGTTGAGGAACTCGGGCCGGAAGTGCCGCTTGAGCTCGGCCATGACCTTGCCCTCCATCGCCTGCTTCGCGCCGACGTTCGTCCGGCCGTCCATGAAGTACTCCTGGATGATCGGCGAGCCGATGTTCGAGGTCATCACGACGATGGTGTTCTTGAGATCCACGGTCCGGCCATGGCCGTCGGTGAGACGGCCGTCGTCGAGCACCTGGAGCAGGACGTTGAAGACGTCCGGATGCGCCTTCTCGATCTCGTCGAAGAGCACGACCGAATACGGGCGGCGGCGGACGGCTTCGCTCAATTGGCCGCCTTCCTCGTAGCCGACGTAGCCCGGAGGCGCGCCGACGAGCCGCGAGACGGTGTGCTTCTCCATGTACTCGGACATGTCGATGCGGATCATCGCCTGCTCGTCGTCGAACAAGAACTCGGCGAGCGCGCGGGCCAGCTCGGTCTTCCCGACACCGGTCGGGCCGAGGAAGATGAACGAGCCGATGGGGCGATCGGGGTCGCCGAGGCCGGAACGGGCGCGGCGAACGGCGTTGGCGACGGCGTGGATGGCCTCCTTCTGGCCGATGACGCGGGCGCCCAGGCGCTCCTCCATCTTCACGAGCTTGGCGCGCTCGCCCTCGAGCATCTTGGTCACCGGGATGCCGGTCCACGCCGCCACGACCTTGGCGATGTCCTCTTCGGTGACTTCTTGCCGGAGGAGCGAAGGCAAGCGGCCGGGATCGGCGGCCTTGCCGTCGGCCGCGGGTTGTCCGGCGACCTGCGCGCTGATGTTCGCGAGTTTCTTCTCGAGGTCGGGGATCTTGCCGTACTGGATCTCGGCGGCCTGGGTCAGGTCGCCTTTGCGACGGGCCTGCTCCAGCTCCGTCCTGGCCTGCTCCAACTGCGCGCCGACGACGCTCACGGCGTTGATGGCGGCCTTCTCGTTCTGCCAGCGGCCGGTGAGCGCGGTGGATCGCTCCTTCAGGTCCGCCAGCTCGGTGTCGAGTTTCTTGAGGCGTTCCTTGCTCGCGGTGTCCTTCTCCTTGGCGAGCGACGTGCGCTCGATCTGGAACTGGAGGACCTGGCGATCGAGCTGATCGAGCTCGGTCGGTTTGGAATCGAGCTCCATCTTGAGGCGCGACGCCGATTCATCGACGAGGTCCACCGCTTTGTCGGGCAGGAACCGGTCGGCGATATAGCGGTGGGAAAGCGTGGCGGCGGCGACCAGCGCGGCGTCCTGGATGCGCACGCCGTGGTGCGTCTCGTAGCGCTCCTTGAGGCCGCGGAGGATGGCGATGGTGTTCTCGACCGACGGCTCGGCGACCAAGACCGGCTGGAAGCGCCGCTCCAACGCGGGATCCTTCTCGATGTGCTTCCGGTACTCGTCGAGCGTGGTGGCGCCGACGCACCGGAGCTCGCCGCGGGCGAGCTGCGGCTTGAGCATGTTCGCGGCGTCCGCGGACCCTTCGGCCTTGCCGGCACCGACGATGGTGTGGAGCTCATCGATGAAGAGGATGATCTGGCCCTCGCTGGCGGTGACCTCCTTCAGGAACGCCTTGAGGCGGTCCTCGAATTCGCCGCGGAACTTGGCGCCGGCGACCATGGCGGCGAGGTCCATCGCGATCACCCGCTTGCCCTTCAAGGATTCGGGCACATCGCCGTCGACGATGCGCTTGGCGAGGCCCTCGACGATGGCGGTCTTGCCGACGCCGGGCTCGCCGATGAGGACCGGGTTGTTCTTGGTCCGACGGGTGAGCACCTGCATGACGCGGCGGATCTCGTCGTCGCGGCCGATCACCGGATCGACCTTGCCGAGCCGCGCGAGGGCGGTGAGGTCTTTGCCGTACTTCTCCAAGGTCTGGAACTTGTCCTCCGGATTCGGGTCGGTGATCCGCTGGTTGCCGCGGAGGTCGACCAGGACCTTCAGCACGGCGTCCCGCTTGAGCCCGTGCGCGGCGAAGATCTTCTTCAACGCTTCGCCGCCCTTGTCGATCAGGCCGAGCAGCAGATGCTCGGTGGAGACGAACTCGTCCTTGAGCTTCTTCGCCTCCGCGGCGGCGGCGGCCAACGAGTTCTGGAGGTCCTGCGAAGGATAGGTCTGCGCGGAGCCCTGGACTTTGACGCGCCGACCGAGCTCGGTCTCGAGGTCCGCGGTGAACGCGTCTAGCTTCACCCCGAGCTTCAGGAGGAGCTGTGGCGCGAAACCATCCTGCTGCTGCGCGAGCGCGAGCGCGAGGTGCTCGCCGTCGAGCTGTTGGTGCGAACGCGACTGGGCGAGTTCCTGAGCGGCCTGGAGCGCTTCCTGGGCCTTGATGGTGAATTTGTCGGTTTGCATGCCACGGTCATCGCACAGGGGATGCCACACAGGAAACCCGCGGTTTGGCGAGTTCCACACCGCGCTTGCGGTGCCGATGTGCCGTGCTGTGCCCGTCCGAGTCGTGAAGAGGGCCCTCCGGTCCCGACTTGGCGCTCCAGTGCCGGAGCCCGATCAGTACCGCGGCACGGCCGGATCCACCTCCACGCTCCAGCGATCGATGCCGCCGCCCAGGTTCGTGAGCTTCGCGAAGCCCAGTCCGCGGAGGAACCCGATCGCGTGGGCGCTCCGGACGCCGTGATGGCAGTACACGACGATCTCGTCGTCTTTCCACGCAACGATATCACCGGCCCGTTCCTGCAGTTCGCTGAGCGCCACGAGCACGGAACCGGGCAGCGCGCAGAACGCGTGCTCCTCGGCTTCCCGCACGTCCAGCAGGTGGGGCGGGTTCGGCGATCGGAGCCGCTCGGCGAGTTCGGAAGGTGTCATGGGGGGAAGTGATCAGTTATCAGTGATCAGTGAACCGGGGAATCGATCGTTGGGTGCGTTCACTGCTTATCCGGGCACTGGATACTGAAAACTGAATACTGATCACTGCTTCACTCATCACCTCCCCGTCTCAGGCATCCAGGCCGGCGAGGTAACGCTCGGCCTCGATGGCGGCGGCGCAGCCCATGCCGGCGGCGGTGATGGCCTGGCGATAGACCGAATCGGCGCAATCGCCGGCGACATAGACGCCGGGAACGGTCGTGGCCATGCCCTTGCCGAGGACGAAGTAGCCCGCCTCGTCGAGCGCGAGCTGGCCCTTGAAAAGCTGCGTGTTCGGCACATGGCCGATGGCGACGAACAATCCGGCGCAGGGTAGGACCGATTCTTCGCCGGTCTTGAGGTTCTTGAGCTTCACCCCGGTGACCTTGCCGGCGGCGACATCCAGGACCTCGGTCACGGCGGAATCCCAGATCGGCTTGATCTTCGGGTTGGCGAGCGTCCGGTCGGCCATGATCTTGGAGGCGCGGAGCGCGTCGCGGCGGTGGACGAGATAGACGACGGAGCCGAAGCGGGTGAGGAAGTTCGCCTCCTCGCAGGCGGAATCACCACCGCCGACGACGACCAGCGGTTGGTTGCGGAACGGAGCCAAGGCGCCGTCGCAGGTCGCGCAGTAGGTGACGCCCTTCTTCTCCAGTTCATGCTCGCCCGGCACGTCGAGGTGCTTGTGGCCGGCGCCGCTGGCGATGATCAGGGTGCGGGTCTCGACCGGATCGCCGTCGATGACCAGCCGGATCGGCTTGGCGGAGAGGTCCACCGACTCGACCGTCCCGAACTTCACCTTGGCGCCGAACTTCTCGGCCTGCGCCTGCATCCGCGTCATCAACTCGTAGCCGTCCACGCCTTCCGGGAAGCCGGGGAAGTTCTCGACGATGCTGGTGGTCGTGAGCAGACCGCCGGGCATGATGCCGGTGAGGACGAGCGGCGCGAGGTTTGCGCGGGCCGTGTAGATGGCGGCGGTGAGCCCGGCGCAGCCGGTTCCGATGATGACGACGTTCTCCATATTGAAGTTGGCGAACAGTAGGCGCGGTGCACCCGGGGAGCAAGGCGTCGGCTTCGACGGGGATCTCTAAATCTGGAAAGCAGGAAAGCAGGAAGACAGGGCGGCGGTTGGTGAGGGGCCGGTCTTGTCGAAGTGGTGCCGAGTGCAACTCGGAGAATGAGTGCGATCAGAAGTGGCGGGCACGGTGACCGAAGTAGCGCAGAGTTGAACTCTGCTGTATCGCGGCTTTGGAATCCGCTGACGCTGCGGCAGGTGAGCAACCGGGCCTCGCCGTGGCCCTGCCGAGTGCAACTCGGCGAAACAGCAGATTAAAAATCTGCGCTACTTATGCCCGCCCACTCCGATCGCGCCGGCTTCGACGGCAGTGGGGTGATCTGAAAAGCAAGAAAGCAGGTAGACAGGGCCGCGGCTCCTGCTTTCCAGATTCAAACCAAAACACCGCCGCTTCGACAGGAGCGCAATCGTGACGTGGCGGCATTATCGGTTCCATCCACCGTCTCCCCCGCCCTTTTCTTTTGAAATCAGGCCGATGGAGGAGCGCGGCGGTCCGGTCCGCTCAGGCCTGCTCTTGGATCAGCTCGCGCCGGGCGCCGGTCAACAGGCGTTCGACAAAGGCCGTGGTGTAGGTGCCGCGGCGGAAATCCGGGTCCTGGAGGATGGCTTGCGAGAAGGGGATGGTGGTCTTGACCCCGGTGATCATGTACTCGCCCAGCGCGCGGCTCATCTTGTCCATGGCATCGGCGCGGTCCTTGCCGTAGGTGATCAGCTTGCCGATCATCGAATCGTAGTAGGGCGGGATGGTGTAGCCGGCGTAGGCGTGGGAATCCACGCGGACGCCGCGGCCGCCGGGGGCGTAGTACATCTCGATGCGGCCGGGGCTGGGGCGGAAATCGTCGAACGGGTTCTCCGCGTTGATGCGCGCCTCGATGGAGTGGCCCTTGAACTGCACATCGCCCTGGCTGATGGAGAGCTTCTCGCCGGACGCGATGAGGATCTGCTGCTTCACCAGGTCCACACCGGTCACCTCCTCGGTGATGGGATGCTCGACCTGGATGCGTTTGTTGACCTCAAGGAAATAGAAGTTCCCGGCGTCGTCGACGATGAACTCGACCGTCCCGGCGTTGGTGTAGCCGGCGACCTCGGCGATGCGGAGGGCGGCCTTGCCCATCTTCTTGCGGTGATCCTTGAAGTCTTTCCGGTCGAACAGCGGCGAAGGTGTCTCCTCGATCAGCTTCTGGTTGCGCCGCTGGATGGAGCAGTCGCGCTCGCCGAGGTGGATGATGTTGCCCTTGGTGTCGCCGAGGATCTGGAACTCGATGTGGTGCGGGTTCTCGATGAGCTTCTCGACGTAGACGCCGCTGTTGCCGAAGGCCTTCTCCGCCTCGGTCCGGGCCGCGTGGTAGCCTTTGACGAGCGAGATGTCGTTGTGGGCGGCCCGCATCCCGCGGCCGCCGCCGCCGGCGACCGCCTTGATCATGATCGGGTAGCCGATGCGTTTGGCGACCGACAAGGCCTCCTGCTCGGTCTCGACCAGGCCTTCGGAGCCCGGAGGCGTCGGCACGCCGGCCTTCTTGGCGAGGTTGCGGCTGCTTGATTTGTCGTGCAGCGCGTTCATCGCGGCGGACCGGGGCCCGATGAAGCGGATGTTGCAGCTCTCGCAGACGTCGGCGAAGTGCGCGTTCTCGCTCAGGAACCCGTATCCGGGGTGGATGGCGTCCACGTCGGCGATCTCCGCCGCGGAGATGATCCGGTCGATGCGGAGGTAGCTGTCCGTGCTCGGGCCTTCGCCGATGCAGATCGCTTCGTCGGCGACCTGGACGTGCATGGAGTTGGCGTCGGCCTTGGAGTAGACGGCCACCGTCTTGATATTGAGCTCGCGACAGGCGCGGATGACGCGCATCGCGATCTCACCGCGGTTGGCGACCAGGATTTTCTCGAACATTGGGAAAGATTGGGAACTGTCGGGCGGGAGGTCCACGCCGGACGTGGGTGCGACCGGCGTGGACCTTTCCACGCCGGCGGCAGGATCGGTTCAGAGCGGGCGGATCTTGAAGAGCGGTTGGCCGAACTCGACCGGCTTGCCGTTCTCGACGAGCACCTCGGTGACCACGCCGCGCGCCTCGGCCTTGATCTCGTTCATGACCTTCATCGCCTCGATGATGCAGACGACGGTCTCAGGGCCCACCTCGGTGCCGACCTCGGCGTACGGGGCGGCGTCCGGTGACGGGGTGCGGTAGAAGGTCCCGATCATCGGCGACTTGATCTCGGGATCGTTGGCGGTGCTCGAGACGGGGGCGGGGGCGGGGGAGCCGGACTGGCGGGACAACGGAGCGTAGGCGGTCAACTCAGGGTCGTCCACCGGGGTCACCGCAGGTCCGCTGGAGCCGCCGATGGGCCTCTTCAGCTTGATCTTGAAATCCTTCTCCTCCAGCTCGAACTCCGAGAGGGAGTTCTTCCGCATCAGATCGATGATTGATTTGATCTCTTTCAGGTCCACGTCGAATCTAGGTTGGGCCGCGTCAGGGGTTCACGGCGGTTAAAAATGCGGTCGGAAAATGAAAAACGAGCAGATCCGCTGTGTTGATCCTGCTCATCTCCAAGTCATACGCAGGGCGCACATTAGGAATCGGTCCGAGAGCGGTCAAGCGCCTACTCAGTCCGCAGATTGGTGTCAACCGACGAGAAATCCGAGGTTTACAGAGGTTCGTTAATGCTAACGGCCGCCTCCAGGCCCAAGAGGTAGGATCGGGCTCCGAACCCTGCGATCTGGCCCCGGCAGACCGGCGCGATGAACGAACGGTGCCGGAACTCCTCCCGGGCGTGGATGTTCGAGAGGTGGATCTCGATGGTCGGCACCTCGGACGCGGTGATCGCGTCCCGGAGGGCGACACTGGTGTGCGTGTACGCGGCGGCATTCAACACGATGGCGTCGGCTTTGCCACGGGATTGTTGCAGCCATGTGACGAGTTCACCTTCGTGGTTGGTCTGGCGGAACTCGATCACGACCCCGAGGGTTTCCGCGCGCTGCCGGACCATCGCCTCGATGTCGGACAGGGTGGTGCGGCCGTAGATCTCGGGCTGGCGGGTGCCCAAAAGATTCAGGTTCGGGCCGTTGAGGAACAGCACAGTCATCGCTGGAAGGTTTATAGCGGCAGCCGGCCGCGCTCGTCGACCGGGAATCCCGGGGGCGGGACGCGGGCGAGCCGGGCGCCGCCGAGCCGATCGCCCGACGGCGCGCCCGGTCAATCCTCGCTGAAGAGGTACTCCAGGTCGTCCTTGGAGAGATTGCTGGCGAAGCCTTCTTCGCCGAGCACGTCCGAGATGGTCTGGGATTTCCGTTGCTGGAGCTCCCAGATCTTCTCCTCGACGGTGCCCGGGGCGATCAAGCGGTAGGCGTTGACCGTCCGGGTCTGGCCGATGCGGTGCGAGCGGTCGATGGCCTGGGCCTCGACGGCGGGGTTCCACCACGGGTCGTAGAGCACGACGTAGCTGGCGTTCGTGAGGTTGAGCCCGGTGCCGGCGGCGCGGAGGGAGAGCAGGAAGACGCAGGGATCGGGATCCGCTTGGAAAGCGTTGACGACCTCTTGGCGCCCTTTGGTCTCGCCGGTGAGGATGTGCGTCTTGATGCCGCGTTCTTTGCAGGCGGCCTCGAGCAGGCGGAGCATCTCCACGAACTGCGAGAAGAGCAGCACCTTGTTGCCCGATTGGAGGACGGGCTCCAGGAGCTCGAACAACGTCTCGGTCTTGCCGCTCGCGCTGTCGTTGCCGACCAGCTTCGGGTGGCAACAGATCTGCCGCAGGCGGGTGAGCGCGGCGAGCACGTGCATCTTGGACTTCGCGACGCCCTTCTCCTGGAGCGTCTTCATGACCTGCTCCCGGCTGCGGCGGAGCTCGGCGAGGTAAAGCTTCCGCTGGTCCTCGTCGAGGTCGCAGTCGCGGCGCTCCTCGATGCGGTCGGGCAGGTCCTTGGCGACCTGCTTCTTGAGACGACGGAGCATCAGCGGACGCAAACGGGCGCTGAGGCGGCGGCGGGCGGTGTTGCCTTCCCATTCGGGGCCGTCGCCCTTGGGCTCGTAGTTCTCGTGGAAGGTGGCCTGGCTGCCCAAATAGTTGGGCTGGATGAAATCGACGATGCTCCACAGGTCGAGGAGGCGGTTCTCCAGCGGCGTACCGGTCAGCGCGAGCCGTTGGTCGGACCCGACCTCCTTGACGGCCTGTGTCACCTGCGCGTTGGGGTTCTTGATGAACTGGGCCTCGTCGAGGATCAGCGCACGGAAGTCGAACTTGTTCAGCTCCTCCAGGTCGCGGCGGAGGATGGCGTAGTTCGTCACGACGATGTCGTGCTCGGGGATCTGCTTCCGCAGGTTGTGCCGGGCCTGGCCGGATTGGAGCACGAGCACCTTGAAGTGCGGCGTGAACTTCTCCGCCTCGCGCCGCCAGTTGTGGAGCACGGACGCCGGGCAGAGCACCAGCGAGGGCTTGCGGTCCTTCTTGTGCTGATCGTGCAGCCAGGTGAGCCAGGTGAGCGTCTGCAGCGTCTTCCCGAGGCCCATGTCATCGGCCAAGATGCCGCCGACGTGCAACCGGGACAGGTTGCAGAGGAAGTCGAACCCGTCCTTCTGGTAGGGGCGGAGCTCCGCCTTGATGTTGTCGGGGAGCTTGGTGTCCGGGACGCCTTTGAAGTCCTTGAGCTTCTCCTTGAGGATCGCGATGGCCTTCAGGCTGCCGAGGTCCGCGAGCGTCTGCTCGTCGAGGTGCGTGGCATGGAGGAGCGACGCCTTCTGGGGGTCGCCGCTGAGCCCTTCGAGCCCGAGCGAGGCAGCAGTCTCGTGGGCCTTGCGGTTGGCGTCGGTGTCGAGCTCGACCCACCCGCCGTCGGGCAGCTTGACGAACCGGGTCGTCGCCGCGGCGAGCCGTTGGACGTCGGCCGCGGACAATTTCATGCCCTCGACCTCCCATTCGGCGCTGACGCTGAGCCAGTCGATACCGGAGCCCTTGAGCACGAGCTTCGGCTTCACGAGCTTGCGGTTGAGGAAGAGTCGCTGGAAGGCGGGGTTGCCGAGGAACTCGGCGTCCTTCGGACGGTCGGCCCAGGCGTTGGCGAGCTGGCTGAGGAAGTTCTCGTTCGCGTCGCCGACCCATAGGCCGGGCTCGGGCGTGAACCAATCCTGGTGCTGCAGCCAATGGATCGCGGCGTGGAGGCGGGGATCGTCGAGCAGCTCGGGCCGGTCGGCGTTCTGCTTGAGCGCCCGGGTGCGGGACCACTCATGCCCGTTCCACTGCCATTCGGATCCGTCGCGGTCGCTCGAAGCCAGCAGGCGCAGCCGGACCACCTCGTCGGCGAGCTCGAAGATGAACTGCGGTTTCGCGGTGTGGGTGATGCACAGCTGGCTCCAATCAGCTTCGGTGGTCGTCTTGGACCCGTCGGTGGGCGTCGGAGCGTGCCCGGCGGCGCCGTTGCCGGAGCGCGGCTTGGTGGTCTGGGACTTCCGCAGCTCGTTGAGCAGGCGGTGCGACAGCTTCTTGACCGGGAGCACCGGGCGCTGCGCCCAAGGGCCCAGCAAGCGGGCCGGAGGTGCGTTGCGCAGGATGTAGAACTCGTTCTCGACCAGCACGAGCTGCGGTGATCCGACCATGAACATGCACTCCGCGAGCGGCCTCGACTGGCCGTCGGGCAGCGCGAGCAGATGCGTGAAGCTGAGGTCGCCCTCCACGGTGTCGAGATGGGGCTTGAGCTCGGCGAGCTGCCCGTGGAACTGGAGGTTGGTCGCCTGGCCGATGAGCTCGAGGCGCGTGCCGTGCGCCCACATGGCGAGCCATGTGAGCAGGTCGGCGCCCTCGAGGACGAGCAGTTCGCCTTCCTTGACCTTGTCGGCCCAGTTCGCGTGGAGCCAATCGATCACCGCCCAGTCGTCGGCCGGGAACAGCTCGGCCTCGTGGGCGGCACGGGTCCGCAGGTCGGCGAGGTCCGCGAGGAACTTCTCCTTCTCGCCGGAGCGCGAGCGGAAGAGCAGGAACTTGACGACCAACCTCCACTGGTTGACCGCGTCGCCGCTGCTCTGGGTCTCGCAGACGATGCGCAGGGCGGCCTTCGGCGCGTCGAGATGCGTGTGGGTCGCGGGCAGGAGCCAGTTCTCCAGCTCCTGGACGAACTGCGTCTCCTTCTCGGATTGCTCGACCTCCTGGAACCGGTCGAAGTTCGCGTGCGGCAGCAGCTCGGTGGGCAGGTTGCGGTTCGCCCGCAAGAAGAGCATCGCCACCTCTTCGAGCCGCGCCTTGCCCTGCGCGGTCTGGATCCGCGGCCACCATTCGGCGACGCCGAAATCGTTGCGACGGAGGTTGAGCTTCTCGAGATAATCGTCGAACAGCAGGTAGGCCCGTTGAGGGTCGGCACAACCACCGAGCAGCTTCAGCACGGCCTCCCGCTCGGCGACCTTCTCCTTGGAGTCGGCAAGCTCCCGGCGCAGGTCCGCGAACGACCCGTAGGTCGTGTTCAGCACCTTGTGGTGCGCGTCGTATTTCGTGGCGGCGGCGGACGGACGCGTGGTCGGCGTCGTTTTTTTGGAGATTCTCGGCATGGCGGCTAACGCATCAACGTAGTCCGCTATTCTCTCTCCAAAGGTGCCCGGGACGGTCAACAGGAATTGTTTCGCACCGTCCAGTGGGGATCCTGCGGGCCCACCCGCGGGGCCCCAGGCGCTGGATGGGTCGCGCTGCACCGCCCTTCCCCCTTTTTGCTTTTTCCTTTGGCCTTTGCCCGAAGCCTCAGACGACGCGCGGGTCGCGCTGCGCCAACACCTTGGCGGTCTGCGCCTCGCGGAAGCGGGCATAGGCGGCACGGAACTCCGGATGCCGGACCCCGAGGATGGCCACCGCGAGCAGGGCCGCGTTGACCGCGCCCGCCTTGCCGATCGCGAGCGTCCCGACCGGCACGCCGGCAGGCATCTGGACGATGCTCAGGAGGGAATCGAGACCGTTGAGCGTCTTCGATTGCACCGGGACGCCGAGCACCGGCAGCACGGTCTTGCTCGCACACATCCCGGGCAGGTGCGCCGCGCCGCCGGCCCCGGCGATGAGGACCTGGAGACCTCGCCCTTCGGCGGCCCCGGAATACTCAAAAAGAAGCTCCGGCGTGCGGTGCGCGGAGACCACGCCGACCTCGTACGGCACCCCGAGGGCATCCAACTGGTCGGCCGCGTGCTGCATCGTCTCCCAATCCGATTGGCTGCCCATGATGATGCCGACGAGGGGTGCGTTCATTGATGATGGCGATGAAGAGGACCGCGACGACGGATGCGCGTGGCCCTCTGGACCCGGATCAAAACAGGTCGGACCACCGGCTGCAACGGCGCCATGGGGCAAAACCGACCGTCAACAACCTGGCCGCCATCGCCATCTCCCGGGGCTCAGGCACCGGCACAACGGGAGGTCGTCCGCCACCCCGTTGTCCGCGGACGCGGGCGGGGTGCGGGGGGCGATCCGGTACCCGGCGATGCCCGAGAGCCCGGTGAACGATCGGGTTTGCACGAAGCTCGACGGCTCTGGCTGCCCGACGTTCATTTCGGGCAGCGTGAAGGTGACGAAGTCCAGCGAGGTCGATCCGTCCGGCGCGTGGATGGTGATGGCATCGGCGCCGCCGTTGGGC
>CAIWVP010000158.1 GCA_903916195.1 uncultured Verrucomicrobiota bacterium | reverse complement strand
GCCGGAGAGGCTGAAGGCGGTGATATGCGTGGTCAGGCGGTCGAGCCCGGTGGCATCCAGCTCCGCGCCGGGGAACAACCGGTCGATCACCGGTCGGCAATGACAGTAGAAGAGGATCTGCCCGACGACGCTCATGCCGCAGAGCCGGACCCTCGCCGGATCCGCGGCGCTCCCCAACAGCTCGGACACGATCTCGCGCAGCATCTCGGACTGCGGACGGATGGCCTCGGCGACCAACCGGTCCAGGGCCGCGGTCGGTTCGACCATCTCCCGGGCCATGATGCGGCCGTGCCTCGCGTGGAGTTCGGGCGAGAGCACGCGCTGGAGGAACGACCGGATGAAGCCTCCCAGCTGCGCCGCGGGATCGGCGTCGCCGGTCGGGACGGGATACCGCGACTGCGCCAAGCGGCTCTGCTCGGCGAGCACCTCGGAATAGAGCCCGGCCTTGTCGCCGAAGTGGTAGCTCACCGCGGCGACGTTCGCCCCTGCGCGCCGGCAGATGTCCCTCACGGTCGCGCCACGGAACCCGACCTCCGCGAAGACGTCCGCCGCCGCATGGAGGAGCGCTCCGCGGGTGGCGGCGTGGCTGGCGTTCTTGGAAGCGGCGGTTCGCACGATATCGTGCCGGGAGTTTCAAACCGATGTTTGAGATGTCAAACAACTGTTTGAAACAGTTCTAAGCGGCTTCCGGGACGGACAAGGGCCGATGGGGTCCCCGTGTCGGCGAGCACCCGGGCGATCGGTGGACGCAGGCGGCCCCCTGTCGCGACCGGCCCCATCCGGACAAGGAAGTCACTTCCCGGCCACTTGGGACGGCATCGCGTCCTTCAGCTGCGCGACCGGTTCCGCTTGGCCGTTGCGCCACACGCGCAGCGTCGAGTCCTGTCCGCCGGCCAGGATCCATCGGCCGTCGGGGGGCACCGCCATGGCGTAGGTGAAATCGGCCGTGCCGGTCAGGCCGAGCACACGTTCGCCGTTCTCGTTCAGCACGCGCAGCTCGGCATCGCCGGACGCAGCGACGAGCCGCTGGGGATTCTCCAGGAAACTCACCGCGGTCACCTCGTGGACGAATCCGGTCGCCTGCTTCCGTTTGTCGCCGGTCCGCGCGTCCCAGAGCTTCACCACCAGATCGGCACCGGCCGTCGCGATCGCCGTTCCGTCGGGCGACCAAGCGATACCAAGGACGTGACCCGAATGCCCTTCGAGCACGCGGCCCGGCTGCCCGGCCCCGGTGTCGATCAAGCGGGCGAAACGATCCGCGCCGCCCGACGCGATCCCAGCGCCGTCCGGCGACCACGCCAGCGCGAGCACGGTGTCGCTGTGCAACGCAGGCAAGGCGTAGAGCACCGCTCCGGTCGCCGGATCCGCCACGAGGACATCCCCGCCCCGCGTCGGCTCGCCGCCGCCGATCGCGAGACGAAGGCCGTCGGCCCGGAACGCCAACGCCGTCACGCGGTCCGAGAACAACGGCGCCGTCGGCCCGCCCAAGGTCCGCTCCAGGACCCAGGATGGATGGATGCCCACGCGGTAGGCGTCCTTGGATGCGGTCGACACCAGCACGGTGGAATCGTCGATAAAGGCGATGCCGCGCAGGCCGTCCGCGACAGGGATGCGCTCGACCGGCGAAGCATCGGCGGCATCCCAGACCCGCAGCGTCCCGTCGTCGTGGACGGTGGCGACCCGCTTGCCGTCGGGCGAGAAGGCCCCGGCGATCGCACGACCGACGGATCGGGTGACGACGCCGGCCATCTCGCGCACGATGCGTTCTGCCTGGGCGACCTCGGGCTCCGACGCCTCGCGGCGCCAGCGCGCGGCGGACGCCGCCGATGCCGCCTTGTCGATCCCTGTCGCGGCGAGCTCGCGCTCGTTCCGCGCCGAGTCGAGCTTCTGGAGCAAGGTCTTCATCTCCGCTTCCGGGGCCTCGGCGGCCTTGGTCGCCGCTTCGAGTTTCTCGGTGGCGGCCTTGCGGAGCGCGGCCCGGTTCGTCCCCGTCTCAAGCGAACGATCGAGCCGCACCAACGCCAACTCGGCCTCGAAACGGGCACGCCGTGCCAGAGCGACGGCCGGATCCTTGGCGGCGACCGCCTTCTCGGCGACCTCGCGCGCTTCGAGCGACCGCTTGGAACGTTCGCGCTGCGCGTCCAGTTCCTTGCCCGTCGCGTCGAGCGCGGCTTGCCGGACGTCGCGGATGCTGCGGGCCCGCACCAAGGCGCGCTCGGCGACCCCGGCGGCCTCTTCCGCCGCCGCATCGGTGACGAGCGCGGCGACGAACTCCTTCGTGGCGGCATCCGCGATCAACGCCACGCCATCCGCACCCCAGAGCGCGGTCTTGCCGTCGGCGGCCAGGCGGCGGACGAGATCGGTCGCGAGGACCGGCAAGCCGGCCGCGTCGGTCTTCTCGACCCGATAGGTCCGCTTCCAGAGCTTTACTTCGCGGAAGCCGCCGGACGCCAACCGCGAGCCATCCGGGCTGAACGCGAGCGCGTTGACGACGTCGCGATGCGCACCCGCCGGCGCGTTGGATGCGCCTGCCGAGGGATCGGAGAGGCGTCCCAGATGCCGACCGCCGGGAAGACGATAGACGTCGATGCGGTTGCCGCGTCCGCAAGCGGCGTAGCGGCCGTCGGCCGTGATCGTCGCGGCGTAGATGGGATTGAGCGTGTCCGGCAACGCCTGCCAGGCGACGATTTCGTCGTGCTTCTCTGAGGCCTTCGCGCCCTGGTCGATCCACAGCGCGACCAAGCCGAGCTCTTCGGGGGTCAGGTCGATCGCGTTGACCTTGTTCTCCTTGGGCGGCATGCGCGGCTTCTCAGCATGCGTCGCGACCTTGAGCAGGAGCGATTCCGCGGACTTGCCCGCGACGATGGCCGGACCCGATTCACCACCCTTGAGCATCTCGGCGGGGTTCTCCAACGAGAGGTCCGCCTTGGTCGTGGTCTTGTTGTGGCAAGGAAGGCAGTTCGCCTGGAACACCGGGACGACCTCGCGATAGAAGTCCACCGACGTCGTCCGTGCCGGTCTCGCGACCGGGAGGGTCTTCCGGGCGACTGCCTCGGCGGCGGACGCCGGCAGGCCGAGGAGGACGGCGACCGCGCACAGCCCCCACAGGAGCCGATGAAGGAACGCGCCGTCGTGGATCCCACGATCCACGACGGGCGTGATCGGAAGGAGCAGGTTCGGCTGCCGAGGTAGCGCAGAGTTGCACTCTGCTGTATCGCGGGTTTGCAACCCGCAGGGCGTTGATGTTTCCAGGGCGAACGGATTGCTGCCGCCTTTGCCGGCTACCAACCGGCGACACAGCAGACTGCCAGTCTGCGCCACGAGTGCACGCCACTTCCGATCGCAGACATCGGTGGTCCGCGATCCGCTTTGGTCCCAAGCCGTCTTCACTTCTTCGCCTCCGGTTTGGGTGCCGCCACGACCTTCACCACGAATGGGCGCGACCAGACCGCGATGGTGACATCGCGCGGTTTGGCCCGTTCCTCGGCGGCTTTCCGGGTCTCTTCGGCGGCCTTCTTCCGCTGCTCGAGCGCCGGTTTCTCGGCGACGGAGGCGGAGGCCAATGCTTTGTCGGCGTCCTTCAGCACGGCCTCGGCGGCAGCGAGCGCCTCCGGGTTGTCGCGGTACTTTCCGGCGACGGTGCCTTGGAGCCAGAGCGTGTGGATGCCCTCGGGCAGCTTCGCTTCGGCCAAGTTGATCTCCACCACGCCGTTGGTGGCCTTCTCGGCGATGCTCGCTTCGGCCGCCTTGTCGAGCGAGGGATGCCCGGCGGGCTTCAGCTTGAAGGCGGCCGGGAACTCACCGCGACGCGTGATCCCGATCGGTACGGAAAGTTTTCCACCGACCGACGCTTCCAAGGGGCCGGACGACGTCACCGCGACCGTGACCGGCGCGGATTCCACCCCGTTGACCGAGAGCACCGACTCGCGTGCCAGCCGCGCGGCGATGGCCTCTTGGTCGTGGTCGGCGGCGGGCCGCACCACGGTGGCCATCACGGCAGGATGCTCCCGGACCGCTCCACCGACAACGGATCGACCGACCACCTGGATGGCCGCGACCGCGCTGGCCGCCGTCTCCGAGGCGGTGAGCAGGACCGATCCGGTCCCCTGCCCTTCGGCGATTTTGCCTGCCGCGGCGGTCACGCCGGCGGGCAGATGGGTCGCGGTGATCTCGATCTCACCGTTGAAGCCGTCGCGGCGCAATGCCAGCACGCGCAGCGGGACGGTCTCGCCGCGCCGCAACGACGCGGAAGCCGCATGGATCTGACGATCGTCGTCCTTCAACTTGGGTGGCGGTTGAGGCAAGGCGACCAATCGGAAATCGGGCGTCTCGCGTCGCAGGCTCAGGCGGTACGGATGGCGCGGGCTGTCCTTGCTGGTGTTGAAGAGATCCCGCACGAGCACGCGATGGAGGCCGTCCTCTTTGATCTCGATGCGGCCCACCGGATCGCGCGTGGTCGTGTTGAAGTCGCGTCCGCCCACGTTCGCATCGGTGTCGCCGAACTCCTGGAGATCGGTCGCCTGTTCCTCGCCCTTGGGTCCTTTTGTCACCCGTTGGAGCAACGCGAACGGATCACAGACCGGTCCGAGCCGCTCGCCCCAGATCTCCAGCCAGAGGACATCGCCCTTCTTCGCCTCGAAGGTGACGCCGCTGCGTCCTCCGCGCCGCGGGAACAACCCGGAGAACTCCACCGGCGGCGTCACGGGCACGAGGCCGTCCTCGGCCGACACCACGACCTCCCCGGTGACGAGACTGAAGAGCAGCGGGTTCGAGCGGCCGCCGGGCGCGGACAGACTCCACGCGATCGATCCACCCGCGAGCCCCGCCGCCGCAGGACGCCGCAACAGCGCGGCGGGGACGTCGCCCTGTGCCGGCGCGATGATCTCGACGGCGAGTTGGTCGAGCGCATGACCGTCGATGCCGGTGAGCGGGCTCGGTTTCCCTCCGGGAAGGTTCCGCCCGTAGAGCGTCACCCGGTTGGTCCCGCCGGCGCGGAGCACGTTGGGCAACGCGAAGTCGAGATGCGGACCGGCACCGAGGGTGAGGCGAAACGGATGGTCGTCGCCACCACGGAAGGTCTGGTCGTTGAGCCGGACCCGATACGTGCCGTCGACCGGCGCGGTGAAGTCGAGGAAACCCCGTCGCGAACTGGCCAGCTCGCGTTGATCGGCGGCGAACGCGGCAAGCATCGGTTCAAGGCGCGAATCCAGCTCCCGGGCCTCGACCCTCGCGATGACGCGCTGTCCGGCCTTCGCGGTGAACCGGAACCAGCTCGCGGTGTTCGGGGCGATGCGCCCGTCGACGACGGATCCGAGCTCGATCGGTGCCGCCGCCTCGGAGGTCGTGTTCGTGGTCGGTCCGATCGATTCGGGACGGTCCCCGATCGCCAGCGCGCGCGGGTTCGAGACGCCGAAACGCCCGGCGAACCGGACATCCACGATGCCCGGCACCACCTCGGCCGGGACGACCAAGGTGAAGACGTTCGTGCCACCGACCTTCGCCGTCGCGACGATGCGGGCGTCGGAGAAGCGCAACGAGACCGGGCCTTCCAGGTCGCTGCCGGTGATGGCGAGGTCCTGGGTCGTCCCGGAGCGGAGCCCGACCGGGAAGATCCCGGTCAGTTTCGCCGCGGGAAGCTGGGCAGACGCACCGAATCGGCAAGCGCAGAGCGCGACCATCGGCACGAGGAGATGGTGAAGCCGCATGGCTCAGTGGTTGAACAGGAATTCCTTCGTGTTCAGCAGAGCCCAGAGGGTGTCCTCGTAGGCTTCGCGGCGGGCCTTGCCTTTGGCCGGATCGTCCTTCGCCGCGGCGGTCTTCTTGGTCACGTACTCGACGGCGACCTTGAACTCGTCGGGCTGCGGGTCACGGGCGTAGGCCACGTGGTACAGGTCGCGTAGCTTGACGTCGTCGGGGGACGTGGTGTCGAGCGCGAGGCGGGCCGGACGGCTGCCGTCGGCGGCGAGGCGGTCCTGGATGTCCTTCGCGTTCAGCAGATGCAGGCTCTGGCTGAGCGACGCGTCCATGCTGCGCTCGCATTCGCAGGCGCTGCTGCTCTCGGGCCTGCCGAAGACGGTGAGGAAGTAGTTGCCGGCGTTGAAGCTGTTGTCCGGCAGGCAGACCGCGCGCGTGCCGACCGGCAGGCCGTCGAACTTCGACTTGGTCTGGAGCATGGTGTCGACCGCGTCGTAGAGCACCTCGGCGGTCAGACGGCGCGGATAATAGCGGGCGAAGTGGTGGCGATCGCGGGCGTTGTACTGGTTCGGCGTCGCGCTGAGCTGGTAGACGGTCGAATCGGCCAACGTCCGGACGAGCGCCTTGAGGTCGTAGCCGCTCTTCACGAAATCCGCGGTGAGCGCATCGAGCAGCTCCGGGTTGGTGGGCGGGTTGGTGTCGCGCATGTCGTCCTCGGGATCGACCAGGCCGCGGTTGAAGAAGTGCTTCCAGTAGCGGTTCACCAAGGCGCGGGCGAAGAAACGGTTGTCCGACCGCGTGAGCCAGCCGGACAGCGCTTGGCGGGGATCGTCGTCGGGCGAGAGCTTGGCCGGGGG
>CAIWVP010000157.1 GCA_903916195.1 uncultured Verrucomicrobiota bacterium | reverse complement strand
GCCCCTTTGTAGCCAAACCTGCTTTCCGAAAACGGCAGAGGACTGCCGCAGTCCAAAACCTCGCGGACTCCCCGCGGGGCCGGATCGACCGCACCGACCTCGGGGTGTAGGGGCATGACAGAGTCGGTCGCCATCGGTCAGAGAATCCGCTTCGGAACTTCGACCCGGTCGCCGTCCCGCAGATCCAGATCCAGGTCGCGCCGGTTCTCTTGGATCACTTTCCGGACATCCACCACCACGGTGGTGCCGTCGGCACGCTGCACCTTCACCTTGCGGAGATCGGCGGACTCGCTGGTCTTGCCCAAGGACAAGATCGCTTCGGCCAGTTGGGTCGGCCGGCCGGCTGACAGCTCGATCTGGCCGCTCATTTCACCGAAGAACTGCACTCGTCCTGCGACTTCGCCAGTGACGCCCGGCGCCAAGGCACGCCTCCGCGCCGCAACGAGCTCGATCTCAGCGATGCTGTTGGTCGCCTCAGCGCCACGGGCGGGCCCGTCCTTGCTGCCCAGCCCTTCCACCTCCGTCTTCACCTCGCCGGGAGGTCGTGCTCCGATTGAGAATGCCGGTCGAACGGCCCGATGGCAGAGAATCCATGTGGCCGCAGCACAGCCGACGATGGTCAGCTGCCCCCACAACATCTGGGAGAAGGTGGGGGAGGGACCGATGGTTTTCGCGCCGCTCACCAGCACCAGCGGGGTCACAAAAAAACTATAAAGGCCGAGCACCAAGAAGAAGGCGTTGACGGCGAGCGCGACCTTTCGACACACCGCGCTCCGCGTCAGCAAGGCGATGCCGTTCAGCGCAAAAGGCCAACCGGTGCCCCAAAGGGCCAAGCCTGACAGCGAGAGGATGAACCCCGCTCCGCCGAGCGAGAGGAACAGCCAAGCCATCCAGTGGGCCCCTGTCGGCAACGGCGGTATC
The DNA here is from genome assembly GCA_903916195.1 of uncultured Verrucomicrobiota bacterium. GTDB lineage: Bacteria > Verrucomicrobiota > Verrucomicrobiia > Limisphaerales > UBA9464 > CAIVQB01. Next base: position 21,416 of record CAIWVP010000157.1, on the reverse strand, counting down.
GGCCCCGCGGGTGTCGGCGTTCGTTGCGGACTGATCATCGGCGGGGCCGGTTCGGCCTTGGTCCTCAGGCCTTCCACCTCCGTCTTCACCTCGCCGGCGCTCTGCTGGCGCAGCTCGCGCTCCTTGGCGAGGGCGCGCATCACGATCGCGTCCACGCGCGTGTCGAGCGGGGTCTTCGCGGACGGCGCGGCGAAACGGCCCAGCGGCAGCTCCCCGGTGAGCAGTTCGTAGAAGACCACGCCGAGCGAATAGATGTCGGCGCGGTGGTCGACGTCCGACGGCTTCTCGATCTGCTCCGGCGCCATGTAGTGCGGGGTGCCAAGGCGCGCGCCGCTCTGCGTCAAGGTGAGGTCGGTGCGCGGATCGCCGGGATCGCCGACCAGCTTGGCGATGCCGAAATCGGCGATCTTCACCCGGCCTTGCGCGTCGAGCAGGATGTTCTCGGGCTTGATGTCGCGATGCAGCACGCCTTGGTCGTGCGCGTACTGGAGCGCGGCGCAGATGTCGGGGACGACCGCCAGCGCCTGGTCGGGCGTGAAGCGTCCGGCCCGCATCGCCTGCCGCAGGTTCACGCCGTCCACGAACTCCATCAGCAGGTAGCAGAACCCGCCGGATTCGCCGAAGTCGTAGACCGACACGATCTGCGGATGCGACAGCCTGGCCAGGAAGCGCGCCTCGCGATGGAAGCGTTCCGCGAACGCCGGGTCGGCGCTGAGCGACATGGGCAGCAGTTTGAGCGCGACGATGCGGTCCAGCTTCGGTTGGCGGACCTTGTAGACGACGCCCATGCCGCCGAGGCCGACCAGCCCGAGGATCTCGAACTGCGGGAACGCCGCCGCGACGGCTTCGAGGGGCGGTGCCGCGAGACCGGTCCTGGACCGGATGCCGGGATCCGTCGCAGACGCCGCGCCCGCGAGCACGCAACGCGGACAGAGCCCCTGCGGCGCATCGGCGGGGATGGTCCCGTCGCACTTGGGGCAGCGGACCGTGGCGGGATCAGTGTTCATACACGCGCTTCCTGAGGAGGACGGGACGCGAGGTTACAGAGGACCCGATCCGGCCGGCAGTCTTGTTTCCGGCGCCGCGTGCCCGTCGCGTGCCCGTCGCGTGGAATCGCGACCGCTCAAAGGCCGATCCCGACGACGGGCGGGATCGTTCGGGCGCTCTTGGGGGACTTGGGTTCTCCCCCGATCGGGTGCACGAGGCGGATCGGGACCGACGTCAAGACCAGGGCCGCTCCGTGTCGCCGCCTCATCACGCGGAAGGGTGACGATAACCGCATCCGCCCACAGGTTTCGCTTCACTTCATCGCGATGACTTGTGAAACTTTGGACTGACATCTCGCCTTACCAAACCCAAACAAAAAATGCGTTCGTTCCCTATATTGTTGTCGTGTGCCCTCGTGGCATTTTCGCCGGTTCTTTCCGCCCATGACGCCGGTGGCGGCCATCCCAAGGACACAGCGGTCACCGCCGTCCCGCTCCCGTTCCTCGTGGAGAAGACGGGGCCGGTCCGTGCCCCGAAAGCGGTCAAGCTGGAGCCCGGCACCAAGGTCTCCGGCCAAGGATTCTGGAAGTTCATCGCCGCGCCCGATCTCGTCCCGGTCCCGCCGGCCGCCATCCCGTTCGTGAAAGGCGCGCACGGCACCGTGATCTTCGACGCGAAGAACGACACCGTGTATTGGGGCCTGAAAGACGTCGGCTTCGTCGGCTTCAGCAACAAGCTCAGCCGGTCGTGGATCGTCGAGGGCGATCCCGTGCTGAAGAAGGGCAACCTGCACGGCGCGGACATCTTCCCCCGCAAAGGCAAGACCGCGCTGGTCGCGGCCGCCGACAACGAGGACGGCCAGATCCATCTCACCGACACCACGTTCCAGCATAGCGAGAACCTCGGCATGCCGCCGTTCGCGCAATACGCCGACAAGAAGGGCTACGCGCCGACGGATGTGGCCATCCAGGACGCCGGCCACCTGTGGATCACCGACGGCTACGGCAAGGCGTTCTTCATGGGCGCCGAGACGTCGCCGCTGCGGTACTCCGGGAAGATCCATGGCGGCAAAGCCATGTCGCAGACGCCGCACGGGATCTCGTTCGATCCGCGCACCGGGTCGCTGCTGATCTCGGCGCGCCCCGAGGGCCGCATCATGGATTGGGACATGAAGCACGACCGCTTCCAGGCGATCGACGGCCTGCCGCCCGGCAGCACGATCTGCAACATGGACATCTGGGGCGACTACGCCCTGGCGCCGTGCCTCAACGACACCGACAAGACCAAGGCCGGCCCGATCTTCATCGTGAACCTCAAGAAACACGCCGTCGTCGCCACGATCCGTCCGCGCGACGACCTCGGCTACGCCTACGTGCAGAGCGTCCATGGCGCCTGCTGGTACGTCTCCGGCACCGGCAGCAAGCGCGAGGTGTACATCGTCTTCACCGCGTGGAACCCCGGCGGCATCGGCGCGCTCAAGCTCGTCAACATCGCGGATTGAGCGACCGGCTCCGGCCGTGCCACCGACCTTGCCATCGGTCTTCGTCCGCTTCTTGATCCCGGCCACCGAGAACAGATGACGGACGAGACCGATAGCAAGATGAACACCAGGACCATCGACCGCCGCGGCTTCATCGCCGGGACCTTCGCCGCGGCGCTCGCCGCAGGATGCCGGACCGCCGCCACGCGGCCGGCGCTCCGTGTCCTCACCTACAACCTCCACCACAGCGAAGGACTCGACGGGAAGGTCGATCTGGTGCGGATCGCGCGGATCATCCGCGGTTCCGGTGCCGATCTGGTGGCGCTGCAGGAGCTCGACCGCCGTGCGCGCCGCACCGGGAGCGTGGACCAGCCGGCCGAGTACATCCGCCTGACCGGGCTCCATGGCGAGTTCGGCGCGGCGATGGATCTCCAGGGCGGAGAATACGGGCAGATGCTGCTCAGCCGATGGCCCCTCTCGGGCTTCGCGACGCACCGTCTGCCGAACCCGTCGAAGCGCGAGCCGCGCATCGCCGTATCGGCCATGGTGCGCCCTCCGGGGATGCCCGCGATACGTCTCGTCGGCGCGCATCTCGACGCCACCCGCGACGACGGCGACCGGCGGCTCCAATCCGCCGAGCTGCACCGGCTCTTCACCGACGCGACGCCGACGATCCTCGCGGGCGACCTGAACGACCTGCCCGGAAGCCCGGTCGTGCGCGGTTTCTCGGAGGGCTGGTCCGACGCCGCCGCCGGGGACCCGCAGCCGACCGATCCGGCCGACGCGCCCAAGGTGCGCATCGACTACGTGTTCGCCCGACCGGCCGCGCGATGGCGCGTCGTCTCCGTCCGCGTGCTCGACGAACGAGTCGCCTCCGACCATCGCCCCGTGCTCGCCGAGCTCGAGTGGGACGCGGTCTGATCCGCGCCGATCACTCGGCGGCCGGATGGTGCTCGATCCGGACGATCTGGGTGTCCTTGTTCCCGGTCCACGCGGTGCCGTTCTCCAGCACGTACAGGCAGCCGTCGGCCCCGAGCTCGATGTCCATCGGCCGGACGAAGGTCATCTTCGGGCAGAAGCGTTCCATGCGCAGCGACCCGTCCGCGTTCTTCGCGATGCGGTGGTCCTCGTCGAGATGGACGGCCATGATCCAGTTCCGCGACCACTCGTAGATGAACAGCGTGCGGTCGTACTCGCGCGGCAGCTTGGTCGGCGACCGGAGCTTCTCATCGAAGTGGTACACCGGGCCGGCGCAGGCGGTGCGACCGCCGTCCTTCACCGCGGGGAACTTGGTCGACGGTCCATACGGATACCAGATGAAGGCCGGCTGCGTCGGCGGGAGCTCGCGCGGACCGGTGTTGTAGCGCGATCCGTTCACCGGATGCAGCGGGTCCCACGCCTCGCCGCTGATGCCGGTGGCGAAATCGTGGCGGTGGTAGGGCTTGTTGTCCGCGATGACCAGCGGCCAGCCGAAGTTGCCGGCGACGCGCGCCTGGTTGATCTCGTCGAATCCCGCCGGACCGCGCTTCTCGTTCGGTCCGCCCGCGTCGGGCCCGACCTCGCCCCAATAGAGGTAGCCGTTGCGCGGATCGACGGAGATGCGCCACGGATTGCGGTTGCCCATCACGTAGATCTCGGGCCGCGTCTTCGGCGTGCCCGGCGGGAACAGGTTGCCCTTGGGGATGGTCGCGGTGCCGTCCGGTTCGGGATGGATCCGCAGGATCTTCCCGCGAAGATCGTTCGCGTTCGCGGCCGATTTCAAGGCGTCCCAAGGTCCGCGACCGTCGCGTTCGTCCACCGGCGTGTAGCCGTCCGATGCGCCCGGATGCGTGTTGTCGCCGGTCCCGGCATACAGATTGCCCTGCGCGTCGAAGGCCAGCGATCCGGCGGAATGACAGCAGTCCTCGCGCTGCGTCGCCACGCGCAGGAGGATCTTCTCCGAGGCCAGGTCGAGCGTGTCGCCGCGCAGCGTGAAGCGCGCGACGCGGTTCTCGCCGACCTTGCCGCCCTTCTGCGGGTCCAGGTGCGTCTCGGCCTCGGAGTAGAAGAGGTAGACCCAGTGGTTCACCGCGAACTTCGGGTCGAGCGCGAGGCCGATCAGGCCGTCCTCGAGCCCGGTGAACACCGGCAGCTTCGCGGCGACGGTCGTGGCCCGGGTGCGCGGATCCCAGCACTTCACGATGCCGGCGCGCTCGATGAAGAACACGCGACCGTCCGGCGCGACCGCGATCTCCATCGGGTCGACCACCACGTCGTCGACCACGCCGTCGCCATCGAGATCCCGGTCGACCTCGAGCACGACCTTGCGGAACGCCCCGTCGGTCTGCGGTCCGGACGGCGGCGGGCCCGGCTTGTCGGCGGCGCGCGCGGTGAAGGCCAAGAGACCGGTCAATGCGACGGACAAGACCTGTTGGCGGCGGGACGGGGAGAGCATGCGCCGCCGATTGGACCGCAGGGGAGCGGTGCGGGCACGCGTTTTCTCGCGGACCGGACGATCTCGACCGGGTTCAGCCGTTGCCGAACTTCACCTTGAGCGCGGCGACGACGTTGGGTGGGACGAACTGGCCCACGTCGCCGCCGAGCCGGGCGATCTCCTTCACCAACCGCGAGCTCACGAACGTGTAGGTCTCGCGCGGCGTCATGAACAGCGTCTCGACCCGCTCGTCGAGGCGGCGGTTCATCAGCGCGAGCTGGAACTCGAACTCGAAGTCGCTCACCGCCCGCAGTCCGCGCACGACCGCGCACGCGCCGCGGCGCACCACGTATTCCACCAGCAACCCGTCGAAGCTGTCGGTCTCCACGTTCTTCAGGTGGGAGACGTCGGCCCGGATGAAATCGTGGCGCTCGGCCAAGGTGAAGAGCGGCTGCTTGGATTCGTTGCGCGCGACCGCGACGACCACGTGGTCGAAGACGCGCGCGGCGCGTTCGATGACGTCGAGGTGCCCGTTGGTCAACGGGTCGAAGCTCCCGGGATAGATGACCGTGCGCATGCCCGCAGGCTAGCCACGCGGGGCCCCCAGTGCGAAGTGCGAAGTGGAGGCCGAAGACCTCGGGGCCGGGGCCCGGGATCTCAGTCTTCGACGACCGGGCTCGTCGCGACGTCTTCGGTGATGGCGAGGAACGCCTGTTCCAGCGCGCCGCCGGTGCCGGCTTGGCGCCGCAGATCCTCCGCCGTGCCGACCGCCACCAGCCGGCCCTTGTGGATGATACCGATGCGGTCGGCCATCTCCTCGGCCACGCTGATCTGATGCGTGCTCAGGAAGACGCTCATGCCCCGACGGCTCCGCTCCTTCAGCACGTCCTTCACCACCCGCGCGTGGTGCGGATCGAGCCCGACCATCGGCTCATCGATGACGAAGGCCTCCGGCTCGTGGAGCAGCGCGCTGGCGATGGCGACGCGCTGGCGCGTGCCGTGGCTCAGTCCTTCGATCGGTTTGTTGAGCCAAGGCTCCAGGTTGAACCGCGGCACCAGCTCGTCCGCGGCGCGCGCGATGGCGCTGTCGGCCATGCGGAAGAGCTGTCCGGTGAAGCGGAGGAACTCCCACGGCGTGAGCTTGTCGTAGAGGAACGGGAAATCCGGCACGTAAGCCAAGCGCGCCCGGGCCTCGAGCGGCTGCGTCTGGACGTCGAAGCCGGCCACGCGCGCGCTGCCCGAGGTGGGCTTGATCAGACCGACCACCATCTTGATGGTCGTGGTCTTGCCCGCGGCGTTCGGGCCGAGCACGGCGAAGAACTCGCCCGGCGGGACGGTCAGCGAGATGCCATCGACGGCGCGGACCTCGCCGAAGTGCTTCACCAGGTCTTGGAGCTCGATCATGCGGAGGTCGGTGCGGTCATTCTTTGCCGAGGTTGGGCAGCGCTTCGTTGGCCAGCACGAGGCCGTCGGGCAGGACGACCTTGAGCACCTCGCCGGCGCGGCTGAAGTAGGCCACGGCCTCGTGCTTGTCGAACAGCTTGGCGCGGACCCGGTACACCCGCACCCGGTTCTGGCCCACGCGGAGCCAGTCGTTGTGCGCGCTCCAGTCGAGGCCCGCACCCGCCTTCTTCGACGCGAAACCACTGGTGAACGCCTTGAAGCCACCAGGCAGGAGCGCGGCGTACGGACCCGCCAACCACGCGCCGGGGTCCGCCAGGTCCTTTGCCGAGAACTTCTGCTCCCACGACGTCTTGCCTTCCTCGAAGCGCAGGCGGATGTCGTCGTCGCCGGCTTTCGCGATGACCTGCCACGAAGCGGGCCGCTGCATCAGCTGGACCGTGAAGGTGCTCCAGGCGCGGTGGGCGAGCAGGTCCATGTGGGCCGTGACGCGCCAGCGGGTGGACGGCGTGTCGCCGAAGAGGTTGAGGTCGACGTCGACGGCGTGCCCGAGCGGCGCGCGCACCATGCCCTCGACCACGCCGGCGGACGCATCGCCCTCGGGCGCGGCCTCGGTGATGGACGGGTTCCAGCGCAACTGGCCGACGAGTCGTCCCCGATGGCGGAGCACGAGCACCGAGTTGTCCGGTGCGTCGAGCACGCGGTCGAGCACGGTATCCATCGGCACTTCGGCCAAGGTCTCCCGGCCGCCGCCGAACTCGGCCCGCCAAAGGAGCACGTTCATCACCACCCAGAAAAGGGCGATGGCAACGGTCACCGTGCGGCCGATCATGCGCACGGAACCTACGACGGCGGCGGCGCGGAAGCAAAGCCGGTGCAGGACCAAGGGGGCGATCCGAAGCGGCGGACAGGTTGGCGGATGGAGCGCAGCCCGGCAGGGTGTGCGGTCTATTTGCCTGAAGGCGGATCTCCGGACGACGCGGGAAGAATCCACGGACGGGCAGCAGCCCGTCCCTACCCTCGTGGGTAGGGTCCGCGCTGCCGCGCGACCCCATCTGTCCTGCCAGGGACCTCCATGGGTAGGAAGTAGCCGCCGACCTCCTCGGGCACGCCTACCGGGGATCTTCCCTCATACCACCTCGACTGCCCGCCACTTCGGATGGCGCCACACCGACCCCGGACCGCGCGCGGGGTCACGCGGACCTCAGCGCACCTTCTCCGGCAGATTCAACGTCTGGCCGGCACGCATCCGACGCGGATCGATGCCTTTGTTCACCGCCATCAACTCTTGGACGCTGATGCCGTAGCGGCGGGCGATGGCGGTGGGGATCTCGCCGGCTTTCACGACATGGGTGCGCGCGGCCGAGGCACGCGACGCGGGCTTGGGCGCCGGCGATCCGGTCTTCGTGTCCGTCGGACGCACGACGGCGGCCGGAGCCGCGGCAGCCACAGGCGCGGGCGCGAGGTCCTTCACCGGACCGGCTGCGGCCGGGACCCCGGGTCGGGCCGCGGCCTGGGTCTGGACCTGCGGCGACGGCGGCGGCGGGGCCGGGTTCGCCACGACGACGGGTGCGCCGCGGAGCGCGATCTGCTGGTTGAGGCGGGTGACCGTCGTCTCGAGCTCGGCGTTGCGGCGTTTGAGCTCGTCGATCTTGGACTGGTTCTGTTGCTGGCCGATCTGGTCGGTGAACTCCGCGGCGAGGAGGATCTGCGCCTGCTTGATCTGCTGCTCGACGGCGTAGTCGCCTGGATCCTTCGTGGTCTTGGACGAGCGCGAGGCCTTGATCTGCTGGTGACGGCGCAGATGGAAGACGGCGAGAGCGTAGTCGCGCTTCTTGTCGAGGCAGAGCTGACCGATCTCGCGGTGGGCCGAGGCGCTCTGCGGGTTCGCCTCCAGGGCGCGGTTGAAGGCCTTGAGCGCCTCGTCATCGCGGCCTTGGGTCTGGAGGTTGATCGCGTTGAGGAAATTCGCCTCGTGGCGTTCATCGTCCTCGCCTTTGGTCAAGCGGTCGCAACCCGCGCCGAGGAGCGCGGCAATCAAGCAACCGATCAGGGGCCAACGGGGCATGGGAGAAGAGGTCTTCAGTATCCAGTGTCCGGTCCTCGGCACGAAGCCGATGACGCAAGCACCAGCACGCCTTGAAAACTGAAAACTGAAAACTGGAAAATTCCTCACTTCGCGGCGTCGCCTGCCGGGGCGTTGGTGGAGGGCAGCGCAAAATCCGCGGGCAAGCGAAGCTTGGTCCGCAGCACGGCCTGGAACTCGGGGTTCACGTTGGTCATCGGCGTGAGCATCTCGAAGAGGATGTCGCGCTTCAGCTCGGTGATCGGGGCGAGCTCCGTGCGGTTGGTCACGGTGCCGCGACCGGTGCGGAGCTGGTAGTTCTCGTGGATCTTGGCCGCCATCTTGTCGAGGCCGATGGCGTTGTCGTCCTCGCCCATGGCGAGGTTGTAGAACGACTGCTCCAAGAAGCCCCGGAGCATCGCGGTCACCCGGTCGCGCGACATCTCGTTCACGTCCTCGGTGATCTTGCTCAGCGCGAAGTCGACCATGGTCGAGCCTTCGGGGATGCCGGACTGCGGCCCGAGGCCGTAGCGCTGCTTGAGGTAGTCGAACCACTTCTGGGCCTCGACCTGGCGGTTGTTCGCGTAGAGGAAATAGACGGCGTCCTTGAGGAAGTTCCGGTGCGCGGTGCCGGTGTGCTCGGCGTTGGCCGGCTCGGCGACCATGGCGTCCTCGTAGGCGCGGACGACGTTGCCCACCATGGCGAGGTTGGGCACGACCTCGATGCGCTTGGCGAAGTGGTTGGTGATGATCCGGCCGCGGTGGAACGCCGTGAGCATCGGCTGGAAGACGGTCCGGCGCAGCGGCATCTTGTCCTGCGCGGGCGAGTTCTCGATGCCGACCATGCCCCAGTAGATCGCGTGCGTCTCGGGCAGACGCCACTCCAAGGGGCCGTAGGTGTCGTCCACCTTCTTCATCATCGCCGGCACGAGCTTGTAGCGCTCGACGAGCTGCTGGACGCGGGCCTTCGCGTCGGGTGTCTTCGGATCGAGGAGCTCCGCGTAATCGGGCCGTCCATTGGGGATGACCTTGTCCATCATCTTCGCCCACTCCGTCTTGTAGAGCCAATGGGCGTCGTCGAGGTTGGCGCCCATCTTGTGCTGGAAGAACCAGGCGAGCTCCCGGTACATGAGCGCCTGTCCGGGATTGTAGACCAGGCCCTGGTCGCGCAGGAGCTCGATGCCGCGCTGGATCCAGAGCCATCGGTCCTCGGGGTTGGGGAACTTGACCGAGATGTTGTAGGCCATGTTCCAGGCCTGGTTGATCCAGACCTGCGAGAAGTGCGGCTGCAGCTTGGTGATCCAATCCGCGAGCTGCACGGCCTCGAAGTACTTGCCGTCCTCCTGCAGCTCGGTCGTGCGGATCCAGAGGACGTTGGCGATCAGCCCGCGGAATCCGCCCAGCGCGACGGTCGTGAAGGCGAGCACCGGCGGCGCGTTGGCGATCACCGCGGTGCGCGTCAGGCCGAGCGACTCGCGGTCGTGGTTCAGGCGGCCTTGGACGAAGGAGCCCGCGACCAGCGCGAGCACCATCAGCACGGCGAGGAAGGCTTTGCGCGAGGTCATGCGAGCAAGGGACGCGGAGCGGAAAACGTGGAGCCGCCCCCCCGGCGAGCTGCCATCGCGGCAGACCGGGGACCGGGGACCGGAAGCTGGAGAACCATCGTGCTCATTGCGGTGCGGCCAGCTCGCGCCGGGTGAAGATGAAGATGCCCGCTCCGGCGAACGCGCCGCCGGTGAGCACCACGACGACGGCGAACGCGGTGCCGAGCTGGGTCCAGGTGATGCTGCGGCCGGTGCTCAGCGAATCGACCGGGTTGAACCCGGCGATCTGGTCGATGACCCAGCGCATCCCGCCGTACACGACGACCGAGCCGCGGTTGATGAAGGAATCCTTGGTCACCACGCCTTCCTCGGTGCCCACGCCGATGACGCCGCCCTGCTCGACCACCTGTTTCAGGGTTCCGCTGGAGAGCCCGACGACAAGGATGGCGAGCGAGACGAACGCGGCCACGTTGAACTGTAGCTTCGACGCCGCGAACAGGCCGACCGCTGCCAGCAGCCCCAGCCAGCAGCCGATGATCCCCAGGCCGCGCGCGAAGTTCAGGCCGAATCCGCCCTCGCGGTAGAGGACCTCGAAGCCGTCCTCGAGGGGGAACAGCACGGGCTTCTCGCTCAGGTTGAAGACGTCGATGGTGAGCTTGCCGTCGGCGCCGATATGACCGGGCTCGAGCGGGAAACTGATGAACGATTCGGGCGCGAGGTTGTTCATGAACCGCTGGCGCTGGTGACCCTCGGGCGGACCGACCTCCCAACCGAAATCGAACGCGGCGCCCATGCCCGCGTAGTCCGGGGTGTAGAACTTCACCCGCGCGAACAAGGGTTGGTTCTTCAGCCGCGTCGCCGCATCGGCGCCGAGGTCGAGCACCCAGCGGCGTCCCTGACCGGGCCGGACATACTGGAGCGACGCCTTGAGCTGCTCGCGCACCTGCTTGCGCACGAAATCGCGGTCCATCGATGCGACCGCCTGCTGGCGGATCCGCTCCTGGAAGAGCTGCTCGACCTGGGACTCGATCTGCGGCGGCGCTTCCTTGGCCGACTTGCGCGCGACGAGCACTTCTTCGCGGAGGACCTGTTGTTGCTCCGGCTTGAGACCGCGCGATTTCGCGAGCAACAGCATGTAGACGGTGAAACCGGACACCGCGAGCAACGCGATGTTGAGCACCATGATGCCGAGCCATTTCCCCAGCCAGATCTGCCAGCGCGCCACCGGCTTGGTGCAGACGAGCTGCATCGTGAAATCTTCCACCTCGCGGGCCAACGACCCGCACGCCAGCCAGAGCGTGGCGAAGCCGAGCAGCGCGGTGATGGCCGAGAGCGTGTAGGTGATAAGGATCTGCGTGAACCCCTGCGCGGAGCCGTCGTGCTTGATCATCCCGGGCAGCGCGACGACCGCGGCAAGCAGCAGTCCGAGCAGGACGAGCACGAGCTTGAAGTGGAAGGCGGCCTTCAGCGTGAGCCGGGCGACGGCGAGGAGCGGCTGCAGCCCGCGAGGCGCCAGATCAGGCAAGGACGACAAGCGCCGCGCCCGCCATTCGGGGAGCGGGACCCCGCCGACCGCGGCGAGCTTGGAAAGCGCGTTGGCCGGATCCACGGCATCGACCGAGCACAGATACGAGTACCCGCGTCGCTCGGCGGACATCGACCGCAGCTTGCGGGCGGCGAACCCGACGCCGATGCCTTGGACGGCTTGGACGATCAGCCCGGCCACCCAGCCGGCACCCCCGATGAAGAGCAGGTAGGTCGTGAGCCCGTTGACGATGAACAGGGCCAGGCCCTCCATCCACAGCCGGAGCCACAGGGCCCAGATCCAATCCAACACCGCCGCGGTGGGGGAGAAGCCGCACGGCACCACGAGCCGATGGTTCTCGGCATCCTGGTAGATCTCGAAGCGACGGGTCATGGCGATGCTCGACGATCAGGGCTTCTTGCCGCCGAGCAGCCCGGAGAGCTTCTCGTTCGCCTTGCCCAGATCGACCGGCTTCGCGGGAGCGGGCGACGGAACCGAAAGGACCGGCTCCGGCGCGGGAACCGGCGTCTCGGCCTTGGTGAGCGCGGCGAGCTTCACCGAATCCACCCGTGCCTCGGGGACCGCAGCGGGCGAGAACGGGGCCGCGACCGGGGTCGCGGTCGGCTTGGTGAGCCGGTCGAGCACGTTGTCCGACCGGGCCGCGCCGGCCTCCGCGCCGCCGCGGATGAAGGCCGCCACCGAGTTGCCGCTGGTCGCGCCGCTGGTCTGCGCCTGCGCGCGGGCCCGCTCGACGACGCCGAGGAAGTAGTTCTCGAGGTTCTGCGTCGGGTTCTCCAGCCGGACGGTGTCGCCCACCTCGGCGCGCAGGAGCGCCAGCACCTTCTCGGTCGTCTCGCGGCTCAGGACGGGCGAGGTGATGCGGATCTCGTCGGGGGCGGCGAGCAGTTCCTTGAGCGTGCCTTTCGCCTGGATCTTGCCGCCGTAATAGATCACGACGCGGTCGCAGACGTCCTCGACATCGGCCAGCAGATGCGAGCTGAGGATCACCGTCTTGCCGCGTTTCGCGAGCGCGCGGATGAGGTCCTTGATCTCGCGGCATCCGATCGGGTCGAGGCCCGCGGTCGGTTCGTCGAGGATGACGAGGTCGGGGTCGTTGATGAGGGCCTGGGCGAGGCCGATGCGGCGCTGCATGCCCTTGGAGAACTCGCCGACGGTGCGCGTCCTCGCGTTGCCGAGGCCGACCATCTCGATGAGCTGTTCCGTGCGCTTCTGCCGGTCGCCGGCGTCGAGCGCGAACAGGTTGCCGAAGAAATCAAGCGTCTCGGCGGGGCTGAGATAGCGGTAGAGGTAGCTCTCCTCGGGCAGGTAACCGATGCGCGCCTTGGTCTTCACGTCGCGCGGCGATTCGCCGAAGACGGTGACCTGGCCCTGGGTCGGGTAGAGCAGGCCGAGCAGCATCTTGATGGTCGTGGATTTGCCGGAGCCGTTCGGCCCGAGCAGCCCGAACACCTCGCCGCGGCGCACCTCGAAGTCGACGTTGTCGACCGCGCGCGCCTTGGGCCGGCCCCAGAAATCCTTGAAGGTCTTGGTCAGGCCGACGGCACGGATGACGACCTCGTCGGACGGCGCGGGCCGGGCAGCGGATGGGGGGATGGGAAGGGCGGCCATGGGAACGTCGGTTAGCTGACCAAGCCGGCTCGGAGGTCGGCCATCGGGAAGACCAAGTTGAAATCGTGCCAGTGCAGGAACCCGTCCTCGATGGTGAAGTCTTCGAATTTGCCCTGTTCCAAGTAAGCGCGCACGGAAGGATTCCGCGAAGCGCGCAGGAACGGGCCGAAGTCGACGACTTTGACCACGCCGTCGTCGAACGTGAGCCGCAGGCGATGCTCACCGAGCGGTTTGGCCTCGGTGATGGCGAACACTTCGGTCCCGGTCCAGGTCTCTTCCACTGTGATGCTCATCTCAGACGCTTGGTGATGGTTTCCGCGTGGATCGGCCGGTTCAGCACGAAAAATTCCGTCCACTTCTGCACGATGTCGTCAGCTTTGACCCGGACGAGCGCCTCGAAATCTTTCGCGGCCCGGCCTGCCAGCGGGCGCATCCCGCCGACCCCGAGGAGGCGGATCTCGACCACGATGCCGTCGACGATGACCAACTCGGCCTTGCTCTCCCGCCCTCGATGGAAACCGTGGACATGAACTGGCTTATGCTCGTTGGCGTAAAAATAAACGCGCAGCCCGAAGTAGTCGTAAAGCTTGGGCATGGCGTGTCCATGGTTCAGGGCATCGATCGGATCTTGGATAGCTGCCCGAGGTGGTCGACGTATCCCCCGGTTGGAAAACTGCGGTGGTATGACTCCAGTGTCTGGCGAAACCACTCCAGACTGAAATGATCCGTCCACATCATGACGGGAACGTTATGAAAAGCGTCGGCCAGAGCGGTTGCTTGGCCATGCTTTCCATCACGCCCCAACGCACGGATCTCCGTAAGTGCGTCGCCGACCATCGCGCTGAGCTTCTGCTTCTGCGCCTCGTTGAGCGTCGTCGCATCCGGGAAATCACCCCAAGGATTCTGCGGCCATTGCATAACGATGGCAGACTGGTTCACGCCGCTTGCGGCGTCAACGACACCGGACCGCCGCCGGCGGGTTCCTCCGGCGCGGGCGTCGCGGGGTTCAGGAACGGCTCCAGCTCTTCGCCTTGGCGGACGAGCCGGGCGCTGTTGAACACGACGATCAGCGCCCCCGCGTTGTGCAGCATCGCGGCGACGATCGGATGGACGTAGCCCATCGCGCCGGCCGTGAGCACGACGACGACGAACAGGATGCCGAAGAGGAAGTTCTGGTTGATCACGCTCCGCGCCATGCGCGAGATCTTCACCAGGAACGGCAACCGGCGGAGGTCGTTGTTCATCAGCGCGATGGTCGCGGAATTGATCGCGACCTCGCTGCCCGCGGCACCCATCGCGATGCTGATATCGCCGGCCGCGAGCGCCGGGGCGTCGTTCACGCCGTCACCGATGACGGCGACGCGATAGCCCTTGGCCTTGCAGGCCTTCACGAACTCCACCTTGTCCTGCGGCAGGCACTCGGCCACGACCTCCGGCACGCCGATCTCGGCGGCGACGCGCTCGGCCACCGGCTTGCGGTCGCCGCTGACCATCGCGATGCGGCGGATGCCGGCTTCCTGCAGACCTCGGATGGCCTCGGCCGCCTCGGGTCGGGTCTGGTCCTGGAGGCCGACCCAGCCGATGCACTGGTCGTTGCGGGCGATGAAAAGAAGACTGAACCCGGCGGTCTCATCGAGGTCCACCGACTTGAGGAAATCGCCGGTGACGCCGTTGTCCTTGAGCCAGGCGGCGCGGCCGACCAGCACCTGGGCGCCCTCGATGGTGGCGCCGACACCGCGGCCCGCGGTCTCCTTGAAGCCGGTCACATCGGCGAACGGCACGCCCGCCTCTTCGGCGAGCTGGACCATCGCCTTCGCGGTCGGGTGGTTCGAGAAGCGCTCGGCGCTTGCGGCGAGGCGGAGCAACTCGGCCGGGGCGATGTCGCCGAGCGGGTTGAGCCGGCTGACGACCAGCTTGCCGGTGGTGAGCGTGCCGGTCTTGTCGAAGACGAAGGCGGTGATGCGCGCGGCGGCCTCGAGGTCGGAGATGTTCTTCACCAGGATGCCGAGGCGCGCGGCGGCGCTCAGCGCGGCGACCATCGCCGTCGGCGTGGCGAGGATGAAGGCGCACGGGCAGGCGCCGATGAGCACGCTGATGACGCGGTCGAGGTCCTTCGTGAACGCCCAGACCAGCGCCGAGATCACCAGCACCAGCGGCGTATAGTAGCCGATGTACTGGTCCACGATCCGCATGAACGGCAGCTTGGTCTTCTCGGCGGCCAGGATGAGCTCGCGGACCCGGCCGATGGTCGTGTCCTGGCCGGCCTTGGTGACCTTCACCTCGAGCAGGCCGTTCAGGTTGATGGTGCCGGCGAACACCTGCTCGCCCGGGTTCTTGTCCACCGGGAGCGATTCGCCGGTGATGTTGGCCTGGTTGACCGAACCTTGGCCGGAAAGGATCACGCCATCGGCCGCGATGTTGTCGCCGGGACGGATGCGGATGACGTCGCCGACCGAGAGGGCGCTGGCGGGGACCTCCTCTTCTTTGCCGCCGGCGAGACGACGGGCCTTGGTCGGGGTGATCTTGACGAGCGATTCGATGGATGCGCGGGCACCGGCCGCGGTGCGGGTCTCGATGATCTCGCCGAGCAGCATGAAGAAGGCGACGATGCCGGCGGTGCGGAAATCGCCCTTGGCCGCGCAGGCGAGCACGCCGAGAGCGACGAGCTCATTGATGCTCAGGCGGCCGAGGCGCAGGTCCTTGAAGGCGACGAGCAGGATGGGGTAGCCGAGGATGGCCGCTCCGACCAGCGCGCTGAGGTCGCCGACGGTCTCCATGCCGGGCGCGATCCAGCCGACGACGAAGGAGTTCAGGACGAGGATGAGGCCGACGAGCGTCTGCCACAGCTTCACGTTGGTGTGGCTGTGGTCGAGGCCGCCGTGGTCGTGGCCGCAATCGTCGCAATCCGGGCCGTGCTCTTGGGAAAGGAGGGAGGTGACTTGCATGGGGCGTCGGGGCTCAGCGTTGGGTCGGGTCCTTCTTGGCCGTCGAGACCGGCTCGCGGTTCAGCTGGATGCGGAGCTCGCGGCGCTGGCCGTCGGCCCGCTCGGGGAGGAAGAACTTGTCGGTGGAGTTGGTGAGCACCTGGGCCACGGAATCGAGCCGGAGGCGCTCGCGGAAGAGCGCCGGGTCCTGACGGTAGTAGGGCAGCTGATCCCGGAAGAACTTCGCCTCGGAGCTGACCGCCAGGACCAAGGAGTTGCTGGCGACGATGCCGCCCGCGCGGATCGCCGCGGCCTCTCCCTCGGCCTTGCGGACGGTCTCGTCGTAGTAGCCACGGGCGCCTTGGAGCTTCGAGTTGCGTTCCTGCTCCGCCTTGCTGACCTCCTCGAAGGCGTCCTTCACGTACAGCGGCGCCGAGACCTCGACATCGAGCGGCTCCAGCGTGACGCCGAGGTCCGCGCGCTCGACGAGGCTGGCGAGCCGGCCGCGGATGGCGTCGGTGAACGACGAGCGGTCCTTGTACAACGCGGCGTCGGCGGTGAACCGGGCGCTGGCGTGGTAGATGGCGTTGTCCAGCAGGTCGGCCAACGTGTTGGTCACGTCCTTGTACCGGAACGCGTAGGTCACCGGGTCGGCGATCCGGTACTTCATCAACGCGCGGACGTGCAGGATGTTGCCGTCGCTGGTGAGCGTGTGTCCGTCGACGCCGGGCCGGAGCGTCGGGTTGGCCGAGGGCAAGATACCGGCCGCCTCTTCTTCGGGCGTCACGGCGTACCAGGCCTTGTTCGCGCGGACGCTCTTGGATTCGCCGACGCGGATGCGGACGATCTCGTCGATCGGATACGGGAAGGCCCAGTGGAGGCCCTGGGTCCGGAGCATCTCGGTGCCGGTGCCCTTGGGCTTACCGAACTGGAGCACGATGGCGACCTCGTTCGGATCCACGGTGAACACGCACGAGAACGCGAACGCCCCGAGCAGCAGCACCATGAGGATGCGGACGAGGATGAAGCTGCTGCCGAGCGCCTCGTTGAGTGCCTGGCTCGACGCGTCGTCGGCCGAGGTGACGGGCGAAGCGGTGAGCTTCAGGTCGCCGGATTTTTTTGATGAATCGGCCATGGCAGGAAAAGTCTGTCGGGCGTCGGCGGTCGGGCGTCCGGGCTCACTTCGCGGCGGGCTTGTCGGCGTTGAGCAGGTTCAAGGGCGGGATCTTCTCGTCGAGGACGAGCGTGGTGCGGTCCTTGAGCGAACCGACGAGCGCCTTCAGCTGGAGCAGGAAGACGGCGAGGTCGGGTTTCTGCTCGAAGACGGCGTAGTCCTTGGAAGCGGCGGCCTCGGCCTCGCCGAGGATGCGGAGCGAATCGGCGTCGGCCTTGGCGAGCAGCTCGTCGCGCTTGCGGTTGGCGTCGCTGCGGATCTCCAGCGACTTGGCCTCGCCCTCGCCGTTGAACTGCTTCACCAGCCGGTCGCGCTCGGCGCGCATGCGCTCGAAGACCTTGCCGGTGATCGATTCCGGCAGGCCGAGCTGCTTGATGCCGACCAGCTCGACGCTCACGCCGTAGGTGGTCTGCGCGGACGCCTTGAGCTCCTTGAGGATGTCGGCCTCGACGGCATCGAACTTCACCTGCTTCGGATCGGGCGAGATGAGGTCGGCGAAGTTGTAGCTGCCGATGACGGCGTTCTTGGCGTTGCGGACGAGGTTCTCCAGCGATTGCTCAGCCTTGAGCGTGTCGCCGTTGAAGCGTTCCAAGAAGACCTTGGGCTCGCTCACCTTCCAACCGATGAAGACGGTGATGAGCAGGTTCTTGGCGTCCTTCGTGGTCGTCTGCTCGAACTTGCGCTCGAAGTTCTGCAGGCGGTTGTCGAACTTGTAGATCTTCTGGATCGGCAGCGGCGCGCGGAGGTAGAGGCCGGGCTCGGTGATGCTGCGCGAGAACTTGCCGAAGGTCGTCACGACGGCGACCTCGGTGGTGCGCACCTGGAAGCAGAACAGCAGCGCGACGAAGATGAGCAGGAGGAGCGTGCCGACGAGCAGCGTGAGCGGGTTCTTTTTCTTCATGCAGGAGAGGGGTTGTCGTTTGCAGGGCGCCGGCGATGGCGCGGGGTCACTTCTTCTTGTCCGGGGTGTCGATACCGACGTTGAGGAGGCTCTGGTCGAACTTCTCCTCCAGGTTGAGCGTGATGACGTCGTGCGTGTTGGTCGGGCCGATGACCAGCTTGCGGGCCGGCCCCACGGCCTTGGTGAAGGCCTCGAGGTAGCTGCGCTGGCGGAAGACGTTCGGCGCCGCTTCATACGCGGCGACCTGGTGGGCGAACTGCCCGGCCTGCCCGGCGGCGATGGCTGTCTTGCGGGTCGCGGCGGCGTGCGCCTCGTTCAGCTTGCGCGCCGCATCGGCGGCCGCGCGCGGCAAGGTCTCGGCCCGGTAACCTTCCGCCGCGAGGATCTTGGCCTCCTTCTCGGCGACCGCACCGATCACCGCCTCGTAGGCCGCGGCCACCGGCATCCGCTTGTCGCCGACCGGCGGATGGATGTCCTGCAAGCCGACGAACACGACCTCGACGCCGAGCTTCGCCTCGTCGGCCTTCTTCTGGATGGCCGACTTCAGGTCGGCCGAGGCCTCGAGGCGCCCGAAGCTCATCAGCTTGTCGATGTCGACGCTGGCCATGTACCGGACCACCTCGCGGTTGGCCAGGCGCTCGATGAGGTTCGAGGCGTTCAGATGGTTGTAGGCCCAGGCCCGGACGTCGCGGACGATGTATTGGACCGGGATGCTGGCGGTGATGAGGTTGACCGGCACGGTCTGGTCGCCGTCGACCCCGCTGCTCTGTTGCTCGCGGCTGGCCACGAGGAGATTGAACTCCTCTTTGTAGTGAGCGCGGGTCCAGAGCACGGTGCGCTCCTTCTCCTTCTCCGGATCGGGCACGTAGCCGACGTTGAAGGACTGCAACGCGCGGGTGTCGTAGCGGGCCACGGCGTCGACCGGCCACGGGAACTTCAGGTTGAGGCCCGGTTCCAGCACGCCGCGGCCATCGACCGGACGCCCGAAGCGCTCGAGCAACCCCTGCTCACCCGGCTCGATCACCACCACGCACGAGCAGGCGACGAGGATGCCCAGCCACACGAGGACCAGCTTCGCCAGCGCGCCCTCGAAGAACTTGTAGAACCACGTCTCGCTGACCTTGAAGCCGAACTGGTAGTCGAGCGCGTGCGCCGCCGTGCTGAAGAGCCCGCCGCTCTGGCCGAGCAGACCGACGATGCGGCTCTCGTAGATGAGGCGGGCCGCCTTGCCCTTGACCCGCGGTCGGTAGACCTCGAACACGAGAGCGATGAGCGTCTCGACCGCCACGAGCCCGAGCAGGCCCACCAGACCGTACGCCAGATAGCGGTCGTACTGCGGATAGCCCGCCCAATCGGCCGCCGCCACCAACGCCGAGGCGCCGGCGATCAACGCACCCATCAGCACCGCCGAGGCGCCGGGACGCAGCAGCCGGGAATCCTCGAGCTGCGCCAACCGCGAGGCGTACTTGCCGAGGAGGAAGAGCACCAGACCGATGCCGGAGAACGCCGCCAGCGCCAACGTCGGGTCCGGCGCCGACATCGATCCGGCGTCCTGGACCAGTGAGGTGTAGAAAACCCAGACGGCGAAGCCTTCGAGCGCGCAGAGCAGCACGGCGAAAGCCGGCACGAGCCAGCGCTCGAACTGTTCCCGTGCGCGCCGCGCCGGGAAGGTCTCGGCGGCGGATTCGCTGAAGAGCGCGGAATCGTTGCGCGACCGGCTCAGCGCCTCGACCTCGAGCCGCTCGGCCTCCTCGCGCGCTTCCAGGCGCATCTGGAACCAGCTCACCAGCGACACGAGCAGGCCGACGAGCAAGAACACCGCGCCGACCTCGGCGCTGGACGACTTCTCGTAGCGGGACAACACGACGAGCGCCAAGCCGCCCGCCAGCAGGGCGAGCACGTTGACCAGGCCGTTCTTGGATTGGTTTCTTTCCATCGGTCAGGAGAGGAGATCGGACCCCGGGCCCGCGGACACGGACGCCGTCGCGAGGTCGCGGCAGGGGTCCGTGGGTCGTGGGTCAGCGTTCATCTGCGTTTGGGTGTTCAGTTGAGCTCGCGGTCCTCGAAGGAGATCAGCGCGGCGGCCAAGGCGGCGGCGAGGTACGACACGAGATACGCGGCCGCCTTCACCACGTAGCTCCACGGGATCGATTTTTTGTCCTCCAGCGCGTCGGCCAACCAGAACTGCTGCCAGTTCGGCACCACCGCGTAGGCGACATTCGCCCACCAGACCCCGCTGTCGGCCGAGGCCTTGAAGAGATAATCGGTCATCAGCCCGAACAGGAAGAAGCCCGTGCAGACCGCCAGCGTCGGGATGGTGTCCAGTCGCGTCGAGCACACCAGCGCCAGCCCGGCCAGCACCAGCAACGCGAACAGGATCAGGACCCCGGCGGGCACCAGACGCCAGTCGACCGCCGCCGGTCCGTCGAACGCCCGGTCCAGGCGGGTGAACTGCACCACGATCCAGAGCGCCAGCGTCGTCAACACCGCGAAAGAGAACACCGTGTCGGATACGAACGAGCGCCGGAGGAAGAAGTTGGTGAAGCCGCCCACGCCGAAAGCCAGCACCGCCGCGCCCATGTAGATCGAGAACGATTGCACGTCGGCGTTGCCGTAGGCGTCGAAGGCCATGCGGCTCGCCATCAGGGTCGCCACCATGTCCGCGTAGGTGATGAGCACCAAGGCCATGGCCAGACCCGCGTACTTCGCGAGCAGGAAGGTCATCCGCCCGACCGGTTTCGACAACACTGTCAACGCCGTCCCGGTCCGGATCTCCTGGGCCACGCTGGCCGAGGCGCAGAGCACGGACGTGAACAGGCCCGCCAGCAAGGTGATCGCGAGGGTGCTGTCCTTCACCAGCTTGGTGTCCTCGCCGAAGCCGAAATACGGCACCGCCGACAGGAACACGCAGAAACACGCCGAAGTGGCCAGCAGCAGCAGATAGATCGGCTGCCGGACCAACTCCATGAACGCATTGCTGGCGATGGCGGTGAACTGCCTCATTCGGCGGAAAACAACTGTGTGGCGATCATCATACGGGTTGCCTCGGCGAGGTCAACCGACTTCGCCGACGGCACTGCTCCGCAGGGTACTGGCAGGGAAGCACGAGGCGGGAGTTCACGGGAAACGATGCCAGACAGCAAGCCCGATGTCCCCGGATCAACCGGCCACGAAGCCGTCGACGCGGGGAGAAGTCACGGACGGGCGGCAGCCCGTCCCTACCCTCGTGGGGTAGGGGCCGCGCTGCCGCGCAGCCCCATCTGTCCTGCGGGCCGATGCCGTCGACGCGGGGAGAAGTCACGGACGGGCGGCAGCCCGTCCCTACCCTCGTGGGGTAGGGGCCGCGCTGCCGCGCAGCCCCATCTGTCCTGCG
>CAIWVP010000156.1 GCA_903916195.1 uncultured Verrucomicrobiota bacterium | reverse complement strand
GTCTAGGTGCCTGAAGGCGGAACTCCCGACGACGGGGGAAGAATCCACGGACGGGCAGCAGCCCGTCCCTACCACCGTGGGTAGGGTCCGCGCTGCCGCGCGACCCCATCTGTCCTGCCAGCGACCTCCATGGGTAGGA
The DNA here is from genome assembly GCA_903916195.1 of uncultured Verrucomicrobiota bacterium. Lineage (GTDB taxonomy): Bacteria > Verrucomicrobiota > Verrucomicrobiia > Limisphaerales > UBA9464 > CAIVQB01. Next base: position 13,574 of record CAIWVP010000156.1, on the reverse strand, counting down.
AGTAGCCGCCGACCTCCTCGGGCACGCCTACCGGGATCTTCCCTCATACCACCTCGACGGTCCGCCACTTCCGATCGCATCCGTGCGGTCCCGTCAGCCTTGAACCGGGGGCCTGTCCGCGGCAACGTCCCTCGATGGAACTCCCAGCCCTCAGCGCCCGGCGCGCCACGGTCGAGGACCTGCCCGCGCTCCAGGCGCTCTGGCAGATCGGCGGGCTGCCCGCGGAAGAGCTCGAGAAGTTCCTCACCGAGTTCCAGGTCGTGCCGGGCGAAGGCGAAGGCGTGCTGCTGGGAGCGATCGGTTTGATGGTCGAGGGCAACGACGCGCTGCTCCATTCCGAGGCGCTGGTTCCCGGCGACGAGGGCGACGGGGGTGACCAAGGCGACGCGATCCGTGCCGCGCTGTGGCGTCGCCTCCAGATCATCGCGCGCAACCAAGGTATCCACCGGCTCTGGACGCAGGAGGACGCCGACTACTGGCGCACGGGAGGCTTCGGGGCGGCGCCGGCGGAGACAGTGACCGCGGCGACCGCCGCGTTCGTGGACAAGACCGCGACATGGTTGGTCTGCGAGCTCATCGATCCGGCGAAGGCCAAGCAGTTGGTGACCGAGCAGATGGCCATCTGGCACGCCACCCGGACCCAAGAAGCGGACGAGCTCCAGGGAAAGATCCGCGCGTTCCGCAACGCCTCGCTCCTCATCGTCGCCGTCGTGGTGGTGCTGATGATCGGGATGGTGGTCTTCGTGTTGCGTCAGCGCCCCGAGATCCTCCAGCGTCTGCTGCACGGCGGACGTTGAGGCAAGGTCCGGGAACGTCGGCCCGGGCGGTAGACCTCGGAGCCGGAACGATACAGGAGAGGTCGGGATGGAACGGGCTCTCCGGCTCCGCTCGCGCCGGCGGATCCCGACTCCGCGCCCCGTCCGCAGCCGAGGGGGAGAGGGAATCTGGAAAGCAGGAAAGCAGGAAAACCGGTGCTGCGAAGGATCCGCTCCGGCGTTCCTGCTTTCCAGATCCCAATCAGGGCATCGCCCTCGGGAAGGATCCGGGCCGCGGCATCGGGCATCGCCTTCGGCCTCGGATCGGTCGTCCTGGGCCGGTCAGGCCATCGGCAGCGTGTAGTAGAACGCCGCGCCCTTGCCGGCCTCGCTCACGAGGCGCACCTCGCCGCCGTGGCTCTGGACGATGTGCTTCACGATGCTGAGGCCGAGGCCGGTGCCGCCGGCATCGCGGGACCGGGCGCGGTCCACGCGATAGAACCGCTCGAAGACCCGTTCGCTTGCCTCGGCAGGGATGCCCGGGCCGTCGTCCGCCACCCAGCCTTCGACGCGCTCGGCATCGAGCCGCCGGGCGCCGAGCCGCACGTTGCCGCCGGCCCGGCCGTACTTCACCGCGTTGTCGACCAAGTTGAAGAGCACCTGTTGGAGACGATCGCCGTCGGCCCGCACCATGAGCCCTTCCGGCACCTCGTTGTGCAGCGTCACCTGGCGTTCGGAGGCGCGGGCGGCCAGATCGCTCACCACTTGGTCCGCCTGTTCGCGCAGTTCGATCGGCTGGAGGTTGAGCACGATCTGTCCCGCCTCCAGTTGGGAGATGGTGAGCAGGTCCTCGATGAGGAAGCTGAGGCGGTCGGCGTGCTTCTCGATGGTGTGGAGGAAACGGAGGGCGACGACTGGATCGTCTTTGGCCCCGTCGATCAAGGTCTCGACGTAGCCTTTGATGAGCGAGAGCGGCGTGCGGAGCTCGTGGCTGACGTTGGCGACGAACTCCTTGCGGACGTTCTCGAGCTGCTTGATGCGGGTGAGGTCGTGGAAGACGAGGATGGTGCCGGCATGCGCCCGGTCCGGATCGCGGAAGCTGGCCGCGTTCACCTGCAGCACGCGGGGTTCGCGGCCCGGCAAGGTGATCTCATGCCCGGAGACGCGGCCTCCGACCAGCGCGGCCTGGGCGACGTCCTGCAATTCGTGCAGTCTCAGGGCCTCCAGCAGCGTCCTGCCGCGGATGTCGGCGTCCAGACCGAACAGCGTGCCGAGCGTGGGGTTCACGAACTGGACCTTCCCGTGCTCGTCGAGGATCAGCAGACCCTCGATCATGCTGTTGAAGACCGTCTGCTGCTTGGTCTGCTCCTCGGTGAGCGCGAGATGGCGGTCCGTTTTGAGCGCCGCGAGCGCCAGCTCCGCTTGGCGGGCGCGCGAGCGGGAGTCTCGCTCGCGCGTCGATGACCAAGCGAAGGCCGCCGCGCCGGCGGCGAGCGACAGGAAGGTGAGGAACGGCCACATAGCGGACGAAGCGACGCCGGTCCGCGCCGTTCAGTTCTCCACGAAGCGGTAGCCGACACCGCGGACGGTGTCGAGGTAGCGGCAGGCGAGGCCGAGCTTTTCCCGGAGCCGGCGCATGTGGGTGTCGACGGTGCGGGTGTCGATGATGTTGTCGTATTCCCACACGTCGCGGAGGAGCTGTTCGCGCGACTGCACGCGGCCGCGGCGCGAGACGAGCGTGGTGAGCAGCTTGAACTCGGTCGCCGTGAGGTCGATGCGCTTGCGGGCCACCGTGACCAGGTGGCGGGGCACGTCGATGAAGAGGTCGCCCACGTTGAACTGGTCCGGCTTCTCCTCGCTGTCGGTGCGGCGGCGCAGGAGGTTCTTCACGCGCAGCACCAGCTCGCGGGGGCTGAACGGCTTCGTCATGTAGTCGTCCGCGCCCAGTTCCAGTCCGAGCACGCGGTCGATCTCCGCGGCCTTCGCCGTGAGCATGATGACCGGGATCTGCGACGTCGCCGGGTCGCGGCGGAGAAGCTTGCAGACCTCGAGGCCGTCCACCTCGGGCAGCATCACGTCGAGCAGGATGAGGTCGGGCGCGTGCTGCCGAGCCTTTTTGAGGGCGTCCGTGCCGTCGTCCGCCGTGACGACCTCGTAACCGGCCGCTTTGAGGTTGAAGCCGACCAGCTCGAGCGCATCCGGCTCGTCGTCCACCACGAGTATCTTTGCCATGACGCGGGACTTGGTAGGCATGGCGCGATGCTAGGTGATGACGGGGAAGTTACAAGCTGGTGACAAGATCCGAGATCCCGGCTCGTCCGCCCCCTGCTCATCCCTCGCCATCGGGCGTCCGGACCATGTCGGCGGACGCCGAGCGGCACAGGCCGACGAAGGTCTCCTCGGCGAGCGTCAGGCGTCTGCCGCGCCAGTGGAGCACGCCCCATCCGCGCTTGAGCTTCCGCTGGCCGAGCGGCAGCGCGACCAAGGAGCCGTCGCGCAGCTCCTTCTGGGCGATCCACGGGGCCATGATGCTCACGCCCAGGCCCAGCTTCACCATCTCCTTGATGGCCTCCATGCTGCCGAGCTCGATGACCGTGTTGAGCACGACGTCCTCCTTGCGGAAATAATCGTCCACGAGACGGAAGGTGTGGGAGGACTTCCGGTAGATGATGAGGTTCTGCTTCGCCACCTCGGCGCGGGTCACCTCGCCGGCCTGCGCCCACGGGTGCAACGGCGACGCGATGAACGCCAGCTCGTCGGTGAAGACGGGCAAGAACTCGAAGCGGTCGTCCGGAGGCAGCTGCAGCCCGAGCGCGAGGTCCATCCGCTGCCGTTCCAGCCCCGCGATGAGCTCGCGGGTGTCGCCCGGCTCGATGTTGATGAGGCTCTGCGGGAAGCTCTCCTTGAACTCCCGCAGCACCGGCGGCAGCAGCACCTGACAGATCGAGGCGGTGGCGCCGATGCGCAGGCGGCCCCGGCCCCACTTGCCGAGCAGCTCGATCCCGTCGCGCGCGGCGGCCATCTCGCGCAGCACGACGGCCGCGTGTCCAAGAAGATGCTCGCCCGCCTGCGTGAGCACCACCTTCTTGCCCAACCTGTCCAAAAGCCGACAACCGATGTCGGTCTCGAGCGCCTTCATCGAGTGGCTCACGGCGCTCTGCGTCAGGAAAAGCTCGCGCGCCGTCTGGGTGAAGCTGCCCGTGCGGGCCAGGATCAGGAACGCTTGGAGCTGCCGGCTGTCGAGCGGGCCTTTCATCGATGAGCGGGGTTCATCATATCCATCGGATCTTCTCGCAGCACTCATCCGGCCAAGTGGGCCGTCCCGGCATCATCGCCGCTAGGAGCGGGCATGCGTCCGGGTGGACGCGACCTGATGCGTCGAGAACTTACCCTGCCTGCCCCGACGCGGAAGCCCCGGGCCTCCGCCACGCCGATCCGGCTCGGCTTCGTGCCCCTGAACGACTGCGCGCCGCTGGTCGTGGCGCAGGAGCGCGGGATGTTCGCGAAGGCCGGCGTCGAGGTCCGGTTGAGCCGCGAGCTCGGCTGGGCGTCGGTCCGCGACAAGCTCGTCCACGGCGAGCTCGATGCCGCCCACGCGCCGTGCGGATTGCCGCTGGCGCTGGCGCTGGGTCTCCACTGCGTCCGCACCGAGACGGTCGCCGCGCTGGTGCTGAACCTGAACGGCAACGCCATCACGCTGAGCGAGGACCTGTGGAAGGCCGGCGTGCGCGACGCCGTGACGCTCCGGCCGTTCCTCGCGGCGAACCGTGGCCGCCGCACGCTGACCTTCGGGACGGTGTCCCCCTACTCGACGCACACGATGCTGCTGCGTCGCTGGCTGACGCAGGCGGGCGCCGACTTCGAGAAGGACGTCCGCTTCGTCGTCGTGCCGCCCCAGCAGATGGCCGTGAACCTCGCGGCGGGGCATCTCGACGGCTTCTGCGCCGGCGACCCGTGGAACAGCATGGCCGTCGCCGGAGGCCGCGGTTGGATCCCGGCGACGAGCATGGATCTCGCGCCGCTGCATCCCGAGAAGGTGTTGCTCGCCCGCGCCGATCTCGTCGCGAGGCGTGGACCGGAGCATCTCGGCATGCTCGTCGCGCTGCTCGAGGCCTGCGCCTTCTGCGATGATCCGGTGAACCACCCCGAGGTCGTCGAGATCCTCGCCGACCGGCGATATCTGGCGTTGCCGGCCGAGGTCATCCGGCGCGGGTTCCCGGGCGACGAAGGATTCGACCACGGGCACGGCCGGCGCGCGCCGGCACCGGATTTCATGGTCTTCCACCGCGACGACGCCAACACGCCGTCGGCCGACAAGTCCGCCTGGATCGCGCGCCATCTGCTCGACGGCGCGGCCAAGACGGCGTTCACCCCGGCCCAACTCGCCACGATCTTCCGCACCGACCTCCACACCCAGGCGCGCGCACTGCGCGCCGCTTCCCTGAACCATGATCCCGAAACTGAAACCCGCCTCCTCTCCGCTTGATACCGGGCGCCGGAGCTTCCTGAGCAAACCGCCACCGCCGCCGTGCTCGCGGGCCTGCCCGTCGGCTGGACCGGCCGCGTCTTCGCCGACGATTCGCCCGAGATGGCGAACTGCCGCTGCGGCATCATCGCGCTGACCGATTGCTCGCCTTTCGCCATCGCGGCCGAGAAGGGCCACTTCAAGAAGTATGGCATCAACGCCACGGTCACGAAGGGCGCGAACTGGGCCGCCATCCGCGATTCGCTGAGCAACGGCGACAACCAGTTCACCCACATGCTGCTCGGCATGCCCATCGCCTCCACGATGGGCCTGCTCGGCTCGCCGAAGAAACCGATGGTCATCCCGTGGATGGTCAACCGCAACGGCCAGGCCATCACCCTCAAGTCCGAGTGGAAGGGCAAGGTCGGGGCCGATCCGAAGGGGCTCAAACCCTTCGTCGACCAGGCCAAGAAGCTCGGCGAGCCGCTCACCTTCGCGATGACCTTCCCGCCCGGCACGCACGCGATGTGGATGCGCTACTACCTCGCCGCCGGCGGCATCAACCCCGACAAGGACGTCTCCCTCATCACCATCCCGCCGCCCCAGATGGTCGCCAACATGAAGGTCGGCAAGATGGACGGCTTCTGTGTCGGTGAACCGTGGAACGCCCGCGCCATCGCCGACAAGATCGGCTTCACCTCCGTCACCACTCAGGACATCTGGAAGGACCACCCGGAGAAGGTCTGCGCCTTCACCGCGGAGTTCGCCGAGAAGCATCCGAAGACCGTCAAGGCCATCCTCAAGGGCCTGCACGACGCCTCCGTCTGGCTCGATGACGACGCCAACCGACCGGAGCAGGTGGCCATCGTCGGCAAGCCGAACTACATCAACTGCGCGCCCGAGATCATCCTCGGCCGTCTCCTCGGCAAGCTCGACTACGGCGACGGCCGCGTCGTCACCGACCCGACCCCGATGCACTTCAGCAAGCGCAACTGCAACTTCCCGCAGGCCAAGTTCGCGAAGTGGTGGCTCACGCAGTTCCGCCGCTGGGGCATGGTCTCCAGCGCCCCGGACCACGAGGGCGTGGCCAAGAAGGTCATGCGTGGCGACCTCTACGAGGAGGCGATGAAGGAGATCGGCCACATCCATGCCGGCGCCGATGCCTCCAAGGAGACGCTCTTCGACGGCGTCACCTTTGATCCCGCCGGCGACCTGGAGGCGTACGCCAAGGGCTTCGCCGTCCATTCGCTCAAGGGCTAGGCGCCTCTCCGGATGAGCCTTGTCGCCCTCAATATCGCGTTCCTCCCGCTGACCGACTGCGCCCCGCTGGTCGTGGCGCAGGAGCGCGGGCTGTTCCGGCGGTTCGGGCTCACCGTCACGCTCGACCGCGCGCCCAGTTGGACCGCGGCCCGCGAACGCCTGGAATCCGGCGCGTGCCAGGCCGCGCATCTCCTCTACGGCGTGCCTTTCGCTTCCGCCCTCGGCCATTTCGGCCCCAAGGCCAGACCGCTCATCATCCCGTGGATCTTGTCGCGCAACGGCCAGGCGATCACGCTCGCCGCCCGTCACCGCGGCCGCGTCGCCTCCGACGCGAAGGCGTTCGCCAAGGAGATCTTCGAGCGCCGCGACGCGGGTCGGCCCGTCACCTTCGCATCCCTCCCGACGCCCGGTCCGCGGTCGGTGATCCTCGGCCCGCGACCGACCCGCATCCTCACATCGGTGTCTTCCCGCAAAAGCAAAGTGGACTGAACTGGATCGGCGCCGCGGTCCCGGTCGGCCAGCTCACGGCCAAGCAGATGCGCCGTCTCGCGGAGATCGCGGACCTCTACGGCTCCGGCGAGATCCGGCTGACGGTCTGGCAGAACTTCGTCCTGCCCAACGTCCGTGATGCCTACGTCGAGACCGGGCATCGCTCTTCGCGCTGCCGACCATTCCCGGCCGAAGCCGCAACAGGCGCACTGGCCGCTCGTGCTCATGCTCGTGCTCACGCAGGCCGGCATCGGCGGATCCGTTGTCGTCGCATCGATGTCGATCGGAGGGACGGCCCCGATGAAGGCCCCGTGGCTCGTGACGGCATCGTTCGCGCTGCTCGGCGCCGGCCTCTTTGCGAGCGTCTTCCATCTCGGTCGACCGACGAAGGCGTGGCGCGTGTGGATGGGCTGGCGGACGAGTTGGCTCAGCCGCGAGGCCATCGCCCTGAACGCCTTCGCCGGCGCCGCATCCGGTGCGCTGGCCCTGCTCTGGGCGGGCGATGAGGCACTGGTGTCCCGGCTGCCCGCAGGATCCGCCGGACCGCTCGCCCTGGCGGGCGGCATGCCGGCCTTCCTTTGGGCGGCACCGGTGGTCGTGCTCGGATCGGTCGCCTTGTTCGCGCAAGCCATGGTCTACGCCGACACGCACCGGGAGTTCTGGCGCATCGGCGTGACCGCTCCGCGCTTCCTCGGTTCGGCGGTCGTGCTCGGATCCGCGCTCGCGCTGGCGATCATGCCGTCCGCACCGCTCGCGGTCGTGGTCATCGTGGCGAACCTCTGCAAGCTCGCCCTCGATGTCTCGGTCCTGAAGCACGGCGACTCGGATTCCACGATCTGGACCCAGCTGCGCCGCACCGCGTCGCTGCAACGGGGCGTGCTGCGGCCGGTGCTCGCCATCCGGCTGCTCGCGGGATCGGTCGGCGGGATCTTCGTCCCGTTCGCGATGGGGACCGGTGCCGTCGCACCGGCTTGGGGCATCGCGGTGTTCGCCACCTGCCTGCTCGGAGAGGTCGCCGAGCGGCTCCTGTTCTTTGCTTCCGTCTCGCCCGACAAGATGCCCGGGATGCCGTGATGATGCGGTGCCGCGGCCCGGGCCGCCCGGCCGCTGCCGCCATTGCTCCGTCGATGCCGTTGCATCAACGACATCCCGCCGTGCCTCCGAGGCATGGCCGTCCTGTTCCTCGCACCGGCATCTTCCACAGGTTGTCCCGTCACGCTGCGTCCTCCATGGATCCCGTGTGCGTCCGTCGTGAGGATCCTCATGCCGCCTGCGCGCAAACTCATGGACGCCGCCGCGTCGCCGCCTAGGCTTCCGGGACAGCCACAATCTATGAGCCATCGATTCCGTTTCGCCGTCGCCTGTTTGGCGGCGCTCTTCCTGTCGGCCGCCGTCCAGGCGGCGGCCCCTCTCCGCGTCTTCATCCGCGCCGGCGTCAAGACCCACGGCCCGGACCAGCACGACCATCCGCGCTTCCTTGGCGAGTGGACGCAGCTGCTCGGCGAGCGCGGTGCCAAGGTGTCCGGGTCGATGGAGTTCCCGACCGCCGCGCAGCTCGAAGCCACGGACGTCGTGATCGTCTTCGCGGCGGACGGCATGAAGATCGTCGGCGAGGAGCGCGCGCGCTTCGAGAAGTTCCTCCAGCGCGGCGGCGGCCTGGTGGTGCTGCACGACGGCGTGGTCGCCGGCGACCAGCACGAATGGGCCAAGAAGGTCCAGGGCGGCTCGTGGCGCTGGGACGGCGAGAAGAAGACCAAGTGGATCGAAGGCGAGGTCGGTCTCTACTACGTCGACCAGGAGCACCCGATCACCAAGGGCGCGTCCAACTTCGACTGGAAGGACGAGGTCTACAACCAGCTCGACATCTCTCCCGACGTCCACGTGCTCGCCCAGAGCTTCGTCGATGTCTTCAACATCTGGCCGCAGATGTGGACCTACGAGAAGACGTGGGAGGGCGGCAGCACGCCGTACCGCGCCTTCGTGAGCATCCCGGGCCACGAGTACGGGTCGTTCCAGACGCCGCATTACCGCGCGGTCCTGCTGCGCGGCATCGCGTGGGCCGGCAAGCGCGCGGACACCGATGAGTTCTGCAAGCCCGAGGAGCTCGCCTCCCTCAAGTATCCCGCCGGCGGACCCAGATCGGCCAAGGAAGCGGTGAAGACCCTCCAGCTCCATCCGGAGTTCAACATCACGCTCGCGGCCGACGAGAACGTCGCCGAGAAGATCATGTCGCTCGACTGGGATCCCCGCGGCCGGATGTGGGTCGTCGAGACGCCCGAGTACCCGGGCGGCCTCGACGTGAACAAGAACGACTTCAAGGCCTACTGGAACCGCGCCCAGGACCCGTCGAACTTCCCCGTCGGCGGCAAGCAGCCCCGCAAGCCCAAGGACCGCATCTCCATCCTCGAGGACACCGACGGCGACGGCGTGATGGACAAGAAGACCGTGTTCGCCGACGGCCTCCAGCTGCCCACCTCGCTGGTGTTCTACAAGGACGGCGTGATCGTCGCCCAGGCGCCCGACATCTTGTGGATCCGCGACACCGACCACGACGGCGTGGCCGACAAGGTCGAGACGCTCTTCACCGGCTGGGGCACGTTCGACACGCACGCCGTGCTGAACAATTTCCGCTGGGGCCCGGACGGCTGGGTCTACGGCACCGTCGGCTACACCCGCGGCCACGTCCGGTCGGGCGACGGGAAAAAAGATTTCGGCGACATCGCCGCCGGCGTTTATCGCTTCCGTCCGGACGGTTCGATGATCGAGCAGATCGCCGCCGGCGGCTGCAACACCTGGGGCTGCGAGATCGCGCCCGACGGTGAGATCGTCTTCACCACGGCGACCTGCGGCGAACCGATCTGCCACGTCGTCATCCCCGAGAAGGTGCTCGCCCGCGGACAGGTCGGCGGCATGAAGGCCTTCCTCAACATCATCGAGGAGAACAAGATCTATCCCGCCTTCGACGAGAAGCGGCAGCCGTACGTCCAGATCGACTGGGTAGGCGCCTGGACCGCGGCGGCCGGCGCGTGCATCTACGACGGCGGCGCCTGGCCGGCGAAGTGGGCGCCCGAGGACCGCTATTCGTTCTTCATGGGCGAGGCCACCCGGCAGATCTTCCACCACGAGTTCCTCGATCCGAAAGGCGCGACCTACCAGGGCCGCAAGGAGGACGGCCGCAAGCAGACCGAGTTCCTCGCCAGCACCGACTATTGGTTCCGTCCGATCCATAGCCGGGTCGGTCCCGACGGCGCGATCTACGTGGTCGACTTCTACAACCAGATCGCCACCCACAACGACACCCGCGGGCCGGCCCACGGCGCGCGCAACGCGGCGACCCGCCCCGACCGCGACCACCACTTCACCCGCCTCTGGCGCCTCCAGCACAAAGAGGCCAAGGCCCTCCCCGCCTACGCGCTCGATGCCAAGGACCCCGCTGGCCTCGTGAAGATGCTCGCCCATCCCAACGGCTGGGTGCGCACCACGGCCAACCGCCTGATCAACGAGACCCGGCCCGCGACCGTCGCCCCGTCGCTCGCCACGATGCTCAAGACCGGCCCGACGAAGTACGCCCGCATCCAGGCGCTCCAATCGCTGAACAACCTTGGCCGTCTCGACGACGCGATGATCGTCGGCGCGCTGAAGGACACCGACGGCGCCGTCCGCAAGAACGCCGCCCGGTTGGCCGGCGAGCGCGGTTCCGCCGATGCCGGGGCCACGAAGGCCGTCGAAGCGCTGCTGAACGACCCCGACGGACGCGCGAAGATCAACGCGCTATCCGCTCTCGGCTCGCTCCCCGCGACGCGCGGGATCGCCGGCGCGGTCGTCGCCGCATGGCCGGGCCTGAAGGACAAGTGGCTCGAATCCGCCGCCGTCGGCGCCGCGGCGAAGGACCCTCTGCTCTACCTCGAAGCGGTCCTCGCCGCGAAGGACCCGGCGTTCTTGGCCGGCTTCGTCCCCCACCTCGCCCGCTTGGCCGCGAACCAATCCGACGCCGCCAAGGCCGCCCGTTTCGTGGCCCTGCTCGCCGCTGCGCCGGCCTCCGCTGCCGGCCTCAAGCAGGCCGCGCTCGACGGCTACACCGCCGCGCTCAAGGGCGCGACCGCACCTGTTTGGGACCCGGCGCTCGCCGCGTCCTTGAAGTCGCTGCTCGCCTCGGGCCGCACCGCCGGTTCCGTGCTGCCGCTGGTCGCCCGCTGGGATACCGACGGGAAGCTCTCCGCCGAGGTGAAGCCCGCCGTGGCGCGCGCCGAGACCCAGCTCGCCGACGCCTCGCTCGGCGACGCCGTGCGCGGCCAGGTGGCCGCCAATCTCATCGGCGTCCGCAAGCTCGACGCCTCGATCGTCCCGGCGGTCGCCGCGCTGCTCGGCAGCGGCGCGAGCCCCGCGTTGCAGATGCGGGTCGTCGACGCCCTCGGTGCCGCGGCCGATTCCGCCGGCACCATCGTGGCGGCGTTCGCCAAGCTGCCCGCCGAGGTCGTCGAGCCCGCGTTCGGCCAGGTCGTGAAACGCGCCGACGCCAGCAACGCCTTCCTCGACCAGCTCGAGTCGAAGCGGATCGACCCGCTCAAGCTCGGGCCGGCCCGCCTCCACCGTCTCCGCACCCATCCCGATGCCGCGGTCGCAAAGCGCGCCAACACCGTCATCGACGCGCTGAAGGGCCCGGAGGCCAAGCAGAAGGATGAGCTGATCGCGAAGCTCTCCCCCGAGGTCGTGAAGCCCGGCAACGCGGAGAACGGCCACAAGCTGTTCACCGCGAATTGTGCCGGCTGCCACCAGTTCAAGAGCGAGGGCCGCAACCTCGCCCCGAACCTCACCGGCATGGGCGCCCACGGCCCGGCCGACCTGCTGGTCCACATCGTCGATCCCAACCGCCTGGTCGAGCCCAACTTCGTCTCCACGCTCGTGGAGACCAAGGACGACCAGAGCTACGACGGCGTGATCGAGCGCGAGAACGCCAACGAGATCGTCCTCCGCAACGCCACCGGCGACTTCACGCTCCGCACCGCCGACATCAAGTCGCGCATCTCCAGCGGCCGGTCGCTCATGCCCGAGGGCTTCGAACAGCTCGGCGCGGACGGCCTGCGCGACCTGCTCACCTTCATCTGCGCCGACGAGAACCGTTTCCGCATGATCGATCTCTCCGGTGCCTTCACCGCGAACAGCGGTCGCGGCCTGTACATCTCGCCCGACAACGTCGACGAGACCGTCACCTTCCGCAGCTACGGCATGAAGCGCGTGGACGACATCCCGTTCGATGTGGTGAGCCCGCTGAAGTCCGTCGCCAACGTCGTCGTGCTCAAGGGCGGCGCGTCCGGTTCCTGGGCGCGCACGACGCTCCCGCAGCGGGTCGAAGCCAAGGTCGGTGTCGCGGCATCGCGCCTGCACTTCCTCGGCGGCGTCGGCGGCTGGGCCTTTCCGGCGGTCGGCGACGACCAGTTGCCGGTGATGAAGGTGACCGTCCACCACGTGGGCGGCGGCAAACAGGAGATCGTGGTCCGCAACGGTCAGGAGATCGCCGACTACAACGGCGCGCAGGACGTGCCCGGATCGAAGGCGCTCCCGCAGTTCACCAAGGGTCGCGGCCAGGTCCGGTGGTTCAGCAAGAACGTGAAGGACACCACCGCCGTCATCGAGAAGATCACGCTCGAGAGCTACGACAACGGGGTGGCGCCGACCTTCTTCGCCATCACGGCGGACAGCACCGGCGGCGGTTCCACCCGCGCGGATGCCGCGCCTGCGCCCGCCAAGGTGCTGTCCGTCCTCCAGTGGGGCGCGGGCCTCAAGACGCTGCTCATCGGCGGCGGCGCTTCGCACGACTATCAGAAATGGTTCAACCTCGCCGACGTCGCCCTGCTCAACGGCACCGGCAAGATCACCGCGAACTACCTGGAGCCGCAGGACGTCTCGGTCGCCTCGGTCCAAGCGGCCGACGTGCTCGTGATCAGCGCCAACAAGGCGTTCCCCGATCCGGCGGTCCGGGCGGCCGTCCAGGCCCACGCCGATGCCGGCAAGGGCCTCGTGCTGTTGCATCCCGGCCTCTGGTACAACTGGGCCGATTGGCCGGCCTACAACCGCGAGCTCGCTGGCGGCGGATCGCGCGGTCACGACAAGTACGGTGAGTTCGAGGTCTCGGTCACCGGGACCCCTCACGCCCTGCTCCAGGGCGTGCCGGCCAAGTTCACCATCAGCGACGAGCTCTACTACTACTCGGCCGACACCGCCGGCACTCCGGTGACGGTCCTCGCCACCGCCTACTCCAAGTCGAAGGACAAAGCCTTCCCGCAGGTCTTCGTCGTGGAGCATCCCAAGACCCGGATCGTCGGCATCACCCTCGGCCACGACGGCATCGCCCACAGCCTCCCTGCCTACCAGCAGTTGTTGAAGAACGCGGTGTACTGGAGCGCGAAGAAGGACGCGTGGATCCCGTCCGGCGGGAAGTGAGCGCGGATGCGCCGCCGGCCCGGGCCGGTGGCGGGCACTGCGTGAATGAGCGCGGCGGCCTCCTCTCCAGCACCTGCACCCGCGTCCGCGCCCGCCACAGAAGCGCTTCGGCGGACGTCTGTGCAAGCGCCAGCGTCCGCGCCCGCGCCGTCGCTCCTTCCCTC
>CAIWVP010000155.1 GCA_903916195.1 uncultured Verrucomicrobiota bacterium | reverse complement strand
TGCTGCGATGGAGCCACCCAGCGCATCACCGCGGACATCGCGACGTTCCCCGACTACAGCGGCACCGCGGATTGGTGGACCACGCAGTGGCACCACTTCGTCTTCACGAAGAAGGGCGCGGACAAGAACATCTTCATCGACGGCAAGCTGTTCCTCAACGGCCAGAGCACGAACCCGCTGCTGACCGATAGCCAGGCCTTCTACATGGGCTCCGGTTCCGGCGGCGGCGAGGTCAGCCACGGTCTCATCGACGACTTCGCCGTGTTCAACAAGGCGTTGACCGAAGCCGACTCGCTCTCCATCACCAAGGGCACCTCGCCCTCCGCCCTCTCGGCGGCCAAAGGCCTGATCGCCTTCTGGGATTATAACGCCGTCCTGTTCCCGCAGCTGAGCCCGAACGTCTTGTCGGCCAAAGACACGATCGTCGGCAGCTCCGCCAACACCCCGGGCGCCGAAGGCGTCGCGAACGTCATCGATGGCAAGAGCAGCACGAAGTACCTGAACTTCGACAAGCTCAACACCGGGTTCACGGTCACCCCGGCCGCGGGTTCCAGCATCATCAACGCCATCAGCATCACGTCGGCCAACGACTCTCCTGAGCGCGATCCGGCCAGCTACCTCATCGAAGGCTCCGAAGACGGCGTCTTCTTCCAGACGATCGCGTCGGGCAATGTCGCGGCGTTCAGCGCCCGCTTCACCACGCAGGCGTTCACGTTCGCCAACACGGCGGTCTACAAGACCTACCGCGTGACGTTCCCGACGGTGGCCAAGGCCTCCACGGCGAACAGCATGCAGGTCGCGGACGTCGGTCTGCACGGCGCCACCTTCGGTGGTGGCAGCACGGTCACCCCGACCATCGCGGTCAGCCTCGACGGCAAGATCACGTTCACCGGCGCCCTCCTCGGTGCCGACAACGCGGCCGGTCCGTTCACGGCCGTCGCCGGTGCGACCAGCCCGTTCTCGCCGAACACGGCGGCGGCGGCGCAGAAGTTCTACCGCGCGGGGAACTAAGCCGGTCGCTCATCGACCTTCACAGGGCCGGGGATCAACTCCCCGGCCCTTTTTGTTTTCAAACAGGGCAACCTGAGCACCCAGACCCCAGACCCCAGACCCCAGACCCCAGACCTCAGACCTCAGACCTCAGACCTCAGACCTCAGACCTCAGACCTCAGACCTCAGACCTCAGACCCCAGACGCTGGCTGCCCGGCCACGGGTCCGACTCACCGCTTCAAGCCCGTGATGATCCGTGCGCCGCGGCGATAGGTGACGTAGCTGTAGAACCACTGCCAGAGCACCGCGACCTTGTTGCGGAACCCGACGAGGAAGAGCAAGTGGACGAACAACCACGCGGTCCAAGCCAAGAAGCCGGTCATCTGCAGAGGGCCGAGCTTCGCGACCGCGGCGGAACGACCGATGGTGGCCATGCTCCCTTTGTCCCAGTAGTCGAAGGGAGGCCGTTCGGGCGCCCCTTCCAGTTCGCTCTCGATGATCCGGGCGACGTGCTTGGCCCCTTGGATCGCCGCAGGCGACACGCCGGGGACGACCTGGCCGTCCTTGTCCAAGAGGTAGGCCGCGTCACCGATCACGAAGACCTCCGGATGCCCGGGGATGCTGAGGTCCGGCTCCACGAGCACCCGTCCCGCGCGGTCGAGCGGGACGCCCAGCTTCGCGGTCAACGGCGACGCGGCGATGCCGGCAGCCCAGAGGATGTTCTCCGCCTCGATCGACGAGCCCTCCATCAGCGCGACCCGGCCCCGGGTGATGTCCTTCACCCGCGTGTCGCAGCGGACCTCGACGCCCATCTTCTCCAACGTCTCGCGGGCGTCCTGTCCGAGTTCCTCGGGGAACTGCCCGAGCAACCGCGGGCTGCCCTCGATCAACACCACCTTGGCCTGCGCCGGATCGATGCGTTTGAAGTCTCGGCGCAAGACATGCCGGGCCAGCTCGCTGCAGGCTCCGGCCAGTTCCACGCCGGTCGGGCCGCCACCGACGACCACGATGGTCATCAAACGTCGGCGTTCCGCCTCGTCGGTGGTGTTCTCGGCGTGCTCGAACGCGGAGAGCAGCTCGCGACGGATGCGCTGGGCGTCGTCGAGCGACTTGAGCCCGGGCGCGAAGGCTTCCCACTCGGGATGACCGAAGTAGCTGGTGCGCCCTCCCATCGCGAAGACGAGGTAGTCGTACGAGTGCGTCCTGCCGTCCACGACGATCTCCCGGGTCGCGGGCCGGATGTCCTCCACGTTCGCCAGATGGACGTGGACATCGGGCCGGTCGTGGAACAGGGCGCGGACCGGTTGGGCGATCTCCGACGCGGAGAGGCCCGCGGTCGCGACCTGGTAGAGCAGCGGCTGGAAGAGATGGTGGTTCTGCCGGTCCACGAGGTAGACGACCGCGCGAGGAGGGCGGAACGATTGGCAAAAGGTCACACCGCCGAACCCGGCGCCGAGCACGACGACCCGGGGGATTGCTGGTTCCATACGCGCCGTAGGTTCGTTCAGAAGGAGGCCGTGGCAAACATGGCCTCGGTGTTTGCCGCGAAGGCGCGATCAGAACTCGTGTCCACCCGTGGAACCATGCCGTGGGAGTGTTCCTTGGCGCCGAGCGGGCCGGACGAGTGACCGGTCAACCGACGCCCTCCGGCGGCATCCCCCTGCCGCTGGGAAACGGAGGATCGCAGGGCCGGGCTCGAGCGTCCGTGGCCAGCCCGTGGAAAAACCGATCACCTCCCGACTTGCGAGAGCGCATGAGACGGCGCGCCCGGAAGTGACGGACACTCGTAGCGCAGGTTTGCAACCTGCTGTTTCGCCGAGTTGCACTCGGCAAGACCCCGACGCGCTCACCTGCCGCTGCGTCTGCGGATTCCAGATCCGCGATACAGCAGAGTGCAACTCTGCGCTACGTCCGATCGCACCCGCGTACGGAGCGGGTCGTGGTCGTCGTGACGCTGCCGGAGAGAACGATCCGGACTGGCCGGCAGACCTAGCGGGAGGGCGTATCGGGCGGACGTAGCGCAGGTTGTCAACCTGCTGTATCGCCGAGTTGCACTCGGCAGGGCAGGGATGATTCCGACGCGCTCACCTGCCGCTGCGTCTGCGGATTCCAGATCCGCGCTACAGCCGAGTGCAACTCTGCGCTACGTCCGATCGGACCCGCGTACGGAGCGGGTCACGGTCGACGTGACGCTGCCGGAGAGAGCGATTTGGACTGGCGGGCAGACTTAGCGGGAGGGCGTATCGGAAGGACGTAGCGCAGGTTTTCAACCTGCTGTATCGCCGAGTTCCACTCGGCAGGGCGTCGGCAAGGCCCGACCGCTCACCTGCCGCTGCGTCTGCGGATTCCAGATCCGCGATACGGCAGAGTGCAACTCTGCGCTACGTCCGATCGCACCCGCGTACGGAGCGGGTCACGGTCGACGTGACGCTGCCGGAGAGAGCGATTTGGACTGGCGGGCAGACTTAGCGGGAGGGCGTATCGGGCGGACGTAGCGCAGGTTTGTAACCTGCTGTATCGCCGAGTTCCACTCGGCAGGGCGTCGGCAAGGCCCGACCCGCTGACCTCCCGCTGCGTCTGCGGATTCCAGATCCGCGATACGGTCCGACTCTGCGCTGCTTCAGCCATCGGGCCCGCCACCTACAATCGAACCCCGCAGAAGATCCTGCCGCCGCTTTCCCTGTTTCTGTCCGCCACTTCGGCCCGCGTTCTTCCGTGTCGGCGACCTGCCGAAACACCCGCATCCTCATCGGAACCAAGAGGAGAAGCCCCCGGTGTCCTTGAGATCACGGCGCGAACTCCAGCCATCCGAAACGGTCCGGCGTGTGGAAGCTGCCGTTGAGCACCGGGTTCGAGGCGAGGAAGGCTTGGTGCGCGCGGTCGATGCGGTAGAGGTTCGCGCGCCAACGCGTGCCGGCTTGCGGCAGCGTGTCGCCGAACGCGGCCAACGGGATCCGCACCTCGGTGGTCCAGACCTTCTTCACCGTGTCGACGCGGACCTTCCACTGCATGCCGCTGCTCCACGCGAAATCCGATTCCGGCCGCTTCAGGCGCAGGTCGAGCGCCTCGTCGTTCGGTGCCCACTCGTATTCGGTGTAGTGCGTGAGCTTCGACGGATCCGGCGCGACGAAGAGCTCGACGACATCCTTGTCCCATAGTGATCCGCCTTTCCCGACCCGTTCGCCGGGCCGTGCCGGACCGAAGTCGGTCAGCTCGGTGAACGGGCTCTCGTAGCTCAGATAGAGATATCGGTCGGACCAGAGCACCCGGCAGGTGGTGCTGATCTCCGGACGCGCACGGCCGTCGACGGCCTCCTGTTCGAGCCGGAACGGCGTCGCCTGCGCCCACTCGGGCTCGGACAAGATCCCGTCCGGCGCGAAGTCGCGGGCGATATGTTTCGCCTTCACGGTCGTGGACGGCAGCGAACGGACGAGCAGCTTCCGCGTGTTGTCGAAGTAGATCTTCCGGAGCACTTCGGGCGGCAAGCCGATGGAGCTGATGGTCCAGTCGCCCTGGATCTGGGTCATGTGCTGCCAATCGCGGTCGCCCGTCTCCAGCCATCGCCATTCCTTGTGGAAGAACATCGCCGCGTCGTCGTCGGTCGGATCCTCGTCGTCGCCGGACGAGCCGAGGATGAGCTTGGCGTAGACCTGGAAATCGGAGGCGAAAAGGATGCGGTCCTGGTGCTTGGTGAACATCCGGCGGACCTTCTCCGGCGCGTGCCGCCCGAGCTCCGGGATGCGCGCGGCGAGGTCGGCATGCATGTTCGGATGCGCGTCGAGCTGGCGATCCACCCAGTCGATGTCCTCGGAGTTGTTGGCGAAGTGGACGCAGACGAACGTGGTCTTCGGATGGCGTGCGATGACGCGTTCCAAGGCGGCCAGCAACTCCTCGCGGGCCGGATATCTCTTCGCGTCGCCGAACCACCACGGCCGATGGTCGCGCAGCTCGCGCCAACGCTCGTTCTCTTTGTCGAACGGCAGCCAGAAGGCGCGCGGATCGGCGACGTGGATGCTCACCGGCAATCCCAACTCGCCACAACGCCGCCAGACACCGTCGAGCTTCGGGTGGTCGATCTTGATGAGCTCGCCCTTGCCGTCGCGCAGATAGAGCCCGAGCCGCTTCCACTCCTTGAAGCCGGCCGCACCGAGCTCTTGGGCACGCTCGACCTGCTTCACAGCGCGCTCGGCGAAGCCCGGTTCGTCCCAGCCCGCGTAGTCCAGGTTGAAATACTGCACGAAGCGGCCGGGCGCGACCTGGTCGGCCAGCGCCTTCATCCGTTCGAACCCCGACTTCTCGCCCGGCTTCGCGGTCACCACGCCGCCGCTGAGGTTCGCGCCGATGCCGATGCCCGAGCGGTCCATGATCCGCACCGCGCGCGACGTGCGCTCCGCCGTGCCGTCGATGTGCTGGTGCAGGTCGATGACACGGTGCTCGCGCCGCCAGGCGTCGCCCGGCCACGGCGGCGCCGTCTCCGCGCCGAGCCCGTCGCGGGAGCACACGAGCAGGCCAACGGCGACCGGGAGGGCGGACAGCAAGGACCGGGATCTCATGAGGCGATGGAAATCCTCCACGGCGACTTTGGCGAGCCCCGCTTCATCGCGGCCTCCAGCGCCCGCAAGAAACGGCTCGACGACCGCGGAAGCGTCGAACAATTTCACGGCGCTGCCCGCTTCGGCGGTCGGCCCACCGTGGGGAGGTGGCAGACAAGTAATGCACTTGCTTTGCAAGCAAGGCCATGCGGGAGCGTTACCCGTCCTCTCCACCACTTCGATCGCGGACGCCCGAGGCCGACCGGCCCCGGGCGTCTTCGTTTTATCGGACGGAGGAGAGAACCGCTGATCGGCGATCATCGGCGCCGACCACCGGTCCCATCGCGGGTCAGAGCTCGGTGTCCTCGACCTTGCGCAAGCCGAGGCGTAGCGGGAGCCAGCCGGCCAGCGCGCTCATCAGGAGGAACACCGTCCAGGAGAACGCCGCCTTGCCCGGCTCGAAGTCGTCCATCGAGTTGGGGCTCCAGCCCCACGGGCTGCCCAAGGCCAGCAGCACGACCGACACGACGATGTAAAGGAAGCTCAGCACCAGGCAGAACGTGCCGCCGAAACCGCTCACGATCTTGCTCGGGTTGGTCTCCTTGAAGTCCGGGTACAACGCCCCCAGGCCGACCGCCAGGGCGTTCAGCACGAAGGTCATCACCGTCACCGTCGCCGCGAAGAACGCCGTCCGCGCCGGCCCGAGATGCAGCAACGTGCAGGACAGCAGCGTCAGCACCTGCATCACGACGAGCGTCGCGGCCGTCGCGCACCAGAACTTGAGCCGCACGACCGCGACGAGCCCGAGCGGCGCGAGGCCCACGACCCACACGCGCTTCCCTTCCAGCGAGAACTGCGGGAACACGAACCGCGTGGTGATGGTCGCCAGGTTCAGCGCGCAGGCGCCGAGGTTCAGGTAGCTCACCAGCGAGATCCAGAAGGGGGAATCGAGCTGCCGGGTGAAATGCCGGAGGTTGATGATGTACACCGTCAGCAGGCCGAAGAGCATCAGCGTCTGGCCCCACTGCGCCGTGTCGCGCCAGAAGACCCGCAGGTCCTTGGCCACCAGTGCGCGGACATCCGATGGCAGGATCCCGCGCCAGCCGAGCACCGCGTCCATCCAGTCGCGCGGCCGCAGCAGCAGGCTGAGCTTCGCGGTGGCGCGCCGGCGCTCCTCCACCCGCTGGAACCACAGCCACCGCGCGAACATGCTCCCGCGGCTCTGCACCACGCTCGACGCCTCGTAGAAGGCGGGCCCCAGCCGCGTGGTCGCCAACATGCCGAAGAAGAGCGCGTGGCTCAGCAGGACCAGCGCGAAGAAGCCCGCCGACCTCAGCGCGCCCTCCGCCATGTTCTGCACGCTGGCGCTCAGCCAGTAGCTCGGCAGCAGCGGGAACTGCGCGAACCGGGTGTTCTCCAGCAACCGGTCGATCACCGCCAGCACGCGCGTCTCCAGCTCGTCGTCCTTGACCACCTCCGGCCGGAACTTGGATAGCACCACCGCCACGACCGCCAGCAGGGCGCCGATCAGCAGCACCTGGAACGCGCGGCGGTCCAGATGCCGCGCCAGCAGGATGGACAACCCGGCCCCCGCAGCGCCCGGCAGCACGATGAACAGAGCCACCAGCACCACGATCGCCGGATAGAAGAACCAGGCCACGTTGTTCACCAAGCCGTACGCCACCAGCATCGGCGCGATGAGGAAGAGGAAGGCCCACGAGGCCAGCAGCGTCGATTCCAGCAGCTTCCACTGGAACACCGTGCGCGTCGGCACCGGCAAGGTGAGCAGGAACGACGTCTCGCGGTTGCGGAAGAGGTTCGTGTAGCTGATCACCAGGTTCGACAGCAGCAGCAGCGCGAACAGGAAGGCGAACAGCAGGAACAACAACCGCTCCACCAGAAGGCCGCCGATGCCCGGGAACTTGCCGAGGAAGCGCAGCCCGAAATGGAACAGCGCGAACGCCAGCACGGCGTAGCCGGCCAAGAACACCACGATCAACCCGAGCAGCAGCCACGATTGTTCGCGCAACGCCACCAGCCGCCGCCACGCCGAGCGGACGGAGACCTCGAGCAGGAGCCGGAGCGGAGCGGCGTGGGAGGACATCGGCGGGCGGAATCTCCGCGAGAGGCCGCCCGGCCGCAACTGTGCCCGCGCGTCACGACTTCCGCCGTTGCCCGCTTTGCCGCGGCTGCCCTACGGTCCCCGCCCTTATGGCGCGGCGACAGTATCCGTTTCACCTCATCGAACCGAAGTGGCAGCAGCGTTGGGACGTCGAGCAGACGTTCCGCGCGTGGAACCCCGGGGATTCCGTGCCCGCCGGACATCCGTTCGGCGCGCGCCACGGCCTGGCCGGCAAGACGCCGTCGGCCGCCGAGCTCCCGCCCAAGTTCTACATCCTCGACATGTTCCCCTACCCGTCGGGCGCCGGCCTGCACGTCGGTCATCCGGAGGGCTACACCGCGACGGACATCCTCGCCCGCTACCGCCGCGCGCAGGGCCTCAACGTGCTGCATCCGATGGGATGGGATTCCTTCGGCCTGCCCGCCGAGCAGTACGCGGTGAAGACCGGCCAGCATCCGCGCAAGACCACCGAGGAAAACATCGCCAACTTCACCCGCCAGATCAAGTCGCTCGGCTTCAGCTACGACTGGTCGCGCGAACTGGCCACCACGGACCCTGATTACTTCCGCTGGACGCAGTGGATCTTCCTCCAGCTCTACAACGCCTGGGTCGATCCGGAGACCGGCAAGGCGGTGCCGATCGGCACGCTCCGCTTCCCGACCGGGTGCGACAGCGAGGACGCAAAGCGCGCCTATCGCGATTCCAAGCGCCTCGCCTTCGTGAGCGAGGCGCCGGTGAACTGGTGCCCCGAGCTCGGCACCGTGCTGGCCAACGAGGAGGTCATCGACGGCAAGAGCGAGGTCGGCGGCTTCCCGGTCATCCGCAGGCCGATGAAGCAATGGATGCTCCGCATCACCGCCCTCGCCGAACGCCTGCTCACCGACCTCGACACCATCGAGTGGTCCGATTCGCTGAAGGAGATGCAGCGGAACTGGATCGGCCGCAGCGAAGGCGCCTGGGTCGAGTTCCAGGTCCAAGGCTCGCAGTCCAAGGTCACCGTGTTCACGACGCGGCCGGACACTTTGTTCGGCGCGACCTACATGGTCCTCTCGCCCGAACACGCGCGGGTGAAGGAGATCACCACGGCAGAACAGGCCGGAGCCGTGAAGCAATACCAAGGATTCGCTGCCGGCCGGTCCGACCTCGAACGCACCGAGCTGGCGAAGGAGAAGACCGGCGTCTTCACCGGCGCCTATGCCGTCAACCCGGTCAACGGCGAGAAGATCCCCGTCTGGATCGCCGACTACGTGCTCGCGAGCTACGGCACCGGCGCGATCATGGCCGTGCCGGCGCATGACGAGCGCGACTTCGAGTTCGCCGAGAAGTTCGGCCTGCCGGTCGTCCAGGTCGTCCAGCCGCCGGACTCGAAGACCGATTGGAAGGGCTTCACCGACGACGGCACCGCGGTCAACTCGGCCGGCTCCGACGTCTCGCTCGACGGGCTGTCCACGGCCGAAGCCAAAGCGAAGATCACCGCTTGGCTCGAAGCGAAGGGCCTCGGCAAGAAGATGGTGAACTTCAAGCTGCGCGACTGGCTCTTCAGCCGGCAGCGCTACTGGGGCGAGCCGTTCCCCATCCTCTGGAAGCGCGATGCCAGCGGAGTGCTCCAGCACCAGGCCTTGCCGGAAAGCGCGCTACCCCTGCTGCCGCCCGCGCTCGAGGACTACAAGCCCACCGCCGACGGACAACCGCCGCTCGCCCGCGCGACGGATTGGCTGAACCTGCCCGACGGTTCCGTGCGCGAGACCAACACCATGCCGCAATGGGCCGGCAGCTGCTGGTATTACCTCCGCTACGCCGACAACCAGAATGCCGCCGCCTTCGTCGGCACGGAAGCGGAGAGCTACTGGATGGGGACGGTGGGTTCCAAGTTGAAGGTTGAAGGTTGCAAGTTGGACCCGACCACCGGTCAACCTGCGACCTGCGACCTGCAACCTGCAACCAAGCCAACGACTCCCGGCGTGGATCTGTACGTCGGCGGCACCGAGCACGCCGTGCTGCATCTGTTGTACGCGCGCTTCTGGCACAAGGTGCTGTTCGACCTCGGCCACGTCTCCACCGCGGAGCCTTTCTACAAGCTCGTCAACCAGGGCATCATCCTCGGCGAGGACGGCCAGAAGATGTCGAAATCCCGCGGCAACGTGGTGAACCCCGACGACGTGCTGGCCGAGTTCGGCGCGGACGCCTTCCGGCTCTACGAGATGTTCATGGGCCCGCTGCAGGACGTGAAGCCTTGGAACACCCGCGGCGTCGAGGGCGTGTACCGCTTCCTCGGCCGCGTCTGGCGGCTCTTTGTCGACGAACGGTCCGAGACCGCCTACGAGCTCGCCGAGGTCACGGCCGACGAGGAACAGAAGAAGGGGCTGCTCGGCCTCATCGAGCTCGACCCGAGGATCGGCGACATCGCCCCCGAGGCCGCACAGCTCAAGGCGCTGCACGCCTGCATCAAGAAGGTCACCGAGGACCTCGACGCGCTGCGCTTCAACACCGCCATCTCCACGATGATGATCTTCGTGAACGAGGCGATGACCTGGCAGACCAAGCCGGCCTCCGTGCTGCGCCCGTTCCTCCAGCTGCTCGCGCCCTTCGCGCCGCACCTCGCGGAGGAGCTCTGGCAAAGGATGTCCAAGACCGGGACCGCCGGCGCGGGCACGGCCTCGGATCTTGGAGCCGGGATCTTGGATTCGTTGTCCTATTCGCCTTGGCCGAAGTTCGACCCGGCGCTGCTCGTTGAGGACACCTTGGAGATCCCGGTGCAGGTGAACGGCAAGCTGCGGGACGTCATCCGCGTGCCCGCCGGTGCGACCCACGACGAGCTCGAGGCCGCTGCCCGCGCCGCCGAGAAGGCCCAGCCCTTCCTCGCCGGCAAGACGATCAAGAAGGTGATCGTCGTGCCGAAGAAGATGGTGAACCTCATCGCCGCGTGACCGACCGCCTGTTCCCGGACGGCCGGATCTGCGCTACCCTCCCCGCGATGACCATGCTGACCAAGCAAGAGCGATGGGTGCTCCTGGCCTTCTTGGCGCTCGTCATCACCGGGCTCCTGGGCAAGGCGTGGCTGGCGGCGCGTCCGCCGGAACCGCTGCCGCCGCTGCCCACGGCCTCGTCCGCCGGAACCGCTCGCTGACATGCCGCAAGATTTCGACAACGCCCTCGAGCCCGTCCTGGTCAAGGACCCGCGCTTCCCGCGCGAGGCCTACCATTTCGTGCGCGAGGCGCTCGACCACACCCAGCGCGCCGTGCTCAAGGCCAACAGCGGCCAGCCCCGCCACGTCAGCGGACAGGAGCTGCTCGCCGGCATCCGGGACTTCGCGCTTGAGCAGTTCGGTCCGATGGCCTGCTGCGTCCTGGAGGACTGGGGCGTGAAGCGCTGCGAAGATTTCGGCGACCTGGTCTTCAACCTCGTCGAGCACGAGATCCTCTCGAAGACCGAGCAGGACAGCCGCGACGACTTCAAGGGCGGATACGATTTCACCGAGGCCTTCCGCCGGCCGTTCATCCCGGCGCAGAAGGACCGACCCGACGGTTGCCCGGAATAGGGGCTTGGCTCGGCCGGTGCGGGCGACTAGAAAAAGTCCCGTCATCATGCCTTCCCCCATCTCCCGCCGCCGTTTCATCACGCGCACCGCCCAGGCGGCCGCGTTCACCAAGATCCTCACCTACGCCGGTCCGGCGTGGGCCGTCTCGCCGAACGAGAAGCTCAACCTGGCGATGATCGGCACCGCCAACCAGGCGCGCTACGACCTCGACAACGTCTCCCACGAGAACGTCGTCGCGCTCTGCGACGTCGATTCCACCTTCCTCGGCAAGGCCGCCGTCTCGCATCCCGGCGCCAAGCGGTTCAACGATTATCGCCGGGTGATCGACCTCAAGGGCATCGACGCCGTCGTCGTCGGCACGCCCGACCACACGCACGCCGTCATCAGCGCCGCCGCGCTGCACTCCGGCCGCCATGTGTACTGCGAGAAGCCGCTGGCCCGGACCATCGCCGAGGTCCGCTACGTCACCGAGCTGGCGCGCAAGAAGAAGCTGGTCACCCAGATCGGCACCCAGATCCACGGCGGCGCCAACTACCGCCGCGTGGTCGAGCTGATCCAGGCCGGCGCCATCGGCGAGGTCGCCGAGGTGCACGTCTGGGTGGGCGGCGGTTTCGGCGGCAAGAAGCGTCCGACCGCCACGCCGGCCGTGCCCAAGGACCTCGATTACGACCTCTGGCTCGGTCCGGTCGAGGCGCGTCCGTATTCGCCGGATTATCTGCCCTTCGTCTGGCGCAACTGGTGGGCCTTCGGCGGCGGCACCTTGGCGGACCTCGGCTGCCACCACTTCGATCTCTCGCACTGGGCGCTCGGGCTCAGCTCGCCGGAACGCGTCCGCGTGGTCGACGGCCCGGCACCCGATCCGGAAAGCCCGCCCACCTGGCTGGTCGTCGAGTACCTCTACCCGGCGCGCGGAGTGAAGCCCCCGGTGAAGCTCCGCTGGTACCACGGCGACAAGCGACCGCCGCAGTTCGCCGAGGGCAAGCTGCCCAAATGGGGCAACGGCACGCTCTTCGTCGGCAGCAAGGGCATGATCCTCGCCGATTACGACAAGCTCGCGTTGCTGCCCGAGCTGGATTTCGCCAGCTACCAGCGCCCGGCCAAG
>CAIWVP010000154.1 GCA_903916195.1 uncultured Verrucomicrobiota bacterium | reverse complement strand
TCTTCGCCATGGGAGGCGCCGGCTACCTGTCGAACCCGGAGAAGGCCGCCACCGCCCTGATGTCGGGCGGCGCGTTCGGATCGCTTTCCGTCGTGTGCGGTTGGCTGATGGTGCGCGGGCTCCGGTGGGCCCGGTGGGCCGCCTCCGGCATGACGGCGCTCCTCTTCGTGGTGTTCGCGTGCCGGGCGAGCGTGAGCTGGACCGCGGTGGCGTCCGGGGCGTCCGAGAAGCTCACGGCAGCGTCCATCATCACCCTGATGGGGATCGCGTCGGTCGCCATGCTGGTCTCGCTGCTGCCCCGGGCCGGTGGCCCTCGCCGTCCCGGCGACGGACGGAATCCCTGATCACTTTCCAATCAACATGACTGAATCAATCTGGCTCTGGGTCGGCTTCAACCTATTCGTCCTGGCGATGCTCGCCTTGGACCTCGGTGTGTTCCATCGCAAGACCCACGTGGTCACGTTCAAGGAATCCATCTCTTGGACGGTCGTATGGGTGGCCATGGCGATGCTCTTCAACCTCGGGATCGCCCACTTCATGGGCAACGACAAGGGGCTGGAGTTCTTCACCGGCTACGTGATCGAGAAATCGCTGAGCGTGGACAACGTGTTCGTCTTCGCGCTGCTGTTCTCCTATTTCGCGGTGCCGGCGCTCTACCAGCACAAGGTGCTGTTCTGGGGCATCCTCGGGGCGCTCGTCATGAGGGCGGTCATGATCGTGCTCGGTGCCGCGTTGATCACGAAGTTCTCGTGGGTCATCTACATCTTCGGCGGGTTCCTCATCCTCACGGGCATCAAGATGATCGTGAAGCGCGACGAGGAGATCCATCCCGAGCGCAACCCGGTGGTGCGCTGGTTCAAGCGGCTCATGCCGGTGACGCCGGACTACCGCGGGGACAAGTTCTTCGTGCGCGAGGACGGCGTCCGCAAGGCCACGCCCCTTTTCGTGGCCCTGTTGCTGGTCGAGATCTCCGACGTGATCTTCGCGGTGGACTCGATCCCGGCCATCTTCGCGGTCACCAAGGACCCGTTCATCGTCTACACCTCGAACGTCTTCGCGATCCTCGGGCTGCGCTCGCTGTATTTCGCGTTGGCGGGCGTGATGGACAAGTTCCACTATCTGAAGATCGGGCTCGGCGTGGTGCTCACCTTCGTCGGCGTGAAGATGGTCCTCGCCCACACCGCGTGGAAGATCGACACCCATGTCTCGCTCGGCGTCATCGTGTTGGTCCTGGCGACATCCGTGGTGATGTCGCTGCTGCGGCCGAAGGCCGTCGCCACGTCCGCCGCTCCGTCCGGACCCGCGATGCGGTCATGACACAGGTCGCGAAATCGATCACCGGCTCGGGGCCGTTCCGGGTCCTCGTCATCGGGACGATCGTCTTCTCCGGCGTGCTCGCCGGATTGGAGACGGACGCGGGTCTGCTGGCCCGGCACCGGGCCCTGTTCGCCGGTCTCGATGCGGCGGTGCTGTGCATCTTCGTCGCGGAGCTGGCGCTGAAGCTCATCGGGCATGGCCGGCGTCTTGCCGACCATTTCCGCGACGGTTGGAACGTGTTCGACGCCCTGATCGTCGTCCTTTGCCTCGTGCCGTCGGTCGGACCGTTCGCGGCGGTGCTGCGGACGGTCCGGGTGTTGCGGGTGCTGCGGTTGGTCACCGCGTTGCCCAAGCTCCAGCTGTTGGTCGGCGCCCTCATCAAGAGCCTCTCCGCCATGGGCTACGTCAGCCTGCTGCTGGGCCTGCTCTTCTACATCTACGCGGTGGCGGGGGTGCATCTCTTCGGGAAAGCGGGGCAGGCCGACTTCGCCACCTTGCCCGCGGCGCTGTTCACCCTCTTCCGCACCGTGACGCTGGACAACTGGGGCGAGTTCTTCACCGGCGCCTTGGTCCATTCGCCGGGTCTCGTCGTGTCGGTCTACTTCGTCACCTTCATCGTGTTCGGCACGATGATCATCCTGAACCTGTTCATCGGGGTGATCACCCACAGCATGACCGAGGCGCACGCCGAACAATCCGAGCGGTTGCGGGCGGGATCGGCGAAGTCTGCCGGCCCCGGGGACGAGGCCGCCCGCATCGATGCCGTGGACCGCCAGGTCGCGGCCCTGCAGACCGCTTTGGACACCCTCCGCGAGCAACTCCGGGATCTGCGCCGTTCATCTGCATGAAGACTCCCGTCGCGATCCTCGTCCCTGTCCCGGTGGAGGGAGAAAACACCCCGGCGGCGGTTCCTCGCCCGGACCCGTTGAAGCGTGCCCTTTCCGGTCAGCTTGCCCGGTTGGCGGCGCGGTTCTCGGACCGCCCCGTCCGGCTCGGTGAACTGACCGATGTGCTTCAGCTGCGCGGCCACAACGCCGTCTTGTTGTTCTTGGCGTTCCCGTTCATCACCCCGGTCCCGTTGCCGGGGTTGTCGACGCTGTTCGGTTCGTTGATCGCGTTGCTCGGCCTGCGCATGGCGCTGGCCCAAAAGCCTTGGTTGCCGGCGCGGGTGGAGGCGCGGGTGCTGCCTGCCCGGTTCCTTCCGAAGATCCTTTTGGCGTCGAGCCGGATCCTGTGCCGGATCGAGAAGCTGCTGCGGCCCCGTCTCTTCTACCCCGAGTTCCCGGCCGTGTTCCAACGGGTCAGCGGGGCCGTCATCTTGGTCTGCGGCGCGCTCCTGCTCCTGCCGCTGCCGGTGCCGTTCAGCAACGCCTTCCCGGCCGTCACCATCGTCCTGCTCGCGGCCGCGGGTCTGGAGCGGGACGGAGCGGTCTTCCTCGCGGGCTGCTTCGCGTTCGCGCTTTGCCTCGGCTTCTTCGGCGCGCTGATCTTGGGAGGCTCCGAGATCTGGCAGCGGTTCGCTTTCTGACCTGACAGATCCCATTAAAAAGCGCCTCTCGCTCACCCTGCTGGTCGCGGTGTTCTACCTTCTCCACCAGGACTTCTGGAACTGGGAGAAGATCCATCCGCTCGTGCTCGGCTTCCTGCCGGTCGGGCTGGCCTACCATGTCGGGTACTCCTTGCTGGCCGCGGCGTTGATGGCGGTGATGGTGCGGTTCGCGTGGCCGGAAGACCTGGATCCGGTCGAGGCGCCGCCGGCGGGACCGGGGCGGCGAGGACACCCGCGCGTTGTCGCGCGCGACCGCGTCGTTGTCCGTCGAGGATGCCCACCAGGTGGCGCATGCCTTCAGCCTTTTCTTCCAGTTGGCCAACCTCTGCGAGGAGCGCGCGCGCATACGGCACCTCCAGGCGACGCCCCATGCGGCCCAGTCGTCGGCATGGCTCTTCCGGGAACTGAAGAAGGCGGACGTGCCCGCGGCCCGTGTCCAGGCGTGTCTCGACCTGCTGCAGGTCCAGCCGGTGCTCACCGCCCATCCGACGGAGGCCCGTCGCCGTTCCGCCTTGGACCACCTGATCCGCCTGGGCTCCAGCATGGACGGGCGGACGAGATCCTGGAGGCGCTCTGGCTGACCGAAGAGGTCCGCGAACGCCGGGTGGGACCGATCGACGAAGCGGAGAACGCGTTGTTCTTCTTCGAGCGGACCATCTTCCAGGCGACCGCTGATTTCTACGCCGCCTTCGACGCGGAACTGCAGGCGGCATACCCCGGCCTCCGGCGTGAGCGGGCTTTCCTCACGTTCGCGAGCTGGGTCGGCGGTGATCGCGACGGGCATCCGTTCGTCACGCCGGAGACCAGCCTCGCGGTCGCTGAGCTGAACCACGGGGCGGTGGTCGCGTTCTATCGCGGCGAATGCGACCATCTCATCCGGGAGCTGACCCACTCGACCGAGCTGTTACCGGTGCCGGACAAGGAGGTTGCCCCGGCCCGACGGGATCCGTTCCAACCCTATGAAGGGTTCCGACGTCGCCTGCGCCGGGTCCGCGACCGTCTGGGTGGCCGGTATCGATCCGCGGCGGAGTTCGTGGAGGACCTGGCCGCGATCCGCCGGGACCTGGAGCAGGTGGGTGCGCGGCGCGCGGCGAAGGGGCGGATCTAGCGGTTGATCACCCAGGCGCAGGTCTTCGGGTTCCATCTGGCGGGACTGGATTTCCGCGACCACAGCTCGAAGCTCGGGTCGGCTCCGGAAGAGATCGCCGCCGAGCTGCAGACGATGCGCCACCTGCAATCCGAGCATGGAGGCGCCGCGGCGGACCGCTTCATCCTCAGCATGACGCGGAGCGCGGACGATCTCCTCACGTTGATGAAGGCGGCGAAGAAGGCACGTCTCGACCGCGTGGACATCGTGCCCCTGTTCGAGACCATCGAGGACCTCGAGAACGCGCCGCGCATCCTCGGCGAGCTCTGGGAAGACCCGGACTACCGCCTCCATCTCGGACGCCGCGGCGGGATCCAGGAGGTCATGCTCGGCTACTCCGACTCGAACAAAGACGGCGGCTATCTCGCGGCGAACTGGGCGCTCTACCAGGCGCAGAAGACCATGGCCGCGCTCGCGGACCGATCCGGCGTCCAGCTCCGCTTCTTCCACGGGAAGGGCGGCAGCATCGATCGCGGCGGCGGCGCGAGCTACCGAGCGTTACGGGCCCGGCCCGACGCCGCCCACAACTGCCACATCCGGATCACCGAGCAGGGCGAGGTCATCTCCCTGAAGTACGCCAACCCGGCGATCGCCCGGAGGAACCTGGAGCAGCTCACCTCGGCCGTCATCGCCGCCAACTGCTTGCCCGGGCCCGGTCTCCGGCCCGGAGACCTGCCGCGGTGGGAGTCGGCGATGCAGGTCTTGGCGCGCTCTTCGTCCGATGCCTATCGCCAGCTTGTGTTCGGGACCCCCGGGTTCGCGGACTACTTCTGGGAAGCGACGCCCATCGACCTGATCGAGCACCTGCGCATCGGGTCCCGCCCGGCGAGACGCCAGCAGACCCGCGACATCCGCCAGCTGTGCGCGATCCCGTGGGTGCTCTCGTGGACGCAATCGCGCCATCTGCTCTCCGCTTGGTACGGGATAGGCCAGGGCCTCGACGGTTTCGTGCGGACCGATCCGGAGGGGCTCGGTCTCCTCCGCGAGATGTACCAGCGGTGGCCGTTCTTCACGTCCCTGATCGACAACGCCGCGATGTCGTTGGCGAAGTCCGACCTGGGCATCGCCCGTAGGTATGCGGCGATGGTCCGATCGGACGCGGTCCGGGAGAGGGTGTTCGGGTTGATCGAGGACGGGCACAAGACCTCGGTCCATAGGGTGCTGGCCGTCTGCCAGCGGACCCGGCTGCTCTCGAACCAACCGGTCCTCGAGGAGTCCATCCGCCTCCGCAACCCTTACCTCGACCCGCTCCATCTTCTCCAGGTCAAGTTCTTGGAACGATGGCGGGACACGCCGGAGAGCCAGCGGACGGAGAAGCACCGCCGGCTGCTCGCCTTGACCGTCAACGGCATCGCCTTCGGCATGAAGAGCACCGGATGAGGCGGCCCGCGGCCAGCGGACATCGCACGACCGTCCGAGGTCTCTCCAGACCTGGAGAAAAAGGTTAGGATATACCTCACGGTCACGTCGGAATTATCGAATCAACCCAACTGGCCGGATGGCTCACAGTTTCTTTGCGGTCTCGCGGGCCTCTTCAGACAACTTCGTCCGCCGGCCGCACGAACAAACGACGACATGAAACTCATCCGATCGGTCTCCGCCTCGCTGCTGGTCCTGGTGTTCGCCGCCCACTCCACGGGTTGCGCGACGCGCAGACCCCTTCTGGTCAGCGATGCCCGCACCAAGGCCGCGCAGGCCGCGATGACCCCGGAGACGTCGCTGCGGCTCCTCAAGGAAGGGAACGCGAGGTTCGTGCGGGGCGACCTCGTCGCCCGCGATTGGTCCGCTTTGCGCAAGAAGACCGCCGGCGGCCAGTATCCGCACGCGGTGATCCTCAGCTGCCTCGATTCGAGGGCATCGTCCGAGCTGGTCTTCGATCAGGGGCTCGGCGACGTCTTCAACGCGCGGGTCGCCGGCAACGTCATCAACGACGATGTGCTCGGCAGCATGGAGTACGCCTGCAAAGCGGCCGGCGCGAAGCTGGTCGTGGTCGTCGGCCACACCAGCTGCGGTGCGGTCAAGGGCGCCTGTGCCCGGACCGAGCTCGGGCATCTGACTGCGTTGTTGGCCAAGATCCGGCCTTCGGTCGCGCAGGCGGAGGCGCAAGCCGGCGCCGGTCCGCGCACCGGGCCGGCGTTCGTCGACAAGGTCGCCGTCCTCAACGTGGAGCACGTGATGGCAGAGATCTCGTCGCGGAGCCCCATCCTGCGCGGGATGATCGAGAGCGGCGCGGTGGGGCTGGTGGGCGGTATCCACCATCTCGACACCGGCGAGGTCGTGTTCTTCGGGAAGGGATCCCTGCCGTGACCTTTTTCGACGCCCTCGCGGCGAACCTCCTCTCGCCCGCGGTCCTGTTCTTCGTGCTGGGGCTCGTCGCCGCGCTCACGAAGAGCGACCTGAAGTTCCCGGAGGCCCTCTACGCGGGCCTGACGATCTATCTGCTCGTCGCGATCGGCTTCAAAGGCGGCGTCGCCATCAACGAGGCCGGCCTCGGCAAGGTCTGGCTGCCCTCGCTCGCCGCCATGGCGCTCGGCGCGCTCATCCCGCTGTGGACGTATCCGCTGCTGCGTTTCGGCGGGAAATTCGCCGCCGTGGATGCCGCGGCCATCGCCGCGCACTACGGATCGGTGAGCGCCGTGACCTTCATCGCGGCGACCAACTACCTGAAGGCCGTCGACCAACCTTACGAAAGCTACGCGACGGCGTTCCTCGCGGTGATGGAATCTCCGGCCATCCTCGTCGGCGTGGTGCTCGGCAAGCTCGCCACCAGCAAGCGCGGCGCATCGGACATGTCCTCGCTAAAGGCCGCGATGCACGAGGCGTTGTTCGGTCGCAGCATCTTCCTGCTCGTCGGGGCGCTCGTGGTCGGCGCGCTGTGCGGCAAGCGGGGCATGGACAAGGTCGAGCCCTTCTTCGTGGCGCCGTTCCAAGGCGTCCTCGCGCTGTTCCTGCTTGAGATGGGCCTGGTCGCGGGCCGGAGGCTCGAGGACCTGCGGAAGGTCGGGCCGTTCCTCCTCGCCTTCGGCATCGTCATGCCGCTGCTGCACGGTTGCCTCGGCGTGTGGCTCGGACAGCTCACCGGGCTCGGGCTGGGCGGCGCGACCTTGCTCGGTGTGCTCGCGTCGAGCGCGAGCTACATCGCCGCGCCGGCGGCCATCCGCATGTCGTTGCCCGACGCGAACCCGACCTACTACCTGACCGCGTCCTTGGCCATCACCTTTCCCTTCAACATCGCGTTGGGCATCCCGGCTTACCTCGCGGTCGCCCGCTGGCTCTATTCCTGAAGATGAACACCCATCCGATGAAGCTGGTCACGATCGTCTGCGAAGCGCATGCCCGCGACGCCGTCACCCGGTTGCTCCGCGAGGTCGGCGCCCACGGCTGGACGCTCTTCCCGGTGGAGGGCGACGGTTCGCAGGGCCGGCGACTCGCCGACATCCCGGAATACGCTAACATCCAGGTCGAGGTCATCGTGAAGCCCGAGGTCGCCGAGCGGTTGCTCGAGCGATTGGGCGGCGATTTCTTCCCACGCTACGCGATGATCGCCTTTGAATCCGATGTGCGGGTGCTGCGGGCGGAAAAATTCTGATCCGGGAGCGGGACGACCGGTTTCACAGCAGCCCGCGCGCTTCGAGTTCGTCCTCGTCCAGACCGAGATAATGGCCGAATTCATGGATATACGTGATGCGCACCTCGTCGCGGTAGGTCTTCGGGTCGCCTTCCGCGAAATCCCAGAGGTTTTCGAGGAACAAGAACACCTGCCGGGGCAGGGGACTCTGCTCGCCGTCGGCCACGCCGATGCCGTCGCCGACGAAGAGGCCGAGAAGGTCGGGGTCGAGGCCGTCCTCGACCAGTTCGTCGCTCGGCCAAGGTTCATAGCTGACGGGGAGCGGTGCCGCGTGCCGACGGAGCTCCGCAGGCAACGCGCGGAGGGTCGCGGCCACCTCGTCGTGCGCGGTCTTGAGCAGCCAAGTCCAGTCGTCCGCCATCGGCGGGATTTCGCACGCGGACGGAGGGCGGGGCGAGCGGAATCGGCCCGGAAACGAAGGTTGCGGCAGGCGTCGGCCCATGTTCTCAACTTCCTCGAAAAAACCTCTTGTGAAAAATTTCACGTATCGACAACTTCATGTCCTCATTTCGGAGAACGACTGCTGACGTGGGTTCTTTGCGTCCCTAGGTTGCACGTTTTCCGCCTGAAACCTCATGCGCTTGATCAGGATATTTCTGGCTCTGACGACGTGGGCTTGGTTCTCGTTCGCGGGTTTCGCGGCGGAACACGGAGCCCATGCCGCCGAGGGCGCGGCCCACGCCGAGCACGCTTCCGAAGGCCTTCCGACGGCCGCGCCGGTGCTGTTCCATGTCGGGCCGCTGCCGGTGACCAACTCGATGGTCGTGACCTGGGCGGTCGCGCTGCTGCTGGTCGTGGCAGTGCGCGTCGCCACCAAGGACATGCAGATGGTCCCGCGCGGCGCCCAGAACTTTTGGGAGTGGCTGGTCGAGGGGCTCTATGAGTTCCTTGAAGGCATCCTCGGGGCCGACTTGGTGAAGAGGACCTTCTGGTTCTTCGCGACCATCTTCCTGCTCATCGTGGCGACCAACTGGTTCGGCCTGTTGCCGGGTGTCGGCACGATCGGTTACGGCGTGCAGACCGCCCACGGTTTCCATGTGACCGATCCTTTCCTCCGCGGAGCCAACGCCGACTTCAACATGACGTTCGCCATGTCGTTGGTGTTCTTCGTCTGCTGGACCCTCTGGGCCGTCCAAGCGAACGGCATCGGCGGTTTCCTCAAGCACATCTTCGCGCCGAAAGGAGGGACCACCGGGCCGCTGTTCGTGCTGATGGTCGTGGTCTTCTTCGCGGTCGGCCTGCTGGAGATCGTCTCCATCCTGTTCCGTCCCGTGTCGCTCAGTTTCCGTCTCTACGGCAACATCTTCGCCGGTGAGAACATGCTGGAAGCAATGACGCACCTCGGCGGGCCGGTCTTCGGTTGGCTGACGTCGTTGCCGTTCTATTTCATGGAACTGATGGTCGGCATCGTCCAAGCGCTGGTGTTCACGCTCCTGACGGCGGTGTTCACGCTGCTCATCTGTGCGCACGACGAGGAGCACGCCCACGAACCGGGCACGGCCCATCACTGAAGATTTCGGGCGTCAGACGGTGGCAACGACTGCCGGGACGTCCGTGCAACACAAAAAAAGACAACGCTATGATGCTCGCAGACCTGACCGGTAATGTCCACGTCGCCGCCGCCGCCCTCGGTGCGGCCATCGGTGTCGGAATGATCGGCAAGAGCGCTTCCGAAGCCGTCGGCCGGAATCCCGGCGCGGCCACGAAGATCCTCGTGCAAGCGATCCTGAGCACCGCCTTCGCCGAAGGCATCGTGTTCTTCGCCCTGTTCCTCTGGAACGGCAAGTGATCCATCCGGCGCGGGGCTCCGGCCCCGCGCCATCTCCTTTCCTAGCAGCGACACCATGAATCATCTCCTTCTTCTGGCGGCGGCCGAGGGCGGTCCGGTCGAGCAGATCGCGAAGACGTTCGGCGCGAACGTTCCGGCGCTCATCGCGAACGCCATCAGCTTCACCCTCGTTGCCCTCATCCTGAAGAAGTGGGCTGTCGGGCCCATCCAGACGATGCTCGAAGAGCGTCGCCGGCTGATCGCCGAGGGCCTCGCCAACGCCGACAAGACGAAGGCCGAGCTGGCCAACGCCCAAGCCAAGTCGCAGGAGCTGCTGAACCAGGCCGGTCTCCAGGCCAACAAGATCATCGAGGAAGCCCGTGCTGCTTCGGCCAAGATCTCCGAGGTCGAGCGCCAGAAGGCCGTGGCCGATGCCGCCGACATCCTCGCCAAGGCCCGCCAAGCCGGCGACGCCGAGCTGGTCCGCCTCAAGGGCGAGCTCCGCAAGGAGTTCGGTAAACTGGTGGTCGCCGCGAGCGCCAGGGTGTCCGGCAAGATCCTGAGCTTCGAGGACCAGCAGCGTCTGGCCGAGGAGACGAACAAACAGCTCGCCGCCTGATCCCTTCCGTCCTAGCCCTCGATGAAGATCAGCAAACAATCCCGTCGTGACGCCAAGGCCTTGTTCGGTGCTTGTCGGGTCGACGGCCTCTTGGACGAGGGCAAGGTCCGCCAGACCGTCACCGCCGTCATCGACCGCCGCCCGCGCGGTTTCGCCGCGACGCTTGCCCACTTCCAGCGGTTGGTGAAGCTCGACCTCGACCGCCGCAGCGCCCGCGTCGAGAACGCCGTCGAGACCTCCCCGGCGTTGATGGAGGCCATCAAGGCGAATCTCACCCGGCGCTATGGCCCCGGTCTGGATGTCACCTTCTGGGTCCGGCCCGAGTTGATCGGCGGTCTCCGCATCAAGGTCGGCAGCGATGTCTTCGACGGTAGCGTGGCCGCACGGTTGGCCGCTTTGGAAACCACTTTTTGAACGGCTGGACGCAGCCCCTCCCTTCTACTCCCAACTCCCACTGATCCGATGAGCAGCATCCTCCAGGAAATCGAAGCACAGATCGCCGGCGTCAAGACGTCGGTCTCCAAGCAGAACGTCGGCGTCGTCCGCGAGATCTCCGACGGCGTGGCCAAGATCGAAGGCCTGACCGACGCGATGCTCAACGAGATGCTCGACTTCGGCAACGGCGTCATCGGCCTCGCGTTGAACCTCGAGGAGACCGAGGTCGGTGCCATCATCTTGGGCGACTATCTCAGCGTCCGCGAGGGCACCGAGGTCCGCACCACCGGCAAGCTGCTCTCCGTCCCCGTCGGCAGAGGCCTGCTCGGCCGCGTGGTCAACACGCTCGGCCAACCGATCGACGGCAAGGGTCCGGTCCAGTCGGACGTCTCCTACCCGGTCGAGAAGATCGCTCCCGGCATCGTGAAACGGAAGTCGGTCAGCCAGCCGCTCCAGACCGGCATCATGGCGATCGACGCGATGATCCCCGTCGGCCGCGGCCAGCGCGAGCTGATCATCGGCGACCGCTCGACCGGCAAGACCACGATCGGCGTGGACACGATGATCAACCAGGCCCGCATCAACAAGCAGGGCCGGGCCTCCGGTGAGAAGGGCTTCCGCCCCGTCTACAACATCTACGTCGCGGTCGGGCAGAAGCAGTCGAACATCGCCCGCGTCATCGCCGAGCTCGAGAAGGCCGGTGCGATGGAGGACACCATCGTCGTCGCCGCCGCGGCCTCCGATTCCGCCGCCAACCAGTACCTCGCGCCGTTCGCCGGCGCGGCGATGGGCGAGTGGTTCATGGACAACGGGCAGGACGCCCTGATCATCTTCGACGATCTCTCCAAGCAGGCCGTCGCCTACCGCCAGGTCTCGCTCGTGCTGAAGCGTCCGTCGGGCCGCGAGGCGTATCCTGGCGACGTGTTCTACCTCCACAGCCGTCTGCTCGAGCGCAGCGGTCGCGTGAACGAGGCCAACGGCAACGGTTCGTTGACGGCCCTGCCGATCATCGAGACCCAAGCCGGCGACGTCTCGGCGTACATCCCGACCAACGTGATCTCCATCACCGACGGCCAGATCTACCTCGAGACCGACCTCTTCTACCAAGGCGTCCGTCCCGCGATCTCCGTCGGTCTGTCCGTCTCTCGCGTCGGTTCCGCCGCGCAGATCAAGGCGATGAAGCAGGTGGCCGGCCGCATCAAGCTCGATCTCGCCCAGTACCGCGAGCTGGCGGCGTTCGCGCAGTTCGGTTCCGATCTCGATGCGAAGACCCAGGCGACGCTCGAGCGCGGCAAGCGCATCGTCGAGCTGTTCAAGCAAGGCCAGTACAACCCGCTGCCCGTCGAGGCGCAGGTCTCCATCCTCTGGGCGATGCAGAACAACTTCCTCGACGACGTCGCGGTCGAGAAGATCAAGGATTTCCAGACCAAGTTCACCCAGTTCTTGGCCGACCGTAAGGCCCCGTTGGTCGAGAAGATCCGGGCCGAGAAGGCCATCAGCGACGCTTTGGCCATCGAGTTGAAGGCTGCGCTGGGCGAGTTCAAGCCGAGCTACCGCTGAGTCCGCGCCGGTCTCACCGAAACCCGTCCCTCAACCGCTCATGCCCAGCACGCGCGATATCCGCCGCCGGATCAAGTCGGTCAAGAACACCGCCCAGATCACCAAGGCGATGCAGATGGTGGCGTCGGCCAAGATGCGCAAGGCGCAGCAGGCCGCGCTCTCCGGACGCCCCTACGCCTTGTTGATGAACGAGGTGCTGGCCGCGGCGACCGCCGGAGCGGGCGAGTTCAGCCATCCGTTGATGGAGCAACGCGAGGTCAAGAAGCGCGGAGTCATCCTGATCAGCTCCGACAAGGGGCTCTGCGGGGCGCTGAACACGAACCTCCTGCGCGAGGCCGCCAAGTTCGACAAGAACACGACCGTGTACGTCTGTGCCGGCCGCAAGGGCTCGCAGTTCGTCGCCCGGTTGAAGCGCGAGCTCGCCGCCGAGTTCACCTACAAGGACGTCCCGGCCTTCGCCGAGGCGCGTGCGATCTCGAAGTTCGCCCAGAACCTCTTCCTCGAGGGCAAGGTCGACCGTGTGGACGTGCTGTTCACCAACTTCATCTCCACGCTGGCGCAGAAGCCCGAGCAGCGGCAGTTCCTGCCCATCGGGAAGCTCCAGGCGCTGGAAGCCGGCGTCGGCGGCCACAACGAGGCGCAGGACCTCGGTGACGCCTCGCGTGAGTACGTCTTCGAGCCCCGCGCGGCCGATGTGCTCGGCAACCTGTTGCCGCACTACTTGAACTACCAGGTCTTCCAGTTCCTCCAGGAGGCCAAGGCGTCCGAGCAGTCCGCGCGCATGGTCGCGATGAAGAACGCGACCGACAACGCCAAGCAGCTCATCAAGGACCTCACCCTCGAGTACAACAAGCTGCGGCAGGCCAACATCACCAAGGAACTCCTCGAGATCACCAGCGCCGCGATGGCGATGGGCTGAGCCGAACACTTTCACTCCGATCCTTCATCCAACGCCCATGAGCAAAGGTAAAATCGTCCAGATCATCGGTCCCGTCGTGGACGTGGAATTCTCGGGTTCACTCCCGGCGATCTACAACGCGCTGACCATCGACTTCACTCCGCCCGGCGGCGCGGCGACCAAGCTGACGCTCGAGGTGCAGCAGCATCTCGGCGGCAACTGGGTGCGTGCCGTCGCGATGAGCACCACGGAAGGCCTGAAGCGCGGGCAGGAGGTCCTCGACCTCGGCGCCCCGATCTCCATGCCCGTCGGCGAAGGTGTCATGGGCCGCGTGTTCGACGTCACCGGGCAACCGGTCGACGAGCGCGGACCGGTCAAGGCCGACAAGTATTACCCGATCCACCGCCAGGCCCCGGCGCTCGTGGACCAGTCCACCAGCCCGCAGTTGCTCACCACCGGCATCAAGGTCATCGACCTCATCTGCCCGTTCCTCAAGGGCGGCAAGGTCGGCGCGTTCGGCGGAGCCGGCGTCGGCAAGACGGTCGTGATCATGGAGCTGATCAACAACATCGCGAAGCTGCACGGCGGCGTCTCGGTGTTCGCGGGCGTCGGCGAGCGCACGCGTGAAGGCAACGATCTCTATCACGAGATGGCCGAGGCCGGCGTCATCAACCTGAAGGAGCTCGAGAAATCCCGTATCGCGCTGGTTTTCGGCCAGATGAGCGAGCCTCCCGGGGCCCGTCTCCGCGTCGCGCTCTCCGGTCTGGCGATGACCGAGTACTTCCGCGACGAGAAGAACCAGGACGTGCTCCTGTTCGTCGACAACATCTTCCGCTTCTCGCAAGCCGGTTCCGAGGTCTCCGCGCTCCTCGGTCGCACCCCGAGCGCCGTCGGTTACCAGCCGACCCTCGCGGCGGAGATGGGCAACCTCCAGGAACGCATCACTTCGACCAAGAAGGGCTCGATCACTTCGTTCCAAGCCGTGTACGTGCCGGCGGACGACCTCACCGATCCGGCGCCGGCGACCACGTTCGCGCACTTGGACGCGACCATCGTGCTCGAGCGTTCCATCGCCGAGTTGGGCATCTTCCCGGCCGTCGATCCCTTGGCGTCCAACTCCCGTGCCTTGGCGCCCGAGTTCGTCGGCCAAGAGCATTACGATGTCGCCCGCGGGGTCCAGAAGGTTCTGCAACGCTATAAAGATCTGCAGGACATCATCGCGATCCTCGGCATGGACGAGCTTTCGCCCGAGGACAAGACCGCCGTGTTCCGCGCTCGCAAGATCCAGAAGTTCCTCAGCCAACCGTTCACGGTCGCCGAGCAGTTCACCGGCCGTCCCGGCAAGCAGGTCCCGGTCGCCGAGACCGTCCGCAGCTTCAAGGAGATCCTCGAGGGCAAGTACGACGACGTCCCCGAGGCCAACTTCTACATGAAGGGCGGCATCGACGAGATCAAGGAATGACGGACGGCGAAGGACGGGCGATCTGCCCGTCCGACGCATCCATCGAACCAACATCGCAATGGCCACGATCAAGCTCGAAATCGTCACCCCCGAAGCCAAGATCTACTCGGAGGATGTGGACATGGTCACCCTGCCCGGGATCGAGGGCGAGATGGGCATCTACCCGATGCACATCCCGCTCATGACCCAGGTGGCCGCGGGCGAGGTCGCTGCGCGCAAGGGCGGACAAGATTACTTCCTCGCCGTCGGCGACGGCTTCGTGGAGGTCACCGGCGACCGCGTCGCCATCCTCACCGACATGGCGATCCGCGCCGAGAACATCGACGAGGCCAAGGCGGAAGAAGCCCGCAAGCGCGCCGAAGCCCGTCTCAGCGAGAAGCTCAGCGAAGAGGAGACCGCGACCGTCCAAGCCGCGCTGCTCAACTCGCTGACCCAGCTCAACGTGAAGCGCCGGCAACGCCGCTGACCCGGTTCGCTCCTCCCACGACCCCGGCGCGACCCGCCGGGTTTTTCGTTTTCGGGGTTGATCGTCGGCGTCGGTGACCCCGACGCGACCGGCGTTGGATCACTTCGCCCCGATGACGTGATGCGGGGCTCCGACTCACCGCCGCCTACCGCTTGATCGGATTCCCGCCCGGGGCCACGGTGCGGGAGTCGGTCGTGCCGTGGACGCGGTTCCGCCGGGCCCCCCGACCGTCCGCACGGCGGTCGACCGCGGCGGCGTGCGGGCAACGCGGTCTCCCGGCCTCACTTCGCCATGAACCAGTGGATGAAGCCGCAGTGGTCGCAGACGAGGCAGTAGGCCTGCTGGTCCGCCCAATCGGGGTTCATCGAAATGCTGAGTGCGACGTCGATGTGGGAACGACGCTTGTGGAACGACTCGTTGTGGCACATCAGGCATTTCAACTGGTGGCCATCGACTTGCGCGGTCTCGGGGGTGGTCTTCAGGATGGCGGGCATGGCGGGGGCGGGTGATGTCCTGCTAGGGCACAACGGAGGAGAGGTCGGTCTTCTCGGGCGAGAAGACACCATTCCATTGCTGGGCAGGTTTCATGGGATCAAACCGATAAGGCCACGCCTTCGCGGCGAAGGGAAGCGTGGAGAAATCACCCTGCGCCTCACGTTCCCAAGACCTGAAACCTCAAACTTGAAACCTAAAACCTAAAACCTGAAACCTGAAACCTGAAACCTGAAACCTGAAACCTAGCCTCCTGCTACCGCCGCCCGCCCGGCGGTGTGGGTCGGG
>CAIWVP010000153.1 GCA_903916195.1 uncultured Verrucomicrobiota bacterium | reverse complement strand
GCCGAACCCGAGGACCGGAGGAAGGAGCAGGTTCTCCGGCCGGCGCAGGGCCTCGTTGCCCAGCACCTTGTCGAGGATCAGCGCGGGCGTGAGCACGTTGACCACCACGCGCATCAGGCTGGCGTCGGCCTCCTCGGTGAGCCATTCGACCTTGCGCAGCACCACGCCGACGATCGCGAGGCAGAACACCGGCAGGACCGCGGACAGCACCGTGAAGAACTCGTTCACGAGAGCAGGTGGGCCACGATCTCCTCGAACTCCGCGTGCTGGACCGCCCGGAGCCAGAGGTTCTCGGAGTCGTCCGCGGGACGGCGGGCCGCGGCCTCGACGGCGTCGACGAAGGCGAACGGATCGAACGCGCCCGGGCGGGTGATCTCCTTTGCCACCGTCGCGCCGGTGGTCCCGGTCACCAGCGACGGGATCCTCCGGCCGAGCGCGATATGGGCGGGATGGGCGACAAAGCGGCGGAACCAGTACTTGGCGTTCCAGTAGTCCGGCTCGCGGCGGTGGAGGATGCCGTGGAGCAGCGATCCGTCCGCGTCGGACAGGTCCTGCACGATGTCATGCGCGTCGTCGTGGTGGTCGTGGTAGAGGAATGCGACGGCGCGGAGCAGGGCGCGGTCCTCTTCTCCCGTCCCGGAGCCGGCGAGGACCTCGTCGAGCTGGCCCTGGAGACGCTTGAGCGCGGTGACGCCGGGACGCGGACCCTGGCCGAGTTCGGGGAACCCGGGTGTGCCAACGACTTTCCAGAACAGCTCGGCGGTCGGGTTCTTCATCTCAGGGACGCAAGCGAGAATCGGGCCGGTCAGCGGCCGAGTCAACGCAGGCATCATACCTGTCGGGCCCATCGCCCCCATCGCCCCGGCCTCCGGGTCTTGTCAGCCGCCGCCGGGCCGGGCGGTCCGGATGCAGTAGAGCCGTGCCGCGGTGCGGATCAGCAACCGGTCGCCCACCATCGCCGGCGTGGCCATGCACATGTCGTCGTCGGCCAGCTTGTGGGTGCGGAGCAGCTCGAACCGGTCCCCGGCACGGACGACGAAGCAAAGGCCGTCTTCGTTGAGGCAGAAGATCTGTCCTCCCGCGGCCCAGGGCGACGCGGTGAACGCGAGCCCCTCGGGCAGCCGCTCCCGGTCGTAGAGGACCTTGCCGGTCTTCGCATCGCGGCAGGTCAGGAGCCCGCGGTCGAACAGCACGTAGATCCGTCCGTCGTGGAGCAACGGAGACGGGTTGTACGGTCCGCCCACGGGATCGGACCACGCGATGGAGGGGCTCGCGGTGTCGCCCGCTTTGAGCGAGATGTCGCCGTCCGCACCGGGTCGGACCGCGTAGAGCGGGCGGGATTTGTCGCCCACGTAGCCGGAGCTGACGAAGAGCAGCCCGTCGCCCGCGACCGGGGTCGGGATGGCGATGCTCGACATGCCTTGCAACAGCCAGAGGGGCTTGCCGTCCAGGTCCTGGCTGCGGACCGCGCGTGTCCCGGTGGTGACGAGCTCGGTGCGCCGGCCGTTCTGCCAGATGAAGGGCGTTGACCAGTTGCTCTTCTCGTCGCGGTCGGTGCGCCAGATCTCGGTGCCGGTGCGCGCATCGAGCGCCGTCAGCTGTGCGCGGTCGTCGTTGTCATCGACGAGGAAGAGCCTTCCGCCGTGGAGCGCCGGCGAGGCCGCGGAACCCCAGCCGTAGCGGGTCTTGCGCGGTTCCAGACGCCTGGTCCACACCGGGTCGCCGTCGTGGGTGAAGGCGAAGACGCCGACGCCGCCGAACAGCGCGTAGACCCGTTCGCCGTCGGTGACCGGCGTCTCCGCGCCGTAGGTGCTCTTCAGGTGGACGGGCGTGGCCGGTGCACCGCGGTGGACGGTCCGTTCCCACCGGACCTTGCCGGTCGCGAGATCGAGGCAGAAGACCTTCCACTGATGTTCCGACTTGGGTGGTTCCGGTCGGTCGCCGCCGAAGTAGAGCCCTTTTTTCGGGGGTTCGGAGACGCCGAGATCGACGACGGCGGTGACGAAGACGCGGTCGCCCCAGACGATCGGCGAGGACCAGCTGCGGCCCGGCAGATCGGTCTTCCAGGCGACGTTCTCGGTGGCGGACCAGCGATCGGGCAGGGCGGGGTCGGTCCCGATGCCGGCCGCGTGCGGACCGCGGAACTGGGGCCAGTTCGTCTGTCCGATCGCGCAGGGAGCGAGCAGCGCGAACGACAGCAGGGCGATCAAGCAGGGTCTCGGGGAGGAGGTTGTCATCGGAACGGATCGATTGTGAGGAGTGGTGTTGGATCAGGTCGGGGCGGCCGCGCGTTTCTCTTCGAGCAACGCTTGGATGAACGCGGAGACGGCCCGGACCGACCGGCCGGCGCGCCCGGGTGCCGCCGGGACGGCGTCGAGGGTCCCGCCGATCGCGAGCACGGCGGCATCCGAAGCGCCCGGCCGACGTTTCAGGCGATGCGCGGCGATCAAGCGGAGGTCGATCGGCGCTTGTCCCGGATGCCATCCTTCCTGTCCCAACAATCCCCAGCTGTGGCCGCCCCAGCCGATCAGGCGGTCGTCCGGATGGATGAACCGGTCCCAATCGGCGAGCACGCTGTCGACGGCGCGACCGCCCAGGATCGATGCCACGGGCAGATCGAGATGGCGGGCCGCGTTGGCGGCGAGCGGACGACGCGGCGCGAGGAACGCGTGGAAGGATTCCCCCGTGCCGAGACGGGTCGCCGCGAGCTGCAAGAGCTCGGGGTTTCCCGGGACATCGTTGCCCCGGCCATGAGCGTTCGCTTCGGCCGCGACGACGACGAGCCGTGGCAACAACGTCCCGAGGTCGGGCACCGCGTCCGAGATCCACCACGGATCGCAGGTCTTGAGCCGCCGTCGCGGCACCTCGACACGGGCGGCGGTCGCGGTGAGTTGCCGGTCGACCATCGCGTCGAACGCGCGCAACAGGGGCTCGAACCGCGAACCGTCGCCCTCGAACGCCGCCAGCACCTCGACGACCGCCTCCACGGTGGCGACGCAGTGGGCCTTCGGCTCCCGGCGGATCCGGTAGTTCCCGGGCTTGCGCGGCATGAAGCCGATGCGCGGCAGCGCCCGCAGGGCGGGGTTCAGCGCCA
The DNA here is from genome assembly GCA_903916195.1 of uncultured Verrucomicrobiota bacterium. Classification (GTDB taxonomy): domain Bacteria; phylum Verrucomicrobiota; class Verrucomicrobiia; order Limisphaerales; family UBA9464; genus CAIVQB01. Next base: position 3,071 of record CAIWVP010000153.1, on the reverse strand, counting down.
TCATCTTCCGTGCTTGCGGCCAGGTGCCGTCGATCACCAGCAGCGTCTCAGGCGGATGCTCGAGCGCATCCGGCGCCACGGCGCCCTCGCCGGGGAAGAGCAGGGCCGTGCCCGGGCTGGCGACGAGCCCGGCGACGCGGGGATGCTCGGCGAACTCGACCCCTTCGTGCAGTTCGCTCCCGGCGAGCCCGAGGTGCGCGATGCGGGCGGTGCCGATCGCGACCCTCGCTTCGCGGGGATGCTGCAGGAAGACGATGCGCGTCGCCGTCACGACGGGCGTCAATGCGGCGCACCAGCAGGCCGACTCCGGTCGACGGCAGCGGTTGCAGACAGGGCGTTGGACCGGGACGGGCATCGTGCGAGAGCGTGCATTGAAAGGGGCCATCGCCCGCTGCGCAAGGGGACAACCGATCCCGGTGCGATCGGAAGCGGCGGATCGTGGGTTGTGCTCGGTTTCGGCGAGTCGGACCGGGCAGGGCGCGAGGAGATATCTTGGTGCTGGGCAGGAGGCGGCGCCAGCGGATCGCCGACCTGCGATGCAGCGGAGCGCCATCAGCTCTTTGGAACCGATGGATCTGGAAAACAGGAAAGGAACCGGCAAAGCCCTGGTTTTCTTGCTTTCCAGATTCTCTCTCCGCCTCGGCTGAGGAAGGGTCGCGGATCCGGGATCCGCCGGCGCTGCGGCCGGAGAGCCTCCGCTGCCCCTATGAAAATGCCCCGCCTTGGGGGCGGGGCTGAACTCGGACAAGGTTGGCGGGTGGGGAACGCTTCAGCGCCCGGCGGCCTGGCGGCGGCGCTGCACTAGAGCGAAGACGCCCAGCGCCAGCCCGGTCACCACCGCGTATTCCGCAGGCTCGGGCACGGCGGACACCGCAGAACCACTGATGCTGATGGAAAGATACGGGAGGGTGTCGTTCCAAGTAGCGAGACCATTTCGTTCTTTCGTGCCTAGATAACTAAGACCCGAAGAGGATTTCTCGGAGGGGGGGGTGAAAGAGTCGTTTGAATACCATTCGTATGACTCTTGAGTGGAAGCCGAGTTGAGATTGTGCGCAACGATCCAGTATGAGGAACCCGGGGACAGGTTGAAGGTCCCGGTGCCAGCAGTAAAGGTGTACAGTGCCGTGGAGCTGACACCTCCAGGGTTGTTGAAAGATCCCAGTGACGTGCCTGGTGCGCCACTTGAGCTCGAGAACAGCTCGATTTTGACATCGGGTGAGCCAGTACTCCCCAACCCGAGAGTAACGGAATCGATTGCCCACGCGGAAGTCCCAGAGACACTGAAGCCCTGAGCCTGCCACTGGTCGGGTTGCGAGAGCGACAAATAACCAGCGGTATTCGACGTGGTTGAGGAGTTGACAGTGCCAAGATTGCCGTAGATCGCAAAAGATTGCGCTTGGGCGGCGGTGGTGAGGGCGAGGACGGCGAGAGCCGCCCATCGGAGGGTTTTGTCGGATGTATTCATTACAGGGATTGACATTGGAATTGCTACTATAGATGTTTTTAGTATGAAAAATGTTATTAATTCAATTAAATTATCAACATCAATCACCTCTACAAATGTAACGTTTAAGTGACAATAGTAGACCGTAAATATTACCGCTACCGCCTGCTCACGGGCCCGAAGTTCCATCTTGCCATGCAACGGGCGGCTGGGCTCGGTCGAGCCACGCCATCTCGTCGGCCTTGGACAAGGGGTTCTTGCGGATCAGTAAGCTCATGGTGGGGAGAGCGAAGGCAGCGTTTTCATTCCGGCCGGAGCGGCGCCGGCGCCGTGCCGGGGCACACCGCGGCGCCGAACAGATAGGCGAGGGCGGCGGCCTTTTGCTGGATGACGGCGCCGGGCTCATCAATCCATGCGTCATGGGTGGCCGTGCGCAGCTCGCCGCTGGCGCACACTCGCGGCGTTATCACGGGCGTGAACCGGACATAGTGACGCCCGGTCTTGTCGCACTCGTGGACGGTGACATCCATCCGCGTGTGATAGTTCATGGCGATCCTTTCAGGAGCAGCAGCCTTGCTGGGGCATGCGCGGCGCCTCGCCGTTTCGCGCGAGGCGAGGCCGCACAAGGTCGTCCGTCGTCATCGGCGGAGTGGCGCGGAGAAAACGAAAAGGCGGCCCGGAGGCCGCCTTTGCTGGGCACGTGGAATCGTGTCGTCAGGTCACTTCGTCGCTTCGATGGCGAGCAGCTCGACGTCGAACACGAGCACGCTGTTGGGCCCGATCTTGCCGCCCGCGCCCTGTTCGCCGTAAGCGATCTTGGACGGGAGGACGATCTGCCACTTGTCGCCTTCCTTCATGAGCTGGAGCGCCTCGGTCCAGCCGGGGATGACGCCGCCGACCGGGAAGCTCACGGGCTCGCCACGGTCCACCGAGCTGTCGAACACGGAGCCGTCGATCATCGTCCCGTGGTAGTGGACCTTCACGGTGTCGCTGCTCTTCGGCGTCTTGCCGGTGCCGGATTTCAGGACCTTGTACTGGAGTCCGCTGGCGGTGGATTTCACGCCGTCCTTCTTGGCGTTGGCGGCGAGGAACGCCTCGCCCTTCTTGACGTTCTCCTCACCGGCCACCTTCTGCTTGGCCGCCATCTTCGACTGCATGTCCTTGCTGAACTCGGTCAGCGTCTGGCCGACCTCGGCGGGCGTCAGCGCGGGCTTGCCCGCGAACGCGTCGGCGAGTCCGGCGGCGAGGGCCTTGGGATCGATCTCCAGGCCTTGCTCCTTCATCTTGGATCCGATGTCGGTTCCGATGGCGTAGCTGACGCGGAGTTTCGGGTCTTTCAGGTCGGGCTTGTCCTGCGCGAGCGCAGCGCCGGCGATGAGTGCGGACATGGCGATAAGGGACAGACGGGATGATGTCATGTGATGTGCGACGCCGGCAGACGGGCTGTGGGCGCCTTTGGCAGGCTCTGCGACGGCCCGGCCGGGGGTCAAGCCGCCGTGTCGAGAAAAACAGGGGTGCGATCCGAAGTGGCGGTCCGTCGAGGTGGTATGAGGGAAGATCCCCGTAGGCGTGCCCGAGGAGGTCGGCGGCTACTTCCTACCCATGGAGGTCGCTGGCAGGACAGATG
>CAIWVP010000152.1 GCA_903916195.1 uncultured Verrucomicrobiota bacterium | reverse complement strand
GGACGACGTGTACAGCGCCGGGGGCGTCCCGGGAAGACGGCCCAACCACGCCGCGGTGGTCTACACCCAGATGAGCCGGCGCTCGTTCCCCGGCGTGCCGGTGGTGCTGGGCGGCATGGAGGCTTCGATGCGCCGCGTGGCTCACTACGATTACTGGGAAGACAAGCTCAAGCCCTCGATCATGGCCGACGCCAAGGCCGATGTGCTGGTGTACGGCATGGGTGAGCTGGCGGCGCGGGAGATCGTCAAACGCCTGCAGGCCGGGAACAAAGACTTCAGCGGCATCCGCGGCACGGCGTTGTTCCTCGGCAGCAAGGCCACGGCCACGGCCGACTTCAGCGACTGCATCATCCTGCCTTCGTGGGAGGAGCTCCAGGCCGACAAGTCGCAGTTGATGCGGCTGACCAAGGTCGTGGAGGCCCAGCAGACGCCCTACAGCGGCAAGCGGCTCGTGCAGATGCACGGCAACCGCGCGCTGCTCCAGGAAGCGCCGGCGTTCCCGGTGGACGGTCCGGACCTCGACGCGCTCTACGAGCTGCCCTTCGTGCGGCTGTCGCATCCGAGCTACACCGAACCGGTGCCCGGTTTCGCGACCATCAAGGACTCGATCATCGTGTCGCGTGGCTGCCCGGGCGGCTGCACCTTCTGCGGATTGGGTTTCCACCAGGGCAAGTTCCTCTCCAGCCGCAGCGTGGACTCGGTGATGAAGGAGATCCGCAAGCTCACGGAATCCGACACCTTTCGGGGCACGGTGTCCGATCTCGGGGGTCCGACCGCGAACCTCTACGGCGCCAAGAACGGCCACGCCGAGGAGTGCAAGAAGTGCCATCGCCCGAGCTGTCTCTGGCCGACCATCTGCCCGGTCTTCAGCATCGACGAGAAGGCCGGCATCGACCTGCTCCGCGGCTCGCGGGCGCAGCCGGGCGTCAAGCACGTCTTCGTGCAATCCGGCATCCGCATGGACGTCGCGCTGCGCACGCCGGAGTACATGAAGGAGCTGGTCCAGAACCACGTGTCCGGCCACATGAAGGTCGCACCGGAGCACATGCATCCCGACGTGTTGCGCCGCATGAGGAAGCCGGCGGGCGATTTCCCGGCGTTCATGGAGAAGTTCTTCGAGTTGAGCGAGGAGGCCGGCAAGGAGCAGTATCTGGTGCCGTACTTCATCTCCAGCTTCCCCGGTTGCACGGAGAAGGAGATGGGCGCCGTCGAGACGTTCTTGAAGGAAGAGAAGTGGAACCTTCAGCAGGTCCAGGATTTCATCCCGCTGCCGATGACCGGTTCCGCGGCGATGTACGTGACCGGCCTCGACATCAACACCGGCAAGCCCATCCCCGTGGTCCGCAACGCCGGTGACCGGGAACGGCAGAAGCGCATGTTGCGGCCGAACGCGGCGAACCAGGCCCGCACCTGCGGCAGCCGCAGCGAGGCCCCGCAGATGGACACCGTGGATTGATCGGCGCGGCGGCGAGGACGGTAGACCGGTTTCGTCGTTGCCGATTCTCCGGAGGATTCCGTTCGCTATGTCGCTGGAAGGCGGCGAAATTGGCCGACTGAATCCGTCGCTTGTCAGCCCCGATCATTCCTCCGAGACGCCGCTGCCCGCGGCCGACCCCCAGGACGTCACCCCGACCGACACCACCCCATCGCCCCGGTCCATCCGGGACTTCGTCGGCCGCGAAGATTTCCCGCGCTGCGTGCTCGGCGAGACCGTGGACATCGGGGGCCGCGTCGGCGTGGTCGTCCAGATCGTGAACCAATCGCTCAAGGTCAAGCCGCCGGAAGGTCCGATCCAGAGCTTCAACGCTCAGGCCCTGCGCAAGCTGTACGGCACGACCGAGCGCCCGCCGGTCGAACCGGTCGCACCGCCCACCGCGGAGTCCTACGAGCGCCCCAAGCCGATCCGACAACCCCGGGTCACCGAGGTCGTGGAGCAAGCGCCGGCCGAGGTCGTGCCGCGGGTGTTCATCGCCGAACCCGATTTCAGCCAACCCGTGAAGCCGATCACCGAGTTCATCGACCGCGAGGACTTCCCGAAGTGCGCCTACGGGCAGCACGTCGAGATCGGCGAGTTCGCCGGCGTCGTCGTCGAGCTCGTGAAGCAATCGCTCAAGATCCGCGACGCCGCCGGCTATCTCCGCAGCTACAACGGACCCGTGCTGCGGAAGCTCTACGGCAAGCCCTGAACGGCCACCGCCGGTGACACCGAAGCCGTCCGGTGCCGGCGCGGCTCCGCATCCGCGATCGCCGTGGCGCGGGATCTCCCGCGGTTGACGCGCGTCCGCTCACTCACGGGGATCGGTCGCGGAAGTTTCCCGGTGACACCTCCGGAAATATGCTTCTGAGGTGGGTAGTGGATGACTACAAACCGATGAGCACGACCTTGAAAGAAGCGGATCCATGCCCCGACTGCGGGGGTCCGTTGCCCTCGGGCGCGTTGGCCGGCCTCTGCCCGGCCTGCCTGCTGGCCCAAGGCTTCCCGACCGATACCGGCGGACCGGAGAACAAAGGCCGGTTCGAGGCGCCGCCGCTGGAGCGGATCGCCGCGCTGTTCCCCGGGCTGGAGGTCGTGGCCATGGTCGGGACGGGCGGCATGGGTGCCGTCTACAAGGCCCGGCAACCGGCGCTCGACCGCTGGGTCGCGCTGAAGGTCCTGCCGGCGGACGGTCCCGGCGGCGCGCTCTCCGAGGAACGCTGCAAGCAGCGCTTGTGGGCTGGGCTGCCGGAGGCCGCCCGGTAGCGGCCCTCCGGATCGGCCCGTTCCCGGTCCAAAGACATCGGCCGACGCTTTCAAGCCGAAGCCACGCCCTGCGCGCGGGTGGTCCGACCGCGCGGCGGCGTGTGGCCGCGCTTCGGACTTCCCACACCGCGACCGGGCCCAACAGTCGGCGTCCTCGGCGGGAACGTTGACCCGGGCGCACCTCGGCTCCTAGCATCGGCGCATGTCTTCCCGTGCTCTGGTCGCCTTGGTGCTATCGGTCTTCGCCGTCGTCGTCTCCGGTTGCTCGACGACCGCGTCCGCTCCGTCCCGGCCGATCCGCGCGCTGCTGATCACCGGTGGTTGCTGCCATAACTACGCCTTCCAGAGCGCGCAGCTCACCAACGCGGTCGGGCAACACGCCCGCGTCGAGTGGACGATCGTCAACGAGGGCGGCACCGGCACGCGCGCCGAGATCCCGCTCTACGGCGATCCGGATTGGGCGAAGCACTACGACGTGGTCGTGCACAACGAATGCTTCGCCGACACCCGTTCGCCCGGGTACATCCGCAAGATCACCGCCGCGCACCGCGCCGGCGTGCCGGCCGTGGTGATCCACTGCGCGATGCACACCTACCGCGCGACGGATGTGGACGATTGGCGCGAGTTCCTCGGCGTCACCAGCCGCCGCCACGATCACATGAGCCGGTATCCCGTGAAGAAGGTCTCGCCCGCCCACGCCATCGTGAAGGGGATGCCCGACAACTGGGTGACGCCGAAGGACGAGCTCTACATCATCGAGAAGCTGTGGCCCGGCGCGCAGGCGCTCGCCACCTCGGTGAGCGAGGTCGACGGCAAGACCTATCCGGTCGCGTGGATCAACCGCTACGGCAAAGCCCGCGTCTTCGGCACCACCTACGGCCATTCCGACGAGACGTTCAGCGATCCTGTGTTCCTCGAGTACGTGAGCCGTGGATTGCTCTGGTCCGCCGGCCGGCTCCCGGAGTGAAGGGTGCCGGGCCCGCGCCGGGCTTCACGACCCGAGCGAAGCCATCCACTCGCCGACGGCGCGGCGGATCTCTTCGCCGGTCCTCGCCCGGGGCGTGGCGAACTTCGGCGTGAACCAAGGGAAGGCCCCGGTCAGGTCGGACGTCACCAGGATCTGCCCGTCGCAATCCGGCCCGCTGCCGATGCCGATCGTGACCATCCGCGGGCAGGCCGCAGTGATCTCCTTGGCGACCGGTGGCGTCACCAGCTCCAGCACGCAGGCGAACGCGCCCGCCGCGTCGAGGGCCGCCGCGTCGTCGAGCAGTTTCGCGCGGCCGGCGTCGTCGCGGCCTTTGATGCGGTACTTCCCGCCTTCCTCGACCAAATGCTGCGGCAACATGCCGAGGTGCGCGCAGAACGGGATGCCGGCGGCGAGGATGGCCTCCACCTGGGGCAGGATCTCGCGGCCGCCTTCCGCCTTCACGAACTCGGCGCCCGCCTCCACCAATCGCCGGGCGTTGGCAACGGCTTGCTGCGGAGAATCGTAGCTGCGGTACGGAAGGTCCGTGCCGACCAGCGCCGACGGCTTGGCCCGGACGACGGCGCGCGTGTGGTGGAGCATGTCGTCCATCGTGACATGCGTGGTGTCGGGATGCCCGAGCGCGACCATGCCGAGCGAATCACCGACGAGCAGGAAGGGAACGCCGGCCTCGTCGAGCAGTTTCGCGCCGGGGAAATCGTAGGCGGTGAGGGCGGCGACCCGGGCGCGGCCCTTCATCTGCGCGATGGACTGGACGGTGGTCTTCTGCGGGATCGCGGCAACGTTCACGGCAGGGATGTTCGCGGGAAACAAGCTGCCGTCCAACCGGCAAAAGCGCAGAGGCCCATCCGATCCGTCCAGCAGCCGGCACCCACGCCGCTGCTGCCGCGGGACAAGCTATCGGGCCATCGGGCCATCGAGCCCGCTTGCCCGGCCGGCCCGGACCGGCCAGCTTCCTCGCGTGCCGCCGTTCCAGATCATCTTCAACCCGACCAGCGCCGCCGAGCTGGCGAAGCTGCCCAAGGACCTCCAGCTGCATGTGCTCGGCGAGTTCCGCGGTTTGCCCCGCGAACTGCAACGGGACGACGCGCAGTTCGGCCATCTCAGCCGGAACAACCGGACGCTCACGCGCTACCGGCTCGGCGAATACCGCGTGTATTTCGAGCGGCATCCGCTCGGCATCGTGGTCCATCGCATCCTGAGCAAGCACACGCTGAAGGATTTCCTCTTCCGCTCGAACCTCGCCGAGGACGAGGACGGAAAGCTGCAGGACAACCCGAAGTTCTGGGAGCTGATCGAGCAGACCAAGGTCCCCGCCAAGAAGGCGGCCTGATCCCGGCCCGCTGCCATCCATGGAGAACCCGCCGCCGCCGATGGCGCCGTCCGGACCGCCGCCCCCTCGGCGCGGCCGGGGCAGCTGGTGGGGCCTGGGCGCGTTCCTCGCGCTGCTGGCGGGCAAGCTGAAGTTCTTCCTACCGGTGCTGAAGTTCCTCCCGCTGGTGCTGAAGACCGGCGGGTCCATGCTCCTGATGATCGGCGTGTACACGCTGATGTTCGGGTGGAAGTTCGCCGTCGGATTCGTGCTCCTCATCTTCGTCCACGAGATCGGGCACGTCCTCGCCGCGCAGCGTTGCGGGGTCCGGGTGAGCGCGCCGTTCTTCATCCCGTTCTTCGGCGCGCTCATCATGCTGAAGGAGCTGCCGAGGAACGCCTGGACCGAGGCGCGCATCGCCATCGGCGGTCCGCTGCTCGGCGCGGTCGCGGCCGGTGCCTGCCACGCGCTCCACGTGGCGACCGGACATCCGCTGCTGCTCGTGCTGGCGTACTTCGGATACTGGCTCAACCTGTTCAACCTCGCGCCGGTCGGGTTCTTCGACGGCGGCCGGATCGTCAGCGCGATCTCGCCCTGGATGTGGCTGGTCGGTTTCAGCGGGCTCGGGACCCTGTTGGTCTGGCGGTTCCGCGACAGCGATTCGGTCGGGTCCTTCCTCGAGCACAACTTCATCCTGCTCATCGTTTTGTTCTTCGCGCTGCCGCGGATCTTCTGGCTCTTCGGCTCCCGCAAGTCACCGGAGCAGCTGCGCTATTTCGAGGTGACGGGCGGACAGCGCACCACGATGGCCGTGCTCTACTTCGGTCTGGCCGGGCTGCTCGCAGCGGGGATGTTCGCCACCAAGGTCGCCATCACGGCGCTGGACCTGCGGTGAACGGAGAAGCCGGTCACCTCGCGCTTTGATTCCGGTTCCAGCGGGAGTATGCCTGACCGCGCATGATCGCCCCCGTCCTCGAGCTGCGGAACGTCACCAAGACGTACGGGTCGTTCACCGCCGTCGACGATCTCTCCTTGAGCGTCCCCGCCGGCTGCGTGCACGGGTTCCTCGGCCCGAACGGTGCCGGCAAGACCACCAGCCTACGGATGATCCTCGAGATCATCCGGCCCACCCGCGGCTCGATCACGCTGCTTGGATCGCCGAGCGCGCTCGCGGTCCGCAGCCGCATCGGCTACCTGCCGGAAGAGAAGGGCCTCTACAAGAAGATGAAGGCGTGGGCCATCATCGCCTACTTCGCCACGCTGAAGGGCATGGGCCATCGTGCCGCCAAGGCCCGCGCCTTCGAGCTGCTCGAACGCTACGGCCTCAAGGATTTCGCCGAAGCCAGGACCGAGGCGCTGTCGAAGGGCATGGGCCAGAAGGTCCAGGTCCTCGCCGCCATCGCGCACGACCCTGAGTTCGTGATCCTCGACGAACCGTTCTCCGGTCTCGATCCGGTGAACCAGACCGTGATGGAGGACATCATCACCGACCTCCGGAAACGAGGACGCACCGTGATCTTCTCGACCCACGTGATGGCCCACGCGGAGCGTCTGTGCGACCGCCTGGTCATCATCGCCAAGGGCAGGAAACTCTTCGACGGGACGCCCGCGGAGGCGAGGGAGACGCTTCCCCGCCGCGTCCGCATCCAGACGGCGGACGATATCGCCCCGCTGCGATCCCTGCCGGAGGTCGCAGGTCTGCTCCCGATGGCGGACGGCGGCTGCGAGGTGGAGCTCCAGCGCGGCGCCGACGCACAGGCGGTCCTCCAGGCCTGCTTCGCCCACGGCATCCGCCTGCGCACCTTCCGCTTCGACGAACCCACGCTGCACGACGTCTTCGTGAAACTCGTCGGACCCGATGCGAAGGAGGCGATGTACCGATGAAGTCCCGCCGCCGCCGGATCCCCGCACCACGCTACGCCCTTCGCATCCTGATCCGGGATGCGGGAGGCGTTTCCCTGCCCGCACTCCTCCACCGATGCGCTCCCGGATCGCGATGACCACGCCGTCCCCCGTCCACCGACCGCACTTCCCATGAGACCCGCCTTCCTCATCGCTTGGCGCGAGTTCGCCGAGAACGCCAAGACCAAAGGCTTCTGGCTCGGGCTGCTGCTCTTCCCGGCCATCATCACCGCGAGCATCCAGGTGCCCATCTTCCTGGAGAAGCAGGGCACGCCGACCCGACGCTTCGTGCTGGTGGACGCCGGCGGCCGCTTCGCGCCGTTGTTGCGCGAGAAGCTCGCCGCGGACGAGACGCGCCGGCAGGAGGAGGCGCTGCGCGACTTCGCTCGCGATGCGACCCGCCAAGAGACGCTGGCCGGATTCATCGACCCGACCGACAAGCAGCTCGACCTGGCCCGTTGGCGCGCCGCCCAAGGCGCGGATTGGTTGAAGGTCCCCGGCTTCAAGCCTCCGGCACCCCGGTTCGCGGAATCCCCGCTCCCCGACGACATCGCGGCCGATGCGCAGCCCGACGAGGCGGCCCGACGGCTCCGGCCTTGGCTACGCGGCGAGCGGAAACTCTCGGTCGACGGCAAGGAGGCATCGCTGTTCGCCGCTGTGTTGATCCCGGCCGACCTGGTGGAACTGGCCCAGGGCGACGGGACGAAGGACCGGCGCGGGATCCAGTACTGGTCGGAGAACCTCGCCGACATCGCGTTGCCGCAGCTCGTCGAGAACACGATCAACGCCGAGCTCCGCCGCCGTGGCTACACCGCGCGCGGCCTCGATGCGGCGACGGTCCAGTCCATCGAGCGGACCCGAGCGCCGATGACCAGCCTCAACCCGAAGAAGGCGGAGGGCGAGGAGACCGTCGGGCTGGCCGACCGCATCCGGCAATGGTTGCCGAGCGCGTTCGTGTACCTGCTCTGGATCGCCATCTTCGCCATCGCGCAGATCCTGCTCACCAGCGTGATCGAGGAGCGCTCCAACCGCATCATCGAGGTGCTGCTGTCCTCCGTGACGCCGGGCGAGCTGATGGTCGGCAAGCTGCTGGGCATCGCGTCCATCGGGCTCACCATGCTCACGGTGTGGATCGGGTCGCTGGTGATCATCGTGGTCTGGAAGGCCTCGGGCATCTCACCCGCGCAGGCGGCGGCCTCGGGCGGCATGGCGCAGTTGCCCGGGGACGTCGCGACCCTCCTCCGCACGACCTGGCTGCTGCCGGCCTTCGCGATGTACTTCCTCCTCGGCTTCCTCTTCTACAGCGGGCTGATCCTGGCCTTGGGCAGCACATGCAACACGCTCAAGGAGGCGCAGAGCTTCATGGGGGTGATCGTGCTGTTCCTCATGGTCCCGCTGATGCTGATGACCTACATCCCGCGAGATCCGAACGGTCCGCTGGCCACGGCGCTCTCGTGGTTCCCGCCGTACACGCCGTTCGTGATGATGAACCGCGTCACGGCCGACCCGCCGATGCGCGATGTGGTCGGGACCTTGGTGCTGATGGTCGTGGCGACCGCCGGAGTCCTGTGGGGCGCCGGGAAGATCTTCCGCATGGGGATCCTCCGGACCGGTCAGCCGCCGCCTCTGCTCGAGATGATCCGCTGGCTGCGGTCCTGAGCGGCGGGCTCAAAGACCCAGGATCCAGGCGCGCAGATTGCCGAGCCGCGGCGGGAAGTGGAACCAGGCCGTGCGGAACGCGCGACCTGCCCCGGCACGATCGCCGGCGTCCCTCAGATGGCAGCCGTGCTGCATCCACCGGTAAGCCAGACCCGCTTGCCGCACCCACAGGACCCGCGGACGTGTCGGGCCCCGGAAGACCCGCTCGACCGTCCGCGCATAGTCGGGGCAGGCGGTCGCGGCGAAGTCGCGATGACGGTTGGCTCCGTGCATCCGGGCCCGGTAGACCGGCTGCTCGACCCGCCGGAACAAGTTCCGCAGGACCAACCGGAGCGCAAGATCGAAATCCTCCCCGTGATGGACGGCTTCATCGACCCCCCGATCGCCTCGATCGCGGTCCGCGGGAACAGGCCCACGAAGATCGTGGCTCCATACCCGCTCGCGACCGCCGCCAAGAGATCGCCGGACACACACGCCAGATCCGCGGTGAAATGCGGGGCTCCTCCGAAATCATCCGCGTAGACCTCTTGGAACCCATAAGGGATCTCCGGCGCTCCGCCCGGGACGACCGCCGACAAAAGGGCCGGCAAGGCGTCCGGAGCCAAGGTGTCGTCCGCATCCAAGAAGAAGATCCACGGACTGCTCGTGGATCGCCACCCGCGGTTGCGCGCGGCGGAAGGTCCGCGGTTCGTCTGGGTGATGAAACGGAGACGCGGCTCGGCGATGCCGCGGACCCCCTCCGCCGTCGCGCGCGAGGAGCCGTCGTCCACCACCACGATCTCCGCCGCGCTGGCGACCGCCTCGGCGACGTACCGGACATGGTTGTAGGCCGGGATCACGACCGCGACCCGATATGTTCGGTCTGGCGTTGGCGTGCTCATCGAAAGCCGCGCTGGTCCGATTGAAACCCATCCCGGAGCAAGCTCTTTCTGCCGCCCGCGAAGCGGCTTCCGTGCCGGTCGCCAAACCCCAGCTTGGCATCGCGGGCCGCGGCGTTAGCATCGTGGCACGCACATGAATCCCCCCGCTCCGTCGTCCGACCTCAACCGCCGCGACTTCGTCAAGGCCGGTTCCTTCACCGCGCTCATGGCCGCGCTCGGCGGTGTCCCCATCACCGCGCAGGACGCCCCGAAGAACCCCGACGGGACGTTGGCGGTCCCGAAGGCGGATCCGAACTACAAGGAGAAGCCCGTCGGTCCGCCGGTGAAGTTCGGCGTCATCGGCCTCGGCGCACAGGGACGCGACGTGCTCGCCCAGCTCGGCAAGCTGCCCAACGCGCCCGTCGTGGCTGTGTGCGACCGCTACAAGGCGTCCATCAAGCGCGCTTCCGAGGCCGCGCCCATGGCCAAGACGTACGACGACGCCCAGGCGCTGCTCGCCGACCCGGACGTCCAGGCGGTCGTCATCGCCACGCCCACGCACCAGCACCGCGACCTCGCGCTCGCCGCGATGGCGGCCGGCAAGCACGTCTACCTCGAAGCCCCGATGGCGAACACCATCGACGACGCGCGCGCCATCGCGAAAGCCGGCCTGGCGTTGCCGAAGAAGCAGATCTTCCAGGTGGGGCACCAGTTCCGCGCGAACCCGCAGCACCACCACGTGCTAAAGTTCTTCCGCACCGGCGCCTGCGGGAAGACGGCCTCGGCCAAGGCGCAGTACAACAAGAAGCAGTCGTGGCGACGCGCTTCGCCCAACCCCGAGCGCGAGAAGGCCCTCAACTGGCGCCTCTACAAGGACACCTCGCTCGGGCTCATCGGCGAGATCGGCATCCACGCCATCGACACCATGAGCTGGTACCTCGGCGCCTTGCCGGTGTCGGTGACCGGCTTCGGCGGGATCCAGCAATGGCAGGACGACCGCGACGTCGCCGACACCATCCAAGCCATCGTGGAGTATCCGGGCGGCGTGCGCCTGTCCTACACCGCGACGCTGGCGTGCAGTTTCGAGGGCGAGCACCAGATCTTCCACGGCAGCGACGCCGCCATCCTCATCCGCGACAACAAGGGCTGGATGTTCAAAGAAGTGGACGCGCCGTTGCTCGGCTGGGAGGTGTATGCCCGCAAGGACGACATGTTGTCCGACTCCGGCATCGCGCTGGTGGCCAACGCGACCAAGATCCTCGCGCAGGGCAAAAAGCCGGCGGAGGCCGCGAGCGACACCGATTCGCCGCTGAAGTACGCGCTGGAGAAGTTCGTCGGGCACATCAACGACGGCACCAAGCCCGATTGCGGCGCCAAGGAAGGCTTCGAGGCCGCCGTCACCGCGGTGAAGGCCAACGAGGCGGTGGTGAACGGGTCGAAAGTGGTCATCGACAAGGCGGTGTTCACGGTGTGACGCCTCCGACGTGGCGGAAGCGGTACCATCGGTGATCAAGTTACCGGACCTGTGGCGATGAAACTGCCCCTGAAAGTCGTCGCGGCGATCATCCTGCTGGGAGCGGCCTATTGGTCCGTCCAGGCTTCACGGAGATCCGCGCCGGCCGTCACGCTCACGGTCGTGACCAACGGGGCACCCGGTTCGTCCACGAATGTGGTCTTCCGGGTCGTCAACCACGGCAGCCGGGCGATCTTGCTGACCGATCTGGTCGTGGAGACGGACACGGCGGCGGGATGGCGAGAAGTGAACCGCACGAAGCCATCCGATCCGCAGCGCTTGGCGACCGGTGCCAAAAAGGACGTGACGATCCCCGCGCCTGGCGAAGGCCAGCCTTGGAGACTACGCGCCATCTACGGCCGGGACGTCGTCGGGCCAGGGCTCTGGTTGGCGATGCTCGGATTCGCGGCCTCGAACGGCCAGTGGCCCCCGGCATCGTTCGGGATGATGGCGGGCCGATACTCCTGTTTCGGCGAGGTCACCGCACGGTGAGACCCGATCAAGAGGGTGCCTTGATATGCCAAAAGCACAGGCCACAGAGCAGGACCACACCCAGTACCACAAAGACGGCAGCGTCTGGGCGAAAGGGAAGATCGCCGCAGGCGTGCCGACAGGCTACTGGGAGTGGTTCCGGAAGAACGGGACGAAGATGCGTTCCGGGACTTTCGAGAACGGCGAGCAGGTCGGCGAATGGACCACCTACGATCTGCAGGGGAAGGTCCACAAGGTGACACGGATGAAGCCGAAGGCGAAGTAACCTCCGGGCCATGGCCCCGGTGCCCTCCGCCGAGGATCCTCCGTCGGCTCCTGTCGCTCATCTACCTTTGCCGCGTCGTCATGCCCGGCGGCGTCGCTTTTTGTTTATGTAGATAGGAATTTGCTTTTAGGTTTCGCCGGAGATATCGTCTTATATACAACAATTAATATCACTAGTAATTTGCGCGAAATTACATCAGCAGTTTAGTAGCGAGATACCAGATCCCGGTGGAAAAAAGTCCGACGGCTATGCCGATACCTACGATTCTATTCACGAGAATGGGATTGAGGTTGTATTGGTTTGCGACCACGGCTGATGAAAGAAGTGCAGGCATGCTCATTTGAAAGACACTCACTTCAGCGGAGATGCCTTTGATGCGGAGGGCCAAAAGGGTGGCGAGGACCGCGGCAGGTGCAAGAAACAGTTTATATGCTAGAACACTGAAAACGACCCCACGCTGCTCGTTCCAACCATTGAATCGCAATTGTAGTCCGATCGAGAAAATGGCCAAGGGGGCCGTCGTGGCTGCTATGGCATCAAAAAGAGGCGAGATGAGAGTAATATCGATCACTCTTGGAACCGTGAGAGCCAATACGCAGCCGATGAGCGGGGGAAAACGCGACACCTTCCGTAGAATATCCGATAGCTCCAGTTCCTTTGTACCTGATGATTTCACCGCGATCGCGGCTCCCACGGTCGAAAACAACATCACCGTCACCTGATCGCAGATGACGGCCGCGCTCATTGCCTGTGGCCCGAAATAAGCGTTCACCAGAGGAAAGCCAATGAACCCGGTGTTGCCCAAGGCGGTTATCAGCATCAGTCCGCCGATGGTGGCTGGGTCGAATGACTGTCTGGATGAGTACATTTTAACATAGGCAAGGCCCGCGAAGAACACAAGGAACGGTGCAAAGGCGGGGACGAGTTGTTCAGGGCCCCACACGACATAGGGGAGGTACTTGAACGAGACCGCTGGCATAGCCAAGTAAATCAGCCAAGCGTTGATGCCTTTGTGTGCGTCGGTCGGGAGCGTCCCCGAGCGTCGGAATAAAATTCCCGCCAATAAACACACGCCTATGAGTAAAAAGTTAGTCATCAATAGAAAATTTTTGGGTCCGCATGGTCGTTTTTTGGTTCTATCTCTGTGTCAGGTCGCCAACTTCATGGAGGGAAACCAGTGTTTCCCCACTATGGACCCCGGTTTTCGGGATCAAGGTGGCTTGGATCGCTGGGTGGAATGGAATCCAGTCCGATTCCACGTTCACAGACGGCCTAGGCATTGTTCTGCTGACCAGGAGGGCACGCGATGGAAAGCGGACCCTCTGGAAGGATAGCCGTCGGCATGGGCCCGCCCCCCCGAGCGACGATAAGTTCCCGAATCAAGCCCACGGGGTCTTCGGTGTGTTCTGTGCGGCTGCGGATGCGATCCCCGGGTGACAACTCAGAATACAGGACGATGCGTGCCCGTTCCAGGCACTGCAGGAGTGTCTGGACCTGCCACTGGTCATGGCGGGTGACCTGGGTGGCAAGAATTTTTGAGTACAGCTCTTCGTTGCTGCCGGGTTCCGAAAGGATCTCTGCAAACTCCCCCTCCAAGGGGAGTCCGTTGTTGCAGCGGCTAAATGCCATGATCACACCACCGGGCTCGACGATGCGGGCTGCAGCCGAGATACCCTTGACTGTCTGGTAGAAATTCTGGTCCAGCGGGAAGCCAGAGTTTGTGGTGATGACCAAAGGATAGAGACGGGGCACCTGGACCGTTGCTTCATGCAGTGCCGCCGCACAACCAGCATCATGGGCTGCCGTCATGTCTCCGGCAAAGATGCCGGTGATATTCTTCGAATGGTTCAGGGTGACGTTGACGATGAAGTGCGGTGGCACGAATGAGGCCATCTCGCGGGTAAGGGCTTGAAGAGGATTATCGAACGTCCTCGCCCAAGTCGTATGGGGATGAGCGATCAGCGCGGCGCGGTGGAAGTGCCGGACGGTTTGCAGTCCAGCTATGCCAGGCACCAAAGCTTTGGAGCCGCCAGAGAACCCAGCGTAAAAGTGGGGCTCAATAAAACCGGTGGTGATGCGCAAGTCGGCTTCCACCCAAAGCCGGTTCATCCAGCACTCTCCCTGGCAAGACGACATACCGACAAAGACAAGGTTCTTGGCATCTTGGCAATCGTGGTTGACCACATTGAAGCGATGGCTGGCTTCGCCGAGCATCCGCTGGATTTCCTGACTCGTGGAGCCCCGATGGGTGCCAGTGCCGATAAGAATCGTCACGCAGGCATCGGGAAGTCCCAGTTCGGCCGCAATCCAAGGTACGAGAAGGTTATCTGGGACTGGTCGCGTGTGGTCTGCCACTGCGATGACAACTTTGGGGGCACGCCCTTGGGCGTTAACGCCTGCTAGAGCCTGTTTCGCGACCTCAAGTAGAGAGGGACATCCGAGGGGGGAACGAACGGCGGCCTTGAAAGCCGCCTCCGCATCGGCAAGGGCGTCTGGATTGGCCGGCAGGAAAACCTCAGGGGCAAGCCCCGGGATATCTATGGCCAAATCATAGCCAGACCCACCGTAGGCGAGCTTGACCAATTTTGCGGGATTGACTGCGTCAGGTTGCATTTTAAACAAGTGTGGAATCTTTGGAAGACAGCCGTAGTCGACTCATTCTGCAGCAAACAGTGGAGGCTATGGATTTCCTGGCGGCGGCCGATCAGGCCACAACGACAAAATCCTTGGTCGCTTAGGCTGAACGGAGGGCGTTCGACAATTTTATGGTCGTCTCGCTCAGCCGCCTTGAAAGCATCCGGAGCATGTTTTGCGCGATGTCTGGGTTTTCTTTGAGCAGCTTGAAGAAGTCGTTCCGAGTGAGGCTGAGCAGACCCGTGGTCCCGTTCGTCACGACGGATGCCGAAGCTGTTGCTTCGGGATTCATGATGCTCATGTCGCCGAAAATTTGTCCTTTTTCCAGCATGGCAATTTGTTGACCCTGGTGCATGATTCTCACGGCGCCTTCGAAAACAATATATAACTTATCGTTAGGCTGTCCCTCTACCAAGATTGTTTGGTCGGTTTGGAATCGTTCTTCATGTATTCCAGTAGCCACTTTGGACAGCAACTCGTCGGGCATATTGCCAAAGTACTCCGTGGTTTTAATGATCATCACTTTCCGGTAGGTCGAAAAGGAGCCGGTTGTATCCGATATTGATTCCTCACTGAACGTGTCCACATGGGCGGCTCTGGCGATATCGATGACGCCATCAAGCACGTAGTTGGGCTTGAATCCGTAGCCACGCATAGCTTCTCTCGTCATGACGCCACTCAAGACCAAGACGGTTTCGAGCTGGGACTCGATCCCGACCAGAATGTCCGTGTCCATGCGGTCCCCGATCATCACGGCGTCCTTTGATTCTGCACCGATCATGTCCAAAGCCAAGCGCATCATCAGCGGATTTGGTTTGCCGATGTAGTAGGCCTTTTGGGAGGTGGTGATCTCCATCACCGAGGCCATTGCGCCAGAACTGGGGGCCATGTGCCCCTCCAATGGGTAGAATGGGTCCGGGTTGGTCACGATGAAGTGTGCACCCTTACTGATGAGCTTGCAGGCGTGCTCGATGACCTGATAGCGATAGTTGGGTGTGCGGCCCATGACCACATAGTCTGGATTAACATCATTCATCGAGTATCCGACCTCATAAAGTTCGCCGATGAGAGCCGGTTCCCCGATCACGTAGGCACTTCCTCTGGGCTTCTGTTTTGCCAAGTAACGTGCAGTTGCCATGGAAGATGTGAAGATGTGCTTTGGCGCAACCTCGATACCAAGTCGATAGAGTTTCTCACTGATCTCGCGAGGTGTTTTCGTGCTATCGTTCGTAAGGAACAAAAAGTTTTTGTTCGCCTTCAACCATTCCACAAACTGAAGCACGCCCGGAAGTATCTGGGTTCCGCGATAAATGACGCCATCCATGTCGCAAATGAAGGCTTTTTTCGCCAAAAGTTGATCGAGATTCTGGGGGGCACTGGTTTGCGGAGGGCTCGATTTACT
Source organism: uncultured Verrucomicrobiota bacterium (assembly GCA_903916195.1). GTDB lineage: Bacteria > Verrucomicrobiota > Verrucomicrobiia > Limisphaerales > UBA9464 > CAIVQB01. The sequence goes on along the minus strand of CAIWVP010000152.1, from coordinate 2,302 downwards.
CACGGTGTTTTGCATGTTCATGATATTTTCTACACCCCTTTTTTGCTTAAAAAAGTGCGGTCAGCGATCTTAATTTTCGAAAACTTAATAGCTGTAATTAATACAGTCAACCGCTCCAGCGCGGTGAGGGTATCCGTCCCGACTGAATCGCAAGACTCCGGACAAGACGACCACCTATGCCCTCGACTGGGGCAACAAGCCCTACGAAGGGCTGCGCCCACCAACCCGAAGGCGGGGCAATGTCACCCGCGCGATGTCACCTTGAGGCCGTTTTCGCATCTGGATCGGTGACTCTGCGCCCGGGCCGGTGCACCCGATCGGATACGGATCGGCCCCGTGGGTGTGGGCTTGGTCACGGACTCGAACAGAGAGCCTCCTCTTCGCCTTCTTCCCGTCCGCGACCCCGCTGTCGGCGATGGACCTCCGATTCTTCTGCGGCGGGTGGATCATCGAGTCCGCCGTTCGGTCTGGGGAACTCGAAAAGGCCGACGTTGCGCAAGCCGGGCTCGCCCAGCCCCATGAAAATGCACCCCCTTGGGGGCGGGGCTGGACTCGGACAAGGTTGGCGGGTGGAGAACGCTTCAGCGCCCGGCGGCCTGGCGGCGGCGCTGCAACAGAGCGAAGGCGCCCAGCGCCAACCAGGTCACCGCCGCGTATTTCTCAGGCCGGAGGACAATGACGATTATTTTTTCCGGCGGGGAAGAATAATTGTCGCGGAACACCCGGCACCCAAAACCGCATCCTCAAGCAGTCAGGACTCCGATGAGCCGATACCTCGTCATCATCGAACCCAACGCCACCGGCGTCTCCGCCTACTCACCGGACCTGCCAGGCAGCGTCGCCACCGGGCCGAACCGCCCGGAGGTGGAGAGTGAGATGCGCGAAGCCATCGGATTTCACCTCGACGGGATGCGGCTGGAAGGGATCGCGATACCAAATCTCCGAAGCGAAGCCGCATTCTGCCAGATCGTGGCCTGAAGCGTCCTCCCACGGGCAATGGCCCGACGCCAGTTTCGGGATGATGGCGGGCCGATCCTCCTGCTTCAGCGACTTCACCGCACGGTGGAACCTTATCAAGAGGCAACTTGATATGCCAAAAAACAGGACACAGAGCAGGACCACACCGAGCACCACAAAGACGGCAGCATCTGGGCGAAAGGGAAGATCGCCGCAGGCGTGCCGACAGGGTGCTGTGAATGGTTCCGGAAGATCGGGACGAAGATGCGTTCCGGGACCTTCGAGAACGGTGAGCAGGTCGGCGAATGGACCACCTACGACCCGCAGGGGAAAGTCCACAAGGTGACACGGATGAAGCCAAAGGCGAAGTAGCCTCCGGGCCATGGCCCCGGTAACCTCCGCCGATGATCCTCCGTCGGCTCCTGTCGCTCATCTACCTTTGCTGCGTCGCTCTTCAGGCCGACGCGGCGCCGGCTTCCGCGCGCAAGCCGGTCTTCCTCTACTGCCTCCACTTCCAAGCGCCGGGCGAGAACCGCTATCCGGCTGAGGGCAGCTACAAGGACGCGCTCGATCTGCTGCGCCGCGACTTCGAGGTCCGCGTCAGCGACGCGCGGCCCACCGCCACGCTGCTCGCCGGTGTCGATGTCGTGCTTATCTCCAACCCGAACGAGAAGGCGGTCGGCACCAACCCGCCTCCGGTCCACGTAGGAGCGGCGGATGCCGATGCGTTGGCCCGCTTCGTCGAGCGCGGCGGCGGACTGGTCGTGCTCGGCAACCAGGAAGGCCACAACCTCGAGATCGACGACGTGAACCTTCTGCTCACCCGCTTCGGGTTGCGGTTCACCAACCGCTATCACGACGCCAAGCTCATCCCCGTGCCGGCCGCGACACCCGCCATCGGCGGATCGCGCTGGGGCTACTACACGGGCAACGAGGTGCTCATCGATACCGGGCACAAGGCGCGCCCGAAGGCGTGGGTCGTGAACGATCCCGCGCAGCCCACCGCCACCACGAAGCGGAACGACCCCGGGATCCTGCTCGCCGCCGCGACGCCGGGCCGGGGCCGCGTGTTGGCGGCGACCGACGCCGGTTGGCTCACCGGCAACGCGCTCCACGATGTCGGCATCGGCGGTGTGGTGCTGCGCGGCCAAGAGAACGCGGAGATGTTCCGCCGACTCGCGCTCTGGGCTGCCGGACGCTGATTGATCCGCCGGCCGGCCCGCCCCGGCTCAACGGGTCTCGCCCCGGAACCACTCCACGAACTTCGGGATGCCGGCGACTATCTTCGTCCGGGGATCGTAGCCGAGCTTCGCGCGGGCCTTCGATATATCGGCGAAGGTCACCG
>CAIWVP010000151.1 GCA_903916195.1 uncultured Verrucomicrobiota bacterium | reverse complement strand
TTCGCTTCCAACCCCGAGCCAGCGCAAACCACTTTGATCACCGCGATCGGCTGCGCCATCGGCGCGCTGGGCCTGCGCAAACGCCGGGCCTGATGCTCTGCGTCGCAGGAAGTCATGTCCTACCATTTTCCCCGGGAACTCGGACGCCCCGGTCAGGTGACGGAAATCAGCGGGGAGACCTTCTGCGCGATCTGGCATCTCAGACAGGCTCTTACGGCAGCGAGGTCCATGGTTCGTCGAGGGTCAGGGTGTCCGGAATGACCCAGGTCTTCATGCTGCGCTGACCCCATTCCCGGAAATAGGCATCCGGCGACGTCCCGAGCTGCCCTCATCGCGAGCGGTCGATGGACGTCGATCCCGTGTGGCGGCACGCCAGCGGAGCGACGGCGAGCCCACACCGGACAGGTCGCCGCAGGAGTCGGTACGATAGGCCTCTGGGTGGTCTGAGGGTGGCCGCCGTCAAGGAGGCCAGATGCCGAGCTCTGGATCCGAGCAGGTGCCTGCCTGGCCGATACTGGCGGTGATGTCCGACCACTTGTCATGCCCGGGTCGGTCTCGTCTGTGACCGCGGACAGGCTGGAAGCCTTTTCCCCCGGCCCGCCGGTGAGCTTTTAAACCGTCGCTTCAGCGGGCCGTGGCAGCCGGCGACGCAGCGGCGACGCGAACGTGCGAACCGGCGGTGATCGAATCGGACGGGTTCAGAACGAGGCGGTCCGCCGGCGTCACGCCGCTGAGGATCTCCACGCGCGCCCCCAGGTCGCGTCCGAGCACGACCGCGCGCAGCTCGATCGCGTCCGACGGACCGACCACCGCGACTCGCGGACCTTCCGGGCGGAAGATCAGCGTGTTCGCCATGACGGTCAACGGCACCTCGGCCGTCGATCCGGTGAAGCGGACCTGCGTGTGACCACCGGGAAGCAGCGCGCCGTCGGCGTTGGGCAGCTCCAGTTCGGTGAGCAGCGTGCGCGATGCGGTGTCGAGCGCGCCGGCGGTGCGGACCACCTTGGCCAGGGTCCGCTGCCCTGTGCGGGCGTCGGTGACGACCTCCGCTTCCTGGCCCGCCGCGATGCCGCGCGCGGCCGTCTGCGGCACGCGGACGAAGACACGCAGCATCCGGGTCTGCGCGAGGTGGAAGAGCTCCGTGCCGGTGCCGGCGACGACCAGTTGGCCCACGTCGATCCGCCGCGCGGTGATGGTCCCGTCGAACGGGGCGGTGATCTTCCCGAACCCGGACAACTCCTGCAGGCGGTGGACGTTCGCCTGCGCCGATTCGACCATGGCGGCCTTGAGCCGGGCATCGGCGAGCTTCTCGTCGGTCTCCTGCGGACTGACGAGCGCGGCCTTCGACAACTCGGTCCAGCGTCTCGCGGTCGATGTCGCCAGCGCGGCCGCGGCCTCGGCCTGCCGGAGCTGGGCGCGCGAGGTCGCGAGGTCCTGGTCCACCTCGGGCGTCTCGAGCACGGCCAGGACCTGGCCGTTGGTCACATGGGCCCCGAGGTCCGCGTACCAATGCTTCACGTAGCCGGTCGCGCGGGCGTTGATCGAGGCCTCGACCGCGGCGCGGATCTCCGCGGGCAGCGCCAGCGGTGCGGCGGGCGGAGCGGGCGCCGGAGACACCACGGTCACCGTCGTCACCGAGAGCTCGCGGGCCATGGCGAGAACGGCCTCGCGTCCGCGCAGCCGCGGGACGAGGCCGGCGACGAACGCGACGGCCATGATGGAGACCGCGAAGAGCGCGTAGCGGCCGAGCCTCGGTACCGGCGTGGCGACGGCGACGGCTTGCGGCGAGGGATGCGGATCGGCGGTCGGTGGGCGTGCAGGCGGGTTCATCGGTCGGGAGAAAAGTTCATCGGGCACGGGCCGGTGCGGATCCGTCCGGCGCGGTGATGTCGCGGTCGCCTTCGGCGTCTTCGTCATCGCCATCGCGCGTGGTCCGGCGGTGCTTGTGGACGAGCGTGAAGACGACGGGCACGAACAGCAGCGTGGCGATCGTGGCGACCAGCAGGCCGCCGATCACGGCGCGGCCGAGCGGCGCGTTCTGCTCGCCGCCTTCGCCGAGGCCGAGGCTCATCGGCACCATGCCGAGCATCATGGCCAGCGCGGTCATGAGCACGGCGCGGAGGCGGGTGCTGCCGGCCTCGAGGGCCGCCGCAGCGGCATCGAGGCCGCGGTCCATCGCCCCGCGCGCGAAGCTGACGACGAGCACCGAGTTCGCGGTGGCGACGCCGACGCACATGATGGCGCCCATCAGCGCGGGCACGCTCAGGGTCGTGTGCGTCACCCACAGGCCCCAGGCGACGCCGGCCGACGCGCCGGGCAGGGCGGTGATGATGACGAACGGATCCGACCAGCTCTGGAAGTTCACCACGAGCAGCAGATAGACGAGCACCACCGCGCCGGCGAGCCCGCCGAGCAGGCCGCGGTAGCTCGAGCGCATCGTCTCCGCCTGGCCGCGGACCACGATCGTGCTGCCCCGGGGGAGCTCCTTCTCCGCCTGGGCGACGAGCGGTCCGATGTCCGCCAGCACCGAGCCGAGGTCGCGTCCGTCGACGCCGCCGAAGATGTCGATGACCGGCGCGACGTTGTAGTGCGACACCACCGGCGGCGAGGTCGTTCGCGAGACCGTGGCGAGGTTCGCGAGGAGCTGTCCGTCGCCCGCGCCGGCCGTGCTGGCGCTGACCGGGATCCCGGCGAGGGATGCCAGGGAATCCATCGAATGCTCCGGCGCGCGCACGTTGACCAGGTACTGGATGCCGACGCCGGGGTTCAGCCAGTAGGAAGGGGCGACCTGGCCGCTGCCGCTGAGGCTGAGCAGGACCGAGTGGGCGACGTCGCGTTCGGTGAGGCCGATCTCCGCGGCCTTCTGGCGGTCGACATCGACGACGAATCGCGGTTGGTCGGAGGGCTGCTGGACGCGGACATCCACGGCGCCGGGCACCTGGCGGACCTTCTCGGCGAGGCGCGCGGCGATCTCGCGGTTCTTCGCCTGTTCGCGTCCCACGATCTGGATGTCGAACGGTGCGGGCAGGCCGAAATTGATCGTCTGGCTGACGATGTCGGCCGGGAGGAAGTAGAAGATCGTGCCCGGGAACTCGTGCGAGAGCCGCCGGCGGAGACGCCGGACATGGCCGGGCGTGGACCCGTGGCCCGGCGCGAGCGAGACGAGCACGTCCGCGTCGCCCGTGCCGATGAGCCCGTTGTTCGAGTAGCTGAGCGAGATGCCCGAGTTGGGGATGCCGATGTTGTCGAGCATGCCTGAGATCTCGCCGGCGGGGATCTCGTCGCGGACCGCCAGCTCGACGCGGTCGACGAGCCGCACGGTCTCCTCGATGCGTGTGCCGGTGCGGGCGCGCAGGTGCAGGCGGATCTGCCCGGCATCCACCGTCGGGAAGAAATCCTGGCCCATCCGGCCGAAGAGCAGCCATGAGCCGGCGCAGAGCGCGAGGAACACGGAGGCGAAGGCGGCGCGGTGGAGGAGCAGCGCGGCGAGGAGCGCCCGGTAGCCCGTCCGGAACCTGGTGAAGCGCCGCTCGAAGGCCGATTGGACGGTGACGAACGGCCGGAGCCAGAGCGCCCCCCCCGCCGCCTCCTTCTTGCGGACCATCGTGCCGCCCGTCTCCCAGTCGTCGTCGCCGTGGTTTCCGTGCCGCACGCTGTAGTGCTCCACCCCGGTGTAGAACCACATCACGAGCGTCGGGACCAGCGTCCGGCTCAGCACATAGCTCGCGAGCATCGCGAAGACGACCGCCTCGGCGAGCGGCACGAAGAGGTGTCGCGCCACGCCCGTGAGGAAGAACATCGGGACGAAGACGATGCAGATGCAGAGCGTGCTGACGAAGGCCGGCAGCGCGATCTCCTGCGCGCCGTCGAGGATCGACCGGCGCAACGGTTTCCCCATCGCCATATGGCGGTGGACGTTCTCGATCTCCACGGTGGCGTCGTCGACCAGGATGCCGACCGCGAGCGCGAGGCCGCCGAGCGTCATGAGGTTGATCGTCTCGCCGATGGCGCTGAGGGTGACGAGCGAGACGAGCACGCTGAGCGGGATCGAGAGCGCGATGATGACGGTGCTGCGCCATGATCCGAGGAAGAGCAGGATCATCGCCGCGGTGAGCACGCCGGCGACGACGCCTTCCTTGACCACGCCGTCCACCGCGGCGCGGACGAACTTCGACTGGTCGGCGAACTCCTTCACCTCGAGCTCCGGCGGAAGGCCGGCGCGGATCCCCGGCATGGCGGCCTTCACGCGGGCGACGACGTCGAGGGTCGAGGACGACCCGCTCTTCAGGATGGTGAGCAGCGCGCCGCGCTGGCCGTCCTGGCGGACGACGTTCATCTGCGGTTGGTAGCCGTCGCGGACCTGGGCGACGTCGCGGACCCGGATGGTCGCGCCGTTCACGACCTTCACCGGCAGGTCGTTCAGCTCGTCGAGCACGCGTGGCTGGGCGTTGACGGCGACGTCGTACTCGGTGCCGCCGATCTTCATCGCGCCGGCCGGAAGGATGAGGCTCTGCGAGGCGAACGCCTCCACGACGTCCGACGCCTTCAGGTTCTTCGCCTCCAGCGCCCGCAGGTCCAGATCGACCGAGACGAGGCGGGACTTGCCGCCGTACGGCCAAGGCACCTGCGCGCCGTGGATGGTCGAGAGGCCGACGCGGATCTGGTTCTGGCCGCGGTCGTAGAGCTCCTGCTCGGAGAGCGTCTTCGAGCTCAGTCCGTACTGGAGGATGGGGACGGTCGAGGCGTTGTAGCGGATCACCAGGGGCGGCGTCTGTCCGGGCGGCATCTGGCGCAGGATGGTCTGCGCGACGGCGGTGATCTGCGCGACGCCGGCGTCGACGGACGCGCCTTCGCGGAGGAAGACCTTGATGATGCCGACGCCGTTGTAGGAGGTGGACTCGACGTGCTCGATGTCGTTGACCGTCGCGGAGAGGGATCGCTCATGGATGTAGAGGATCCGCTGCTCGATCTCCTGCGCGCTCAGGCCCTGGTACTGCCAGATGACCGAGATGACCGGGATGTTGATGGAAGGGAAGATGTCCGTCGGCGTGCGCAGCAGCACGAGCGGCGTGAGCAGCAGCAGCACGAGCGCGGCCACCACGAAGGTGTAGGGCCGGCGGAGGGCGAGGCGGACGATCCACATGTTCGGTCGGACGCCGCCGACGGCACCGCCGGCGGACGCCGTCGGCCTGCCGCGGCGACCGGCTCACCTTCGCATGCGGCCGGGCCGGCGATTGGACAGGCTTGCGCCGGGGTGAGGACAGGCTTGCTGCGGGAGGCTCGCCGGTTCAGGCGAGGAATTCGCGGGGCGTGACGCCGACGACCCGCTTGAAGTGCCGTGCCAGGTGGCTCTGGTCGCTGAAGCCGACCTCCTGCGCGACCGCGGCCATCGTCCAGGCGCGACCGTGCTGCCGGAGCAGTTCCTGCGCGCGGTCGACGCGGAGGCGGACGTGGTACTCATGCGGCGGATGGCCCGTGGCCACTTTGAACTGCCGCGCGAAATGGAACGGGCTGAGGCCCGCCGCGGCCGCGAGATCGTCCAGCGACAACGGCTCGGCCAGCCGCTGTCGCATCAGCGCCACCGCGCGGAGCACGGCCGTGGGCGGGGCGGGCGGGATGGTCTTGGCGGCCGGCAGGGACTGGAACCGGCGCAGCAGCTGCACCGCGATGGCGCGGCCCAACCCGTCGGCCATCAAGGCGGACCCGGAGGTCGCGTCGAGTTCGCCGGCGAGCTGCCTCAGGAGCGACATCACCGGATGGTCGGCGGGAAGTTTCGCGGTGCTCGTGCGGTTGGGAAGGGCGACCTGCGCGCCGAGCTCGGCGGCGACGCGCTCGAAGAACCAGGGTTCCATCCCGAGCATCAGCACGTGGACCTTGCCGCTCCAGCGGAAGGCCATCGGCTGGCCCGCGGGCGTGAACCGCGCCTCGCCGGCAGCGTAGCGGACCGGGTGGGTGGCGCCCGCGGCGATGATCTCGCCGGCCAGCGGCGTGAGCCAGAGATAGACGACGTGTTGGCGGATGCCGGCCGGATAGTTGACCGCGCCGGAATCACCGCGGCGCTCCTGGAGGAACATCCCCGGCCAGCCGCTCGAACGCCGCACCACCGTGATGGCCGCGGGCACGTAGCTCTCGAGGTCCACGGGAGGGACCGGCGAAGTCGGCGCATGCATCGCGCGGATCATGGCCCGGACCGGCTCCGGGTCCAACCACGCAGGCGCGGCCCGGTCGCGCACCACGGCGGCCCGCCGTCTTCGGCCCGCGGCGCACGCCCCCGGCAAGGGCGGTGCATGCCACCGGAGTTCCCGGTGCACGGTTGTGCCGTCCCCGTCCTCCCGCCGGCCGCCCGGTCAATTGGACATCGCCCGGTTCGTGCGGAAGAGGTCGGTCACCGCCCAAAGGTTGAGCGGATAGAGCACTCCGCGGTAGCGGATGGACTCCGCGTGGCCGTCGGCGAAGGTGTAGTTCGAGGCGCCGTCCTTGGCCTTCGGCCCGCTGCTCATGTGGCGGTTGCGGACCAGTTCCGTCACCTCGTTGCCGCCGTTCTCGAGGAAATCCATGTAGAAGTTGTCCGAATTGGTCAGCTTCTCGCCGAAGACGATGGTGAGCGTCGGCGACGGGATCGCGCTCTCGGGGATCGATTTCCCCAGCATCGCGCCCACATCCGAGATCTTCAGCGATTCGCGGAAGTAGTCGTTCCACCCGTTGAAGATGTAGCTGATCATCGCGGAATCCGGGTCCTTCTCGGCCGTCGCGGCCTGCGCCGCGGTGGGCCGCCGCCGGTCCTCGCTGCACTGCAGCGTCGAGAGCACGCGGAAGCCGGGGCGCAGCTGGGTCGGCCACCGCTTGTCGCTGCGGCGCTCAGGGAAGTAGCCACGGTTGTCGCCCGCGTAGAAGACCAGCGAGAGGCCCATCTGGTGCAGGTTGTTCAGGCATGTCATCGACTTCGCCTTCATCTTCGCGCGGCCGAGCGAGGGCAGGAGCATCCCTGCCAGGATGGCGATGATGGCGATGACCACGAGCAGCTCGATGAGCGTGAAGGCCCGTTGTTCCAAGCGCAGGGTCGGGGTGCGGAGCGAGGTCGGTTTCATGGGAGACCGGGGCAGGGAATGTCCCGACCTTGCGCCCGGAGCGTGTGCCGTGGAAGCCGAAATACCGGCCGGTTGTGCCGTGACGCTCCCGGCGGCGCGGGTATCTTCGCCGGGTGATCCCGTTCCTTCGCCTGTTCCTGTCGTTCGCGGCCGGCCTCGTGCTCGTGGCGCGCGCCGGACAGACCGTCGTGTCCATCTCCGGGGAGGAGTTCCTTATCAACGGCACGCCGACCTACGCGGGCCAGTTCTGGCAGGGGCACAAAGTCCAGGGCCTGCTGATGAACGCACGCCGGGTCCAAGGGACCTTTGACGACCGGGATCCCGCGACCGCGGGTCCACGGGCCTATCCGGACACCGGCAAATCGGACGCCGACCGCGACACAACGGAGTTCATCGCCGCGATGCCGTCTTGGAAGAGCCACGGTCTGCTCGCCTTCACGCTCAACCTCCAGGACGGTCCGCCCGAGGGCTACTTGAAGGACCCACCGCGGCACGATCCGGCTTTCGCCGCCGATGGTTCGCTCGATCCGGCCTACCTGGGCCGGCTGGGACGCATCCTCGACCGCGCGGATGATCTGGGGATGGTGGTGATCCTCGGGCTGTTCTCCTTCGGTCAGGACGAACGCTTGGCGGACGAGGCCGCCGTGCTCGCCGCCGTGGACAACACGACCGCTTGGCTCGCCGAGAAGGCCTATCGCCATGTCCTCATCGAGATCGATGACGGAAGCGACGTCCGCTTCCACCATGCGGTGCTGCGGCCGGACCGCGTGCACGAGCTCATCGCCCGCGTGCAGAAGGTGAAGTCCGGCGGACGGCGCCTCCTCGCTGGCACGAGCTTCAGCGGCGGGACGCTTCCGACGACGAACGTGGTGAAGAGCGCGGATTTTCTGCTGCTCCATGGCAACGGCGGCGACGACCCGCGGAAGATCGCCGATAGGATCCGCCGGACCCGGGCGCTTCCCGGCTACAAAGCGATGCCGGTGCTGTTCAACGAGGACGCCCCCATTGGATCGGACCGGCCGCTGGACCACTTCACCGCCGCCCTCACCGAGCGCGCGGGCTGGGGTTGTCTCGGTCACCGGATGAAAGGCGAAGGCTTCGCGGAAGGGTTCCAGAGCGTCCCTGTGGTCGGGTCCATCGGCAGCGACGGGAAACGCGCGTTTTTCGACCGTCTCGCCCAAGTCACCGGCAGCCTGCCGCGCGGCGCCGTGTGGTCGGAGGCATCCGGGACGCGCTGGTGGAAGGGCAACCTCCACACCCATACGTTGTGGAGCGACGGCGATGATTATCCGGAGATGGTCGCCGCTTGGTACAAAGACCATGGCTACCACTTCCTCGGGCTCTCCGACCACAACCTCCAGCAACAGGGCCAGCGGTGGCTCACGGTCACGGCCAACAAGGGCGGAGGCGAGGCTTTGTCCAGGTACCGTGCGAAGTTCGGTCCGGACCGCGTCGAGGAACGGACCTGGCTCGGCACGAACCAGGTGCGCCTCCAGCCGTACTCTGAGTTCGCACCGCTGCTCGACGAGCCCGGGCGTTTCCTCATGGTGCCGTCCGAGGAGATCACCAGCGGCCATATGGCCTTTCCGGTCCACATCAACGCCACCAACCTCCGCGAGCTCGTCCCGGGCCGCGGCGGCAGCAACGTGCTCGATGTGATGCAGGGCACGGTGGACGCCGTGCTCAAGCAGCGCGGTCGCACCGGGCAGCCGATGTTCCCCCACATCAACCATCCGAACTTCGGCTGGGGCATCACCGCCGAGGACCTCATGCGCGTGGTCGGCGAACGCTTCTTCGAGGTCTACAACGGGCATCCGTCGGTCCACAACGAGGGCGACCCCACCCGTGCCGGCATGGAGCGCGTCTGGGACATCGTGCTGACCTGGCGGCTGGGCGTGCTCGGTCTGCCTCCGATGTTCGGCTTCGCGGTGGACGATTCGCACAACTACCACGCCGAAGGCGGTGCCCTCAGCAATCCCGGCCGCGGTTGGCTGAGGGTCCGCGCCCGGACGCTCTCCGCGGAATCGCTCGTCGCGTCGCTGGAACGCGGGGATTTCTATGCCACTTCCGGCGTCGAACTGGAGGACCAGCGCCGCGACGGCCGCCGGGTGACCCTCCGGATCACCGCGAGACCGGGCGTCAGCTATCGCACGCAGTTCATCGGCACGCGCCGAGGGTTCAAGGCCGGGAGCGAGCCCGTGCGCAACGCGGCCGGCGAGAAGGTCCGCGCCACCGGGCGCTACGACGCCGGCATCGGCGAGGTGTTCGCGGAGGTGGATGGTCCGGTGGCGACCTACGAGATGAAGGGCGACGAGCTCTACGTCCGCGCCAAGGTCACGTCGTCGCAGATGAAGGTGAACCCCTACGTGAAAGGTGAGACCGAGGCCGCCTGGGTGCAGCCGGTGATCCCGTGATGCGCGGTCGAGGGGGTGGGCGCTCCGGCGGCGCGGGCGTGTCGGGCGTTGCCAGAAGCACCGGGGCCGGCTTGATTGGCCCGAGATCGAATGCATCCCATGACCGCACCCCGCTCCTTGGCCGGCCGAGCCGTCTCGCGCACGACCGCTCTGCTCCTCTCCTCGGCCCTTCTCCTTTCGCTCGCCGCTCCGGCGGCGCGGGCGCAGGCCGCCAAGCGCCCGGCGCTGGAGATCTCCATCGGCACGAACAACACGCTGGTCATCCCGCGCTCCGCCTTGGGCAAGGAGCACCTGATGTCCGCGTCGCGCATCCCGCAGACGCTGGCGGCCACGTCGACCGGGCTCTCCGGCAAGATCGTGAAGTTCGAGGCGTACCACGACGGGGTGGATCTCTATGAATCGACCGACGGACTGGTCGTCACCCGCGATCTGCCCGCGCGCCGGTTGTTGACCACCTTCCCGATCGTGGAGCAGGACGCCCAGCGCTTGGTGATCGACTTCAACCGCGGCATGCGTCGGCTCTACACCGAGATCTGGTACGGCGGCGGCCGCGCCTTCAACTCCGCGGCGCGCGATGAATCGCTGGAGATCCCCCAATCCCGGGTGTTCCTGGCGGAGAAGGCGGACGACCAGATCGTCATCCGCCAGAGCGTGCAGGTCCGCGACCGTCAGTCGGCGGCGAACGTCGAGCAGCAGTTCGAGGTGCGCTACTTCTTCACGCCGTACTTCGCCGGCGGCTACCAGGGCCGCGAGTCCATCGGGTCCGACCTCCGCTATGCCCGCTTCTTCGAGACCCAGGCCCGGCTCGAGGAGACGACCGGGCGCCCCTCGCCCTTGATGGCGCGCTTCGACATGACGAAGCCGATCGTCTTCCACTACAGCGCCAACACGCCCGAGCCCTACGTGCAGGCGGTGAAGGACGGCATCCTCTACTGGAACCGCGCGTTCGGGACCCACATCGTCCGCGCCGAGAAGGCGCCCGCCGGCGTCACCGCGCCCGATTCGCGCTACAACATCGTGCAATGGGTGCCGTGGGACAACGCGGGCTTCGCCTACGCCGACATCCTCGTCGACCCGCGCAACGGCCAGTCGCAGCACGGTCAGGCGTACATGACCAGCGTCTTCGCGCTCAGCGGACGCGCCCGCGCCCGAGCGCTGCTCCGCTCGATGCGCGACATCGTCGCCGACAAGAAGGGCGCCGTCGCCCGGACCGGCGGGGAGGCCGCGCAAGGTTTCCCGTGGATGACCGCCAACGGCCTCTGCCACATCGGCACCGCCGAGTTCGCCCAACAATACGCGCAAGGTCTCGAGGACCTCCTGTCCAACGAGACGTTGACCGACGAGGCCACGCTGCGCGCCTCGCAGGACTACGTGCGCGAGGTCGTCGCCCACGAGGTGGGCCATGTGCTCGGCCTGCGGCACAATTTCGCCGGCAGCCTCGCCGCCACGATGGGACGCCAGGACATCGACGACTGGTTCAAGGCCTACATCACCGGCACGAACACGCTCTCCGCCTACACCAACCGCTACGCGTCGTCCTCCATCATGGAGTACACCGTCTTCCGCTCCGCCGTGCAGGTCGGCTGGTTCATCCGCACCCAGACGGAGGCGCTGCCCCACGACCGCGCGGCCATCCGCTGGGGCTATCTCGGCGCGACCGAGCCGCGCGACCAGAAGATGCTCTTCGGTTCCGACGAACTGGTCGCCACCTACGGGGATCTCCAGCGCTTCGACGAGGGCGTCGAGCCCGTGGTCGGTGCCTACGCCCGGCTCGGCGACGAGATCCGTCTCCTGCCCAACTCGCTGGTCGAGACCTTCATCGCCGCGAAGGCCCCGCGCGATCCCCGCGATGGCACACCCGTCGCGGAGGTCAATCTCCACCCCGCCCGCAACGCCGAGCAGGTCGCGACGCTCTTCACCGACATGCTCTCGTGGTTCCGCACCGGTACCCGGTCGCTCCGGGTCGAGAACCAGTTCGAGTTCATCGGCGAGCTGAACGAGAAGGACCGAGCCAAGGCCCATTGGAAGGACCTCAACGCCCAGCTCGAGAAGCTCGGCGGCGTGGACCGCGCGTTGTTCAGCTTCCTGCCCTTCGACTGGAAACTGGAGCTCAAGGACGAACCCAAGGGCGTCGCCGCCGCCGGCAAGGTCGCCGCCGCCGATCTCCAGTCACGCCTCAAGAAGCTGCTCGACGCGCCCGCCTACACGAACTTCGTCGGCCTCGATGAGAAGCGCCATTCCTTCACGCCCGCCGAGAAAGAAGTCGTCCTGAAGCGCGGTGAACGGTTCTTCGCCGAGTTCGAGTCCGAGCTGGTCAAGCAGGTCGCCCGACGGTTGGAGAACGCCGGTCGCGACCTCGGTCCCGCCGCGAACGAGATGCTCGAAGACGGCGATTCCACGGCCAAGCTCGAACAGCGGATCGTCGACATGGCGAAGCTGGTCCTGACCGCGAAGGACGACACGAAGCACCTGAAGGGCAAGGTCGACAAGAGCATCGTGGAGGTCGTGGACTTCAAGTACGACCACGACACGCGCCTGGCTGCCGCCAAGATGCTGAACGACAAGACCGGATCCTTCCGCGGCTGGTCCATCGACGCCAAAGGCGACCTCAACAAGCAGCTCAAGGACGAGGTCGACGGCTCGCTGAATATCGCGAACTTCAAGGAGTTCAAGGACTCGATGCTCTCGCGTCCTCTCCGCGAGTGGTACCTCAAGCAGCAGGACCTCCTCGCGCTGCTCCCGCCGAAGCCCGCCTCGCCGCCGGCGAAGTAGAGGGGACGCGAAGCTGGGGCCCGCTTCCTCGCTCTTCGGGGGCGCCCCTGCGGTCGCGGATCCGCGGCCGATCGGGATATCCCTTCGCCCGAGGCATCCTTCGGCGGGCCGGCAGGACGGGGCACAGGGATGAAGGCACCCCTGCCAAGGCGGTCCTGGGCGCCTTGGCTCCGACGGGAAAACGCTCGCCGACGGCCGAGCGGGCTCCCTACTTTCCGCGCCGATGTCGATGCCCGAACCTCACCGCGCGGTCTGGCCGTGGGCTGCGGGCCCTGCCCCCGCGTCGCCTCCTCCTCCTGGGCTCCCGAAGATCAGCATCGTCACCCCCAGCTACAACCAGGCCCGGTATCTCGAGGAGACGATGCTGACGGTGCTGGCCCAAGGGTATCCGGACCTTGAATACATCGTGATGGAGGACGGCAGCACCGATGGCAGCGCCGCCATCGTGGAGCGTCATCGCCATCGGTTGGCGCAGGTGGTGGCCCGGCCCAACCGCGGTTTCGGGGCCGTGCTCCACGACGGGCTCAGCCGGGGCACGGGCGAGGTCATGGCCTGGCTCAACTCGGACGACCTCTATCTGCCGCACACGCTGGCGACGGTGGGCACGATCTTCCGTGATTGCCCGGGGGTGGATTGGATCTCCGGCCAGAGCCTGCTCAGCCACGGTCCGGGAGCGCCCGTGAAGATGGTCGCGCCCGAAGGGTTCAACCGGCGTTTGTTCTTCTCCGGGCGCTACCTCGGCGGTCATCCGGCGTGGAGCGGTCGATGGATCCCCCAAGAGAGCGTCTTCTGGCGCAGGTCGTTATGGGAGAAGGCCGGCGGGCATTTCTTGCAGGAGCGGCTCCAGTACGGCGATTTCGAGCTCTGGTCGCGCTTCTGGAAGCACGCCGACTTGCACATGGTCCGTCTCCCGCTCGGCGTCTACCGCCAGCACGCCGCGACCTACACGTCGGTCCAAGGATCGAAGTCGACCGTTCCCTGCACGAGGCTGTTGGAAGAGGCAGGCGAAGTCCGCTCGAGCCGGAGCGTCATCCGTCTCCGGGAAATTCTTGCCCGCATCGGGGGAAATCCGCGGGAGCGTTTCGGCTACCTGGCCAAGATCGTGGACTTCGACGACGTCGCGGAGCGGTGGACGCCCGGCCTGACCCACGTGTCGTGAGCCTGTGGACCTCGGTGGTTCCCGCCGTCCCTCAACTGCGCCGTCGGAAGAAGACCGCGTCGAGCTGGAGCAGTTCTCCGGACGTCGGATCCACGTACATCGGCTCGACGGTGCGGAGCAAGAACCCGAGCGACCGCATCTCGTCGACCATCTCCTGGAAAGGGGTCTCGCCTTCGTAGAGGGGGACGAACGAGAGCTCCAATTGGATCCCCAAGGCACGTTGCAGGACGGGGCCGGCACCGCGGATGATGTGCCGTTCGAAGCCTTGGGCATCGATCTTCACATAGGCACGGTCGTCCGGACCGCAGTGGTCGTCCCAGACCTCGCGGAGCGTGGACATCCGGACCACTTCTTCGGCCACGTATCGGACCGATGCGTCGGCCTCGGTGTGGCGGGCCGACAACGCCAGCAGGGAACTGCACTCCGAGTTCCCGGCGACATGGAGGGTCGCCGTCCCCGACCGGTCGCCGAGACCGATGTTGACCGCGGTCCAAGGAGGTCTCCGCGCCGAAAGCCCGGCCAACTCCCGATACGGTCCGGACAACGGCTCGAACGAGACGATCCTGCCGGCGTATCCGTGCTCCCGGAGCTCCCAGCCGTACTGGCCGATGTTGGCTCCGACATCGAAAACGAGATCGATCCCGTGCTCCCGGAGCAGGCGCACGCGTCGGGCCGCGGGGGCGCGGTTCTCGTCGGTCCGGACGATGCCGTAGCCGGCCCGTTTGAGGACCTCCCGGGTGAATCTTCTGGCGTGTCCGGAGAGGGTCATGAGGTTTTCGGTCCGCCGTGGCGGAGGTCACGGAGACTTCGGGCCGCGGCCAACACGGCCGGTGCGTAGAGCCTCAACCCGTAGTGCAGGACCTTCCACAGGGGCTCTCCACGGTGCCGCGGCCAGCCCCTCAGGGCGTCCCTCCAAGAGCGTCTCGCGGCCCTCCGGTCCCGGTTGTCGAGATGGGCATCGACCAACCAGAACTCATGGCGGTTCCCCAGTTGCCGGAGTCTCGGATGCTGCTCCACCGGGAAGCTGCCGAGAAAGATCTTATACGCCCGGATCTCTTCCAGGGTGCGCTCGACGAAGGGTTTGCCGAGCCAGTAGCTCGAACCATGGATCCGGTAGACCCCGGCCGGCAGGTCCCGGATGTAGGCCATCGGTCCTTGCTCCACCAGCAATGAGAACAGGCTCCAGTCGCCCATGCAGACCTCGTAGAACCAAGCGGGGAACGTGGCGAGCCGCGCCCGCCGGTACATCATCGTCATCAGATGAGGGAAACCGTGGGCCAGCATCTCCGGCAACCCGACCGTCGTGACGGAGGGGGGATACTTCATGTCGTATGGCTCCGGACCGCGACCGTTCTTCAGCATCTGGATGTCGTGGAAACAGCCGATGAAGCCCGGCTCGGCGTCCAAGAGGTCGGCCTGCCTCTGGAGCTTGCCGGTGTCGGCCCAATAATCGTCGCCCTCGAGGTAGGCGAGATATACGCCGCGGCATTCCGCGAAGGTGGCCACCAAGTTCTTCTTCCCCAGCAGACCGAGGTTCACCGGATGCCGGATCAGACGGATCTTGTCCGGGAACCGGGCCTGCAACGAAACCAATATCTCGCCGGTGCCATCGGTCGAGCAGTCGTCCCCGATCACGATCTCGTAGGGGAACGACGTCCGTTGGGCGAGCACGCTCTCGACGGCCTGTGCGATGTAGCGGGCGTGGTTGTAGGTGATCATCGCCACGCTCACCTTCGGGGCGGCGGGCGGAGCGATGGGCTCGGCTGACATCGTGGGGTGGTCCCGGATCACGGCCAGCCGTGGGACGCGTACCGGCTGGCCGATGGGGAGAGCGAACTAAAGGCATAGGGACCGGGCTGGCAAGAAATGATCAGTAAGCTGTCCGGAGTTGGGCGGGCGGCTCATCGGTCGGCCGACGCGGGCTGCGGGGTGAAATCGGCCTGCCCCGTGGCGCGGCCGGCCGTCAGCTCCAGCCGGTACGGCACACCGGGCAGCAGCTTGTCGGGTTTCACCCCGCCGGGCGCTTCCATGCCGGGGATCTCGTCGCCGAAGACGAAGCCGAGCGTCGGCTTCGAGACGGTCTTGGCGACCAGCTGCCAGACCGCGTGGGGCTTGGCGTTGCCGACCTCCGCGACCGGCGTGACCTTGAGGCCGGTGAGCGCCCATTCCTTGTCGAGGCCGAAGACGAGCGGCAGCACGTCGTCCGGGCCGGCATCGGGCATGAACGGGCGGACGGTGACATTGATCTGAATGCGCGGCTTGCTGCCCAAGTCCGTGAAGCGGACGACGTAGAGCACGCCCAGCACGATCGCCAGCACCAGAAGTGTCCACGTTTGCTTGGTCATCATGTGCGTGTGCAGACGGGCGTGCCGGGGAATCATTCGAGGCAATCCCGCGAGAGCATGCTCTCGGTCGCCGCAGACCTGGATCCGGACCCGAAACAGACCATGAGAAACGACATCTTCACCGCGCGGAAAGGAACCCCGACCTCGGCGTTCACCCTCATCGAGTTGCTGGTGGTCATCGCCATCATCGCGATCCTCGCCGGCATGCTGTTGCCCTCGTTGGGCAAGGCGAAGGAAAGCGCCAAGCGCATCTCCTGCGTGAACCAACTGCGCCAGATCGGTCTCGCCTCCACCATGTACGCCGGCGACAACCGCTCGGAGCTGCCCGAGCGCAACGTGGGTCCCCGCTGGTGCGAGCGATTGCTGCCGTCCTACCACACCGTCAAGATCCTCGTCTGCCCGAGCGACCTCGGCCCGGACGGCAAGAACAAGCCGGCCACGGCCGAGACGCGGACCAACCTCGTCGCGGATTCCGCGCCGCGCAGCTACATCATCAACGGTTGGAACGATCTCCTCAGCGAGCGGATGGGCGCAGAGTTCAACATGGCCTCCATCATCGGCAAGACCATCAAGGACACCGACATCAAGGAGCCGTCCGACACCATCCTTTTCGGGGAGAAGCTCTACACCAGCGGCCACTACTTCATGGACTTCCTCGAAGGAAAGCTCGGCAACGATGTCGAGGCGCTGAACCACAGCGTCCACAACAGCTCGGTGCGTTCTGCCACCGGCGGCAAGGGCGGCGGCTCGAACTACGCCTTCACCGACGGCAGCACCCGCTATCTCAAGCACGGCCGGTCCGTGGCCCCGATCAACCTCTGGGCGACCACCGATCGTTGGCGGACCAACGCGCTCAACGTCGTCAACTGAGCCGCGTGATCGAGGATCGGCCGGTTGGCACACCGTCTGCATCTCCCGATCTTGCCGGTGGATGTGGGCCTCCGGCGCTGTGAGTCGGTTCTGGGTTGGGCCGTCCGCTCCGTGAAAGACCGGAGCGGGCGGCTTTTTGATGCCGGGGCGGGCGGGTTCACCGCAGGAGCTTCGACAACTGGTGCGGCTTGAAGATCCCCAGAGGCGTGATGATCCCGGTGATCAGTTCCGGCGGCGTCACGTCGAAGCCCGGGTTGCGCGCCGTGCTGGTGGGGTTCGCGATCCGCACATAGGATCGTTTCGCTGCCGCCAGACCACGGGATCCCGGCTTCGCCGCGCGCACCACGCCCCAGGCGCCCAGGACCTCCTCGCCGCTGCGTTCCTCGATCGGGATATCCATGCCCGAGGCCATCTGCCAATCGATGGTCGAGAGCGGGATGGCCACGTAGAACGGGATCTTGTGCCGATGGGCCAGCACGGCCTTGGTGTAGGTGCCGATCTTGTTGGCCACCTCGCCGGTGCGGCCGAGCACGCGATCGCTGCCGACGATCACCAGATCGACCTCGCCGCGCTGCATGAGATGCCCGGCCGCGTTGTCGGCGATGACATCGTGGGCGATGCCTTGCTGCGCGAGCTCCCACGCGGTGAGCGAGGCGCCTTGGCAGCGCGGACGCGTCTCGTCGCAGAAGACGTGGAACTTCCGTCCCAACGACTGCGCCGCGTAGAGCGGGGCCGTCGCGGTGCCGATGTCCACGAAGGCCAGCCAACCGGCGTTGCAATGGGTCAGCACGCGCATGCCGTCGCGGATGAGCGGCGCGCCGTGGATGCCGATCCCGCGGCAATGGGCGACGTCCTCGTCGGCGAAATGCTGCGCGGCGGAGAGCGCCAACGACTGCTGCTCGGCCACCGTCGTGCCGGCGGCCATCGCCGCACGGACGTCGATCATGGCGTTCACCGGATCCACCGCCGTCGGACGCGCC
Organism: uncultured Verrucomicrobiota bacterium; assembly: GCA_903916195.1. Taxonomy (GTDB): domain Bacteria; phylum Verrucomicrobiota; class Verrucomicrobiia; order Limisphaerales; family UBA9464; genus CAIVQB01. The sequence continues at coordinate 11,424 of CAIWVP010000151.1, read as the reverse complement.
TCGGCCAACGTGCGCTGGACGACATCGACGTGCGCGATGAACTTCGACAGGTCTTTCCCGCGGAACGCCCGGGCTCCTTGGGCCAATCCATACGCCGCCGTCGCGCCGATGGCCCCCGCCCCGCGCACCACCATGTCGGTGATGGCCGCCGCGGTCGCCCGGAAATCCCGGATGGCCACGACCTTGAACTCGTGGGGCAACAGGCGTTGTTCGACGAGCAGCACCGCGTTCTTCGCGGTGTCAAAACCCACGGTGCGGAACGGGCGTTTGCGCCCTCGGACGGTGACGTTCACGGGACCGAGGCTACCGCAACGGCGCCGCGTGCCCAAGCCCGGTATCGCCCCCTGAGGTCGACATCCCGGTCACGCTCTGCGGGTGGTCCAGGACCTGGGGCCAAGAAATCATGCAAGCAGATCCCCCTGCCTTGGCCGTCACGGGACCGACAGGACCGGCCGCGCGTGAAGAGAACCAGTGGGAAGTCTCCGGCTCAGCTCTTCCAATCGAATGCGCCCTTCTTGAGCGCGTACAGATAGCCCACGAAGAGCACACCGATGAAGCTGACCATCCCGCCGAGGATGAGCGCAGCGTTCTCGTGGAGCATCTCCTTGTAGATGACCGCCCACGGATACATGAACACGGTCTCGATGTCGAAGAGCACGAACATCAGCGCCACGAGGTAGAACTTCACCGACATGCGCGAGTTGCCGGGGCCTTCCGGGACCATGCCGCACTCATAGGGCACGTCCTTCGTCTTGGTGCGACGGCCGAGCTTGCCGGCGACGACCGAGATGATGAGCGTGCTGACCGCGAAGCCCGTGGCCACGAGCAGCAGCAGGAGAACCGGGAGGTATTGCGACAACTGCGAATCCATGTCGCGCGACAGCGTACGGAGGACGGCCCGGTTGGCAAGCCGCCTGAGGACGAGGACATCCCAACCGGCAGGCTGTCCCGTTGCCCGACGGCTCGATGAAGATCCAGCACCGAGGGCACGTCACGCCGTCCCGGGCATCCCGGTCCGCGACCTCGGACCCGCCCTTCATCGTCCAAGGAAACGGCGCTCCGCCAACCGCCGGACCGCGATCCGCCGCGCGACCGGGAACACGATGGCAGCGACGACGAGCGACACGATGGTCGAGGAGGCGTCCCACTCCGGTCGCGCTCCCGACTGGAACGGTATCGCGGATCCGGGCCGGACCAAAAACGCGACGAAATCCCCCAGCATCGTCGATGCATGGCGTGCTCCGAGGGTCGTGGACAGGGCCAGAAAGAAACCCGTCCGTCCGACCGCAAAGGCGATCCCCAGCGCCGCGCTGGCGCCGAGCCATGCGACAAGATCAAGGCCTTCCAGCATCCCGACGGCCACCGGCGACGGTCCGCCCGATCCTTGGAGCGGGTACGCGAAGATGGCCATGACCAGTTGCAAAACGATCAACACCGCCGCGGAAGGACCGAACTGACGCGCCAATCCGCGCATCCGCCCATCGACCAGCGCGGACGGCGACAGCGGCGTCACCAACAGGAGTTCAAGGCCGCCGTTCCCCTTCTCTTCCCGGAAACTCGCCGCCGCCGCGAACGCCATCCCGACCCACAGCAGCCTCCGTCCGAGCCATTGGCCGGCGCCCGCGTCCGCGTAGCCGTCGTGGAGGATCGCCTGCGACGCCAGCACCATCGTCAGCCCGAGCCAACCGAAGAGAGTCAACCGCGCGCCCCAGGTCGACGTCTGGCGCCAGAGCACCGGATCGCGGTCGAGCAGGCGGGCCGTGCGCCTCCGCCACCAACCGTCCGGCGCCCTCACCCGGGTCAGGTAGCGGACGGCTTCGGCGGTCTTCGGCGACGGCGGGGCCTCCTGCCAGGTCCGCCGGACGCCTGCCGTCGCGGACCGCACCGCGAGCCAGACCATCACGAGCGATGCGGCCAGGATGCCACCGGCCAGGGCGACGTTTCCCCACCACGCTCCGGCACCGCCGACCGGCAGCCAGAAGCTGTTGTCCGACGCGCCGTGGTACCCGAGACGATGGCCCCAGTCCCGAAGGTGCCCGGCCCAGATCGCGCCGAAGGTCGCCCTCGACGCCGTCCCACCCATCGCGTGCCACATCATCAGCGAATTCGCCGTGATGTTGAGCGCCAGGAACGCCGCGGCGGCGCCGAGCACCAGGACGAAGGCGAGCAACCGCGCGCGGACCCAGCGGCGCGTCACCGACGAGGCCAGCAGCCCCGCGGCCAGCGCCATCGCCAACGCCGCCAGGTGCAGGAGCAACATCCGCGCGGCGTCCAGCCAACCGATGCCCCCGAGCAGCACGGGCACCATGAGCACCGGCGTCGCCGCGAGGATGAGGGTGAAAGCGCGCAAGGCGTGCACGAACGCCTTGCCGACCACGACCTCTTGCGCGCTGAGCGGCGTGAGGAAAAGCAGGCCGAGCGTCCCCTCGCGTTTCTCCCGGCTGAGACAATCCGCCGTGAGCACCGGCGCGATGAGCCAGATGGCGGTGACGAGGACGTGGTTCAATCCCGCGAACATGCCGCGCCCGTCGCCTTGCCGGGCGAACACCTGCGGATCCCAACCGAACGCCAGCACCGCGAGCACCACGGCAGCTCCTAGGACGCGGAGCCGATGCCCGGCTGGTTGCCGGGCCTGTTCGCGCAGCTCACGTTGTAGGACCGGCCACATCCAGGGTCATCGTGCCGGCCCTCCCCGGACGTCGCAACCCGGGAGAAGCCAGGTCTCCCGCGGATCCCCGGGAGCCCGTCCCGATTTGCCCTTTCGTCGCGGGACGACCTGCCGCTAGCGTCGCTCGCATGGCCAAGATTTTCCTCGTCGACGACGAGTTGACCATGGTGCAGATGATCGCGGAGGTGCTCCGTGCCGGGGGCCACGAGGTCTTTCCCTTCACCAACTTCAACGGCGTGGCCGACGCGTTGGTCGCCAAGCAGCCGGAATTGGTCATCACCGACCTCTATCTCGACAAGACCAAGCCGCAGGGCCTGGAGATCGTGCAGCGCGCCCGCGCGCTTTCGCCGCCGGCGGTCGTGATCATGATCACCGGCTTCGGCACGGTGGAGAGCGCGGTCGAGGCGATGAGGCTGGGTTGCTACGATTATCTCGAGAAGCCCTTCAAGCTCGACGAGCTGAAGCTCTGCGTGGCCCGGGCGCTCAACCACACGCAGATGGTCGCCGAGAACATGCAGCTGCGGAAGGAGCTCAAGAAGCGCTACCAGTTCAACCAGCTCATCGGTGCCAGCGAACCCATGCAGGCCGTCTACAAGATGGTCGAACGCGTGGCGGACACCGATTCCACCGTGCTGATCCTCGGCCAGAGCGGCACCGGCAAGGAACTGGTCGCCCGGGCGTTGCACTACAATTCCCGGCGCGGCCAAGGTCCGTTCATCCCCATCAACTGCTCCGCGCTGCCCGAGAACCTGCTCGAATCGGAGCTCTTCGGGCATCGCAAAGGGGCGTTCACCGGTGCAGTCAACGACAAGAACGGCCTCTTCCACGACGCCGACGGCGGCACGATCTTCCTCGACGAGATCGGTACGATGCCCGCGCAGCTCCAGAGCCGGCTGCTGCGCGTGCTCCAGGAGAAGGAGGTCCGGCGTGTCGGCGACAACACGCCCAGCCACGTGGACGTGCGCGTGCTCGCCGCGACCAACGAGCACCTCGAGCAGCTGGTGAAGGACGGCAAGTTCCGCGAGGACCTCTACTACCGACTCAACGTCGTCCCGATCACCCTTCCCGGCCTCCGCGAGCGGCCCGACGACATCCCCATGCTCGTCGCCCATTTTGTGAAGGACAAGGTCCACCGCCGTTCGGGCCAGCCGATCCAGGTGAGCCAGCGCGCGATGGACACCTTCTGCGCCTACGATTGGCCGGGCAACGTGCGCGAGCTCGAGAACGCCGTCGAACGCGCCACCCTCCTCGCCGACCTTCCTTTGATCCGCGTCGTCGATCTCCCGCCCATCGTCCAGCGAAAGGCACCGGCGGACGCCGGCAAGGAAGAGAAGCAATCGGCGGAGCTCGCTTCGCCGGTCGGCCCCGCCTCGAACCCTTCCACAACGCCGACGTCCACCGCTGGGACGATCACTCCGCGTCCCGGCACCCCGTTGCCGTTGGGCGTCGTCAGCCTGAAGAAGTTCTCCCGCGACCAGGAGGCCGCCTACATCAACCACGTGCTCACGCTCGCCAACCAGAACAAGGAGGAGGCGGCCAAGCTGCTCGACGTCAGCCTGGCGACCCTCTATCGCAAACTGGCAGGCGAAGGCGGATGAAGCGCGCCTTGCCAGCCCGGTCGCTCTTGCGGATGGTCCGGGTGTGACGATGTCCACCCAGTCGGCCCCAGGATCGGGGCCCCGTGGGCTTCCCCCCCGAGGTGACGGCCCTCCGGAACCATCGGACGTCAGGGCCGACGAGCGTCCGCCTCGTCCGCTGACACGGCACCGGACACCGAATTGAACCCGCCAGGCCCGCTGAAGGACCCAATCCCATGCCCGACCGACATTTCGCTTCCGACAACTACGCCGGCATCGCGCCCGAAGCCTGGGCCGCCCTCGCCGAGGCCAACTCCCATCACGTCCCCGCCTACGGCAACGACGAGTGGACCCGCCGCGCGGCGGACGCGATCCGCGAGGTCTTCGAGACGCCGTGCGAGGTGTTCTTCGTGTTCAACGGCACCGCCGCGAACTCGCTCGCTCTCGCCCATTCCACCCAGAGCTACCACAGCGTCCTCTGCCACAGCGTGGCCCACGTCGAGACCGATGAATGCGGTGCGCCGGAGTTCTTCGGCAACGGCACCAAGCTGCTCCAGCTCCCGGGCGAGCACGGTCGGCTGACGCCTGCGGGCATCGAGGAGGCGGTGAAACGGCGCACCGACATCCATTATCCCAAGCCCGCCGTGGTCACCGTCACGCAGGCGACGGAGGTCGGCACGCTCTACACCCCGGCGGAGCTCCGTGCCATCGGCGCGATGGCGAAGAAGCACAAGCTCCGGTTCCACATGGACGGCGCGCGGTTCGCCAACGCGGTGGCGGCGCTCGGCGTCGCTCCCCGCGAGATCACCTGGCAGGCGGGCGTCGATGTCCTCTGCTTCGGGGGCACCAAGAACGGCATCCACGTCGGCGAGGCCGTGGTGTTCTTCGACCGGGAGCTCGCGAAGGAGTTCGACTACCGCGCGAAACAAGGCGGCCAGCTCTGCTCCAAGATGCGCTTCGTCTCCGCCCCTTGGCTCGGGATGCTCAAGGACGGCGTCTGGCTCCGGCACGCCGCCCATGCCAACGCGATGGCCAAGCTCATGCACGACCTGGTCTCCGCGATCCCCGGGGTGAAGGTCCTGTTCCCCCACCAGGTGAACTCCGTCTTCGTCGAACTGCCGAAGCCGGCCATCCAAGCGATGTACGCCAAAGGTTGGATGTTCTACAACTTCATCGGCGAAGGCGGCTGCCGGTTGATGTGCTCGTGGGACACCCAGGAGGAAGACGTCCGCGCCTTCGTCGCCGACCTTGCCGCCGTCATGCCGAAGTGACCGGATCAGGAACCCCTCGATGCCGGCGGCCGGTCAGGGGACGCGCAAGCAGCCATCCGTGAGGATCTGCGCGCGCAACCCTCCCCTGCCCTTCAACCAAGCTTCCGCCCCGGCCCCGAACGCGCGGTCCATCCAGTGGCATGGCCGACACTCCTCCTTGCCGAGGAACCGGACTCCTTGGACGAGGAAATCTTGGCCGATCAACGTGTCGAGGTCGGCTCCGCGGGTGATGACGTTCCGGCGCAAGACCGAAGGCGGACGGTCGTGCCGGTCCAGCGAGCGACAGAGGCCAAGGAACACCTCTTCCGAAAAAAAGGTCACCTGGCCGAGGTAGCCGGGCTTGTGGTCCAAGAAACGGTCGCCTTCCAGCCCTCGGCCGGCGAGGCAACGCACGGACGACACCTCGGCCATCGGATGTTCCGACGGTTCGCGGCCATGGTGGCCCACGAAGTTATGGCCGGTGGAAACGAACAACCGCACCACCTCGAACGCATCGCTGGTCACCCAGGCCTGATAGACGTTGGCGTCCCCCTCCGCAAGCCGCCGGCTTCCGAGCGGTGTCACCCCCGTGCTGAAGCGATGCCCGCCACGGCGTCACAACGATCCGGGGTCCCGGGATCCCATGCGGTCGCGGAGCTTCTTGAGGGCCGCCGCCTCGAGCTGGCGGATCCGCTCGCGGGTGAGACCGAAATCGACACCGATCTCCTCGAGGGTCACCGGTTCCCCGCCATCGAGGGCGAAACGCCGGCGGAGGATGACCTGTTCGCGCGCATTCAATGTCCCGACCAGCTCCCGGATGATCTCGGCGTTGGACTCCTCGCTGACCCGGGTCCAAGGCATCTGGGCGTTGTCGTCCGCGATGACATCCGCGACGCGCCCGGAATCGGCATCGCTGCCCAGCGGGGCATCGAGCGACGTCGTGCCGACCATGGCGCTCTCGCGCCAGTGCGCGATGTCGTCCTCGGAGATCTCAAGGAGCACCGCCAGCTCGGAGTCTTTCGCCGGGCGTCCGTGCTTCGCCTCGAGCGCGTTCTCGGCCCGGCGGAGCTGGGCGATCTGCTGGACGAGATGGATCGGGAGCCGGATCAACTTCGCCTGGTTCGAAAGCGCCCGTTTGATGGATTGCTTGATCCACCAAGCCGCGTAGGTCGAGAGTTTCGCGCCCTTGGTGGGGTCGAAACGTTCCACGGCCCTCATGAGGCCCATGTTGCCTTCGTTGATGAGATCGAGCAGCGGCAGACCGTAGTCCTCGTATTCCCGGGCGATCTTGACCACGAGACGCAGATTCGCCTTGATCATGTGCTCACGGGCGGCCTCGTCTCCCGCCTGGATCCGGTGGGCCAACAGGACCTCCTCGGCAGGTGTGATCAATGGGGTCGCGACCGCCTCGCGCAGATACAGCCGCAAAGAGGTGTTCTCGTCCCAGGGTCCACGCTCGGGCAACGGCTCGGCGACGGGGAGCGCGGCAGGAGCGACCTCCGGGATGAAGACCACGCTCGCGTCGGCGACCGTCGCCGCCGGCAAGACCAGCGTCGTCTCCGGCGCCGCTTTGGACGGAGCACGCCCGGGCTCGACCGCGGACGCCCGTCGCCGCAGGCCAGAAGCCGGTTTCCGGAGCGCCGAGGGCACCACCCGACGCCGGGACGTCGCTTTGACCGCGGTCGGGCGAGACGTCCGGACGCGGGTGTCACGTTGCGATGGGATGGGAGGCCCGTTAACGGCGAGGGGAAGGTTCGCTTTCATGGTTCCGTAGGTTGTGGAGTGGTGGGACGACGTTCGATGGATGGCGTTCAATCGACACCGGTGCAACGCGCGTCCCACGCCACCACCGGGAAGACGACGGACCGGTTTCGAAGCATCGGGATCAAAGCCATCGATTGTGTCATCCGAGCCATCTGGACACCACCCCTAGCGGAGCTTGTGCCAGTGGACAGATCGGGCGCTCCAGCGCATTTACACAGGATTCCCACGGGCAGCGATCCAGCATCTCTTTGCTCCGGTGTGCCGGGGTGCGCCACATAGGCCCTTCGGAACATGGATACCGCGGCGCACCCACCCTCAGCGGGATGGGGCGACGATTTGTTCACCTCGAAGTCCCCGGAGCAGAAAAAAGAGGACGCCCGGGGCGTCCTCTTGGCTCGATGGCTGGAGCAGTTGGGTTCAGGCCGCTGCGACGCCCGAAACCCGGGTGGCATGGCCCACGGCCAATTGCACACGGATATCCGCGACCAGCCGGGCGGTCGTGAGGCCGTGCTTGGTCCGAAGGTAATCGACGCTGCTGGCGTGCTCGATGAACTGGTCGGGCCAAGCGATGCGCACGACCGGGGTCTTGATGCCGGCGTCGTTGAGACATTCGAGCACCGCGCTGCCGTAGCCACCCATCGCGACGTGGTCCTCCAAAGTGGCGACGACGTCGGCCGCTTGGCTGAAGAACTCGGTCACGTCCTTGTCGAGCGGCTTGAAGAAGCGCGGGTTGATCACCGCGACATCCAGGCCATCGGCCGCGAGGATATCGGCGGCCTCCTTCGCCAGCGTCAGCATCGGCCCGAGGCCGAACAGCGAGACCTTCTTGCCGCCGTTGTTGGAGAAATGGCGGACGACCTCGGCCTTGCCGATCTCGATCACCGCGGGCTGCTCCTTCACGGGCACGCCTTCGGCGTTGCCGCGAGGATATCGGATGGCGACCGGATGCTTCTGCAGCGTCGCGGTGAACATCATGTCCTGCAGTTCGTCCTCGTTCGCCGGCGCCATGCCGATGATCTGGGGCAGGCAGCGAAGATACGAGATATCGAACAGGCCGTGGTGCGTCGGACCGTCGTTCGCGCTGAGGCTCGAGCGGTCCATGCAGAAGATGACCGGGAGGTCCTGCAGGCAGACGTCGTGATGGATGCAGTCGTAGGCGCGCTGGAGGAACGTGCTATAGATGGCGACGACCGGCTTGAAGCCCATCGTGGCCATCCCCGCGGCGAAGATGACCGCATGCTCCTCGGCGATGCCGACGTCGTAATACTGCCCCGGGACCGCGGCTTCCAAGAGCTTGAGGCTCGTCCCCGTGGGCATCGCGGCGGTGATGCCGACCACGTTCTTGTTCTGCCGGGCGAGCTTCACCATCGTCTGGCCGAAGACTTCTTGCCACATCGGCGCGGCGCCGGGTTTCGGCGACGGCGTCTGGCCGGTATGGACATCGTACGACCCGAGGCCGTGGAACTTCTCAGGATGCTTGAGCGCGGCCTCGTAGCCGCGGCCCTTCTGCGTGAGGATGTGGATCACCACCGGCTCGGTGCACGTCTTGGCGAACTCGAGCGTGCTGACCAGCAACGGCAGGTCATGGCCGTCGATCGGGCCGAGATAGCGCAGACCGAACTCCTCGAACAGCAGCGCCGACCCGTGGCCGCCCCGGCCGTCCGGATCGAGCTGCGACGGCGTGTGCTCGAGCCCGACCGAGCTCACGATGCCCTTGATCGCCTCCTCGGTCTTTTGGCCGACCATCGAGACCAGCTGGCCCTTGGGGAGCTTGCGCAGCCAGGTGCCGAAATCCTTGGTCAGCTTGTTGTAGTGGGGATTCGTCGTCAGCTTGCCGAGATAGGTCGCGATGGCGCCGACGTTCTTGGCGATCGACCACTCGTTGTCGTTGAGGATGCCGATGAACTTCTTGGTGGTGCCCGAGATGTTGTTCAACGCCTCGAACGAGACGCCGTTGGTCAGGGCCGCGTCGCCGAAGATGCAGACGACGTTCTCGTCGGTGCCCTTCTGGTCGCGTGCGGCGCACATGCCCAAGGCCGCGGAGAGCGCCGTCCCGGCATGGCCCGCGCCGTAGCAGTCGTGCTCGCTCTCGGTCCTCAGCGCGAAGCCGTTCAGGCCGTCGGTCGTGCGGATGGTGTGGAAGCGGTCCTTGCGGCCGGTGAGCAGCTTGTGGACGTAGACCTGGTGGCTCACGTCCCACACGAACTTGTCGTGCGGCGTGGTGAACACCCGGTGCAGCGCGATGGTGAGCTCGACGACACCGAGGTTCGGCCCGAGGTGGCCGCCGTTCTTGGCGAGCTTGGTGATGAGTTCGTGGCGGATGTCCTGCGCCAGTTCGGAAAGCTGTTCCGGCGTGAGTTTCTTCACGTGCGACGGATGATCCACCATATCAAGAAATCGGCTCATAGATGACTGCGGGACGTGTCTCAGGCCGCGACAGCGGCGGGGTCTCCCGACGTGACGGACCGGAGGCCGGGTTCACCGGCGAGGTCTTGCTCCAGTTTCTGGACCTTGACCTCCGCCTCGGCGAGCCGCGACTGGCAGACCTGCACCAACCGGGTGCCTTCCTCGAACTTGGCGAGGAGCTGCTCCAGCGGAAGCTCGTCGGACTCCATCGTTTCCACGACAGATTCCAGCTTCTTCAGCGCCTCCTCGAACGGGATCCCGTCCGCGGAGGCTTTTACGACTTTCGACACGTGCCGGGAAACTAGGGGCAAGGAACGGGCGTTGCCTAGCGGGAACTGCCCGACAGCGGGAACTGCCCGTGCCACGGAACAACTGCCGGGCCTGCCGGCCGACGTCCGGGCAGGTCAGGCGCCGCTCCCGTCGCCGGCCGGTCACTGGAACGAAGCCGGCAGATACTTCGGGTAATCCCGCCAAGTGTAGCCGCGCATCATGTACTTGAAGTCGCGGTCCTTCAGGGCGCTTCCTCCGGCCGGGGTCCAACCGAACGGATCGACGCCCAGCTGCACCGCTTTCTTGAAAGCGTCGAGCGAGGTCTTCTCCAGCCACTTGTGCATCTCCGAATGGCCGTCCGCGAACGAGAAGCTGCTCGCGTTGTTGTGGTAGATCGCCATCGGGTCGATCCAGCTCGGAGAACTGACGGAGAGCACCCAGGTACCCCAGTTGTGGCCCCGCGGATCCGCTTCTTCGAGGAAGGTGTACATCTGGCTGGGCAGCTGGATCGCGCTGATCTTCGCCACCGGCGGCGCGGCCGCCTCCCAATTGGGGATCCCGTTCATCCCGTTCGCACGGCTGTAGCTGTCGAAGGCCCAGCCCTTCTGCCCGATCTTCCGGCGGAGCCGGGGATCACCCGGACAGTGATGCATCTGGACCGAGCTCGCGTACGGGAAGATCGGCCCCTTGCGGATCCCCGCCTGGACGTTGGTCAGATTGGCGGCCTTGCCCGCGCCCAGGACACCGGGCCAGAACCCGCCGCCGTCCAGGTCGACCGCCGGGCCGTTGTCGACCTTGAAGGTGTAGCCGGGCATCGTGTCGTAGTTGTCGCCGGCGTAGAGGTTCCACGCGAGCTGGAGCTGGCGCTGGTTCGACAAGCACGCCGCCCCGGTCGCGGTCTCCTTCGATTTCGACAACGCCGGCAGCAACATGCCCGCGAGGATGGCGATGATCGCGATCACGACCAGCAGCTCGATGAGGGTGAACCCGTCCCGCGAAACTGCCCGGGGAGAGGACCATGGGGAACCGATACGAGGGTGGCTCATAGCAATGGGCGTGGGATGATTCTTCGCGACGATAGGTCCGGGACATCGGCGCTGCCTAGCTGCATTTTCAACATCCCCTCGTCTGCCCGGGACACGCGGTCAAGACGCCAAGATGCGATGGATGACTTCGCCGCGGACGTCGGTGAGCCGGATGTCCCGTCCGCTGAAGCGATAGGTCAGCTTCTCGTGGTCCATGCCGAGCAGGTGGAGGATGGTCGCGTGCAGATCGTGCATCTCCAACTTGTCGACGGCGGCCTTGTAGCCCCACTCGTCGGTCTCGCCGTAGGTGATGCCGCCGCGCACGCCGCCACCGGCCATCCAGACGCTGAAACCGAACTCGTTGTGGTCGCGTCCGTCGCTGCCCTGCGCGAAGGGCGTGCGACCGAACTCGCCGGCCCAGACCACGAGCGTCTCGTCGAGCAGGCCGCGTTGACGGAGATCCA
>CAIWVP010000150.1 GCA_903916195.1 uncultured Verrucomicrobiota bacterium | reverse complement strand
GTGAATGGGCGAGTGGGTGAGTGGGCGAGTGGGTGAGTGGGCGAGTGGGTGAGTGGGTGAGTGGGGGCGCCGTCGAGAATGGGGTCCGAGCGTTGTCCTGTGAGCACCTCCTGGCGGATGTCCGGCAACGCGCTGGGCTCGCCATGTCGGCGAGGTCCGTCGAAGAGCTCGCGGAACAGGAGCAGCTTCCACCGGCCGCCGATGACCGCGAGCAGACGTTCGACTTCGCAGGCCACCGACTTAGTGTCCATCGCGTGCAGGCCGCGGGCGGGGAGGGCAGGGTGGTCACCCCAAGGTGACCGGTTGCCGCCGCCGCAGGCGCGCTCGAGTCGACCCGCTATGCTCACGATCCGCAGATCCGATGAACGAGGCCACGCCGAGCACGGCTGGCTCGACAGCTACCACACGTTCAGCTTCGCCGATTACCACGATCCGGCGCACATGGGCTTCCGCGGCCTGCGCGTCATCAACGACGACATCATCGCCGGTGGCGGGGGCTTCGGCACGCATCCGCACCGCGACATGGAGATCATCACCTACGTCGTCCGGGGCGCGCTGGAGCATCGCGATTCGATGGGCAACGGCAGCGTGATCCGCGCCGGTGGCGTCCAGTACATGGCCGCCGGCACCGGCGTCCAGCACAGCGAGTTCAACCCTTCGCCGGCCGAGGAGGTCCGTCTGTTGCAGATCTGGATCCTGCCGGACCGTCGCGGCGCGAAGCCGTCGTACGCCGAGAAGCACTTCGCCGGCGCGGAGACGGGCAAGCTCCATCTCGTGGCATCCAAGACGGGCCGTGACGGCTCGATCGCCATCAACCAGGACGTCGACCTGTGGCTCGTGAAGTTCGACGGCGGCGAAGGCGTGTCGCATTCCATCGCGCCCGGTCGCGCCGCGTGGATCCAGGTCGTCGAGGGCGAGGTGACGCTCAACGGGCACCTGCTCGCCCAGGGCGACGGCGTCCAGGTCGACGCCGAGCCGCGGCTCGAGTTTTCCGCCGCGGGCAAGGCGCAGGTCCTGCTCTTCGACCTGGGCTGAAGCGGAGCTTTCGCGTGCCGCGGAGCTTCCTTCCGCCCATGTTCGCGCCATGAAGATCGCTCTCGGGACCGACCATGCCGGATTCGCCTTCAAGGAACGGGTGAAGGCGTTCCTGCCGACGCTCGGCCATGAGGTCGTGGACTTCGGCACGCACGACGAAGAGTCGTGCGATTATCCAGATTTCGTCATCCCGGCGGCGGCGGCGGTCGCGCGTGGCGAGTGTGCGCGCGCGATCGTCTTCGGCGGCTCGGGCAACGGCGAGGCCATCGCGGCCAACAAGATCCGCGGCGTGCGCTGCGGTCTGTGCTGGACGGTCGAGGCCGCGCGGCTCAACCGCGCCCACAACGACGGCAACGTGCTCTCCATCGGCGGCCGGCTCGTGCCGGAGGCCGATCTGCTCGACATCGTGCGGATCTGGCTGGCGACGCCGTTCGACGGCGGCCGTCATGCCGCACGGATCGCGAAGCTCGCGGACCTCGGCACGCCGGCGGACGCTGGCCTTGCCGCCCTTTTCCCGGCACGCTGATCCCATGGACCACACCACGCCGCCGACCACCGATCCCACGCCGTTGTTCGAGCTCTTCCGAGGCAACCACGCGACCGAACTGCTCGTCGCCGCGGTGGCGCATTTCGATGTGTTCGCCCGGCTCGCGGGACGTCCGATGACGCTCGAAGAACTCGGCGCGGAACTCGGCCTGGCCGAGCGGCCGTCCCATGTGTTGGTCACCGCCTTGCGGGCGATGGGCACGGTGGCGCGCGATTCCGTCGGCCGGCTTTCGCTGACACCGTCGGCGATGGAGCATCTGGTGCCCGGCGGGCCGTTCTACATGGGCGATTACTGCGGCTTGGCGGCGCAGTCTCCCGGCGTGCTGGCCATGGCGGAACGGTTGCGGTTGGACCGTCCCTTCGGCGCGGAGAAGCCGGACGAAGGCGCGGCGTTCATCTACCGCGAGGGCGTGGAATCGGCGATGGAGAAGGAGGCGAGCGCCCGTTCGCTCACGCTCGCGCTGTCGGGCCGGGCGAAGAACGTCGCCCCGTTGCTCGCGCGGGATCTGCCGCTCGACGGCGCGTCGCACGTGCTCGATGTCGGCGGCGGCACCGGGCTGTACGCCATCGCGTTGTTGCAGGCGAATCCCGGTCTGCGCGCCTCGGTGCTCGACCGGCCCGAGGTGCTGAAGGTCGCCGCCGAGTTCGCCGCCGCCGCGGGTGTGGCCGATCGTCTCGCGCTCGTGCCCGGCGACATGTTCACCACCGCGCTGCCGTCGGCCGACGTGGTGCTGGTGTCGAACATCCTCCACGACTGGGATGTGCCCGGATGCCGCGCGCTGGTGGCCCGGTGCGCCGCGGCGCTGCCGGCCGGCGGCCGGTTGGTGGTCCACGATGTCTTCCTCGACGACGATCTCGGCGGTCCGTTGCCGATCGCGCTCTACTCGGCCGCGCTCTTCACGCTCACCGAAGGCAGGGCCTACAGCGCCGCGGAGTACCGCGGATGGCTGCGCGAAGCAGGCCTGGAGGCCGATGCGGCGATCGTGCCCACGCTGGTCCATTGCGGGGCGCTCGTGGGGACGAAGTAGCGGGCCGCCGAGGGACGCTGACCGACGCGGATGATGCCGGTCGGTCGCCCTCGCCCAAGGAGGGTCACGCATCCTCCCGCCCGGCCGATCGCCGCGGGCGAGGACCTTCCGGCCCGACGGCGGAAGCGGCCCGGGATCAGAGGCGTCCGGCCAAGGCGGCTTGGCTGGCCGCGAGGACTTCCCGGTGGAGCGAGTTGCCGTGCGAATCGATGGTCACCACGGCCGGGAAATCCGCGACTTCGAGCTCCCAGATGGCTTCGGGCGACCCGAACTCCTCGGCGAAGTAGACGTTCCGCACCTTCTTGACGCACTCGGCCAACACCTGCGCCGCGCCGCCGATGGCGTGGAGGTACACGCAGCCGTGGTCGCGGCAGGCGGCGAGCGTGCGGTCGCCCATGCCGCCTTTGCCGATGACGGCGCGGACGCCGAAATCCCGGATGATCTGCCCTTGGTAGGGTTCCTCGCGGATCGAGGTGGTCGGGCCGGCGGCGGTGCATTGGTAGGAGCCGTCGGGCTGCTTCATCATCACCGGACCGCAGTGGTAGATGATGCCGCCTTGCAGGCTCACGCCCGGCGGCAGCGCGCCGCCTTCGTGCAGGTACTTGTGGACCGCGTCGCGCCCGGTGAAGACGAGGCCGGTGACCAGGACCTCGTCGCCGACCTTGAGCGAACGGACGGTTTCTTCGGTGAGAGGGGTGGTGAGTCGGATCATGGCGATGGGCTGGATGCTGCTGCAGGTGGGCTTGGCGTCAGATAGGGCTGTGGTGGTTGATCTTGGACGGGGACATCAATACAGCCACTTCGCGATCTTCTCCTCCGCCCCGAGCACCACGCCCTGGCGGCGGTAGGCCCAGCACATGTAGCTCACGCTGACGAAGAACGACGCGGGCACGCGGTTCGCCGCGCAGATCTTCACCCCGAGGAGCGTCGTCTTGCCGCCGAAGCCCATCGGGCCGATGCCGAGCTCGTTGGCCGTCTTGAGGAGGTCCTGTTCCAGGGCGTCGAGCTGCGGGTCGGGGTTGCGGTCGTCGAGCAGCCGCAGGAACTGCTGCTTGCTGAACTCGTAGCCGGTCGCGCGGTCGCCGCCGATGCACACGCCGAGGATGCCCGGCCCGCAGCCCTTGCCCTGGGCCTGGAGCACGGCGTCGAGGATGACCCGGCGGCAGCCGTCGAGGTCGCGGTTGGCGTGCAGTTTCTCGATGGGCAGCGAGTACTGGGCGCCGACGTTCTCGCAGCCGCCGCCTTTGAGGACGAGCCGCACTTCGGTCTCCGGCGAGCGGTGCTGGTGGAAGTGGATGGCCGGCGCTCCGGGACCGAGGTTGGTGCCGTCGTTCTTGCCGGTGATGGAATCCACCGAGTTCTGGCGGAGGTAGCCCTTCTTCGTCGCCTGCTTCACGGCTTCGCGCGCGGTGTCCTCGAAGGTGATCTGGTCCGCGCCGACCGGGCAACCGATGTAGAAGATGACGCTGCCGGTGTCCTGGCAGATGGGCTGCGACTTGCGCTTCGCCAGCTCGATGTTGCGTTCGATGATCTTGAGCGCGCTCTCGGCGATGGTGCCCTTCTTCTCCGCCTCCAGCGAACGGACGAGCGCGGCGTTCACGTCGTCGGGCAGCTCGGCGGAGGTGCGGCGGATGAGTTCGATGAGCGAATCAAGCAAGGCGGACATGGAGAGGCGAGGATGCGTGTCCGGAGGAGGACCGTCAACGCACCCGGTCGGGTGGGGTGTGATCGGAAGTGGCGGACCAGGTAGGGCGGATGGAGCGCAGCCCGGCGGGGTGTGCGGTCTAGGTGCCTGAAGGCGGATCTCCCG
>CAIWVP010000149.1 GCA_903916195.1 uncultured Verrucomicrobiota bacterium | reverse complement strand
GTTCTCGTGGAGCCCTTCGGCCGCCGCCAAGTGGCGGAGGGTGTGCGTGCGCAGGTTGAGGCCGTAGAAGTGGCCCACGGCCATCTTCACCCCGTCATGCCGGGGATCGTGGGCGGCGGCCTTGTGCCAGTGGCCGTCGGCGGCGAAGCACGCATAGCGCTCCAGCTCGGGGATCCCGGCCAAGCGGTCCGTCAGCACGGGATCGGCCGCCCGGACCAAGGCCCGGCCCACGTCCCGGAGCACCTCCAGCCGGCGCAGGCTGCCAAGGCTGGCGAAGTAGTTGGCGTGGCCCGGGACATCCGGGAAACGCGGGCCGTGCTCCTGCAGGAAACCCCGTCCGCTGGGGGAAAGCTCCAGCACCCGCTGGATCCCCAGCCGGATGAAGGCATCGTCAGAGAACTCCCGGCAGGCCAGTGCATGGGGGCTGGCGGCGGCGAGGCCGTCGAGGGGAAGGAAGAACGCGTGGTCCACGGAGGCGGTATAAGCATCGAAAGGCATCTAGGATGCCGGATTTTTTCCTACAAGCCGTCCTGTCAAGGCCTTTCTAAGAGATAATATTGCCCGCCAGCGAGTTTATATCGGCACCGACCCTTCCACCGACCCCGCAGAACCCGGCCCGCTGCAACCCGTCCACAGCCCCGCCGCGCCCAACCCCAGGCTCTCTTTCCCATGGATCGGCGTGTACGCCGTTCCATGTTTAGGTATTTTGAGATCCAAATAGTCGGTGACCGGATAAACCGATTCGCTGGTGGAACAATCCTTGAACAAAGGTGTCACATTCCACAGCACGCGAGTAGGGAACGGACCGGCATAAAGAAAAGGCAAAGGTCCACGTTCGGACACCACCGTGTTCTTGACCGCAAATCTGAATTTTTCCAAAGTGTTGTATTGGGTCTTCAAGATCACACCATTCTCATCTGTGGTGGAATAATCGCAGAAATTGTCTCGCAGCGACGGCTCGAGCGCGAAGGGGTCGGTGTTTTAAAACCTCTGGGTACCATCAGGGTGCAAGCTTTAAGACCAGTATGCGGTTGTACCTAATGCCGGGTCATATTTGCTGCATCGCTTGTTCCAGAACTGGATATTTTTGTAATATCCATAGTGCCATAACTTCGTTTCCTCGACGTAGCACGACTCGGTGTAGATTACCTCACCGACAATCTTATCTCCGACATAGTAGACGAGCCCGACTAAGGGAGGGACATACGTGAAGACCGTGACCCAAAAGGCCATGACAGGCACCTGCGCGGCAATCAACAGGGAGACTATGGAGATACAAGCGGATTTTTTCATAATTTAGAAAATCCCGTTCTCGGACACTGGCTAAAAAAGCAAAAACCGAGACTTTTTTAGGTGAGAACTTGTTTAAGATGAGAAAAGTTTTTACTCTGTCAAGGATTTCTGCGGATTGCCTTCCTCAAAGGGGTCGTCAAAGTCTCCGCTGTCGGTCAGAGTGATTCTATGGTCGAGCTCGAGGGTTCCCGATTCTGCCGCCATCTTTCCCCGGGGGAACAGGCGTTGGTCCGGCGGCATGCCGTGCCGCGGGCCTTCCAAACGGGCGAGGTGATCTTCAACGAAGGCGACTCGGGCGACGGGCTCTATATCGTCCACTCCGGCCTCATCCGCATCACGGCGACCTCGACCCCGGACCGGCAGCACTTGCTGTCGCGCATGGAGCCGGGCGACTACTTCGGGGAGATGGCGGTGTTCGACGGCGGACCGCGATCGGCGTCGGCGGTGGCGCTGGAGGATTCGCGGCTGAGTTTCGTGCCGATGGGCGCCGTATTGGAGCTGCTCGCGCGGTCGCCGCTGCTGGCCGCCTCGCTGGTGCGCGACGCGAGCCTGCGCATGCGCGAGTTCAACCGGCGTTTCCTCAAGGAATCGCTCAAGGCCGAACGGCTCCAACTGGTCGAACGCTTGGCGCGGACCATCGTGCACGACTTCAGGAACCCGCTGAACGTGATCGGTATCGCCGCCGACATCGCCGCCGAGGAATCCGCCTCGCCACACACGCGGGCCTCCGCGCGCGACCGGATCCGCAACCAGGTGGGCGTGCTGAACAAGATGATGCAGGAGTTGCTCGATTTCACGCGCGCGGTGCCGCCGACCGCGGTGCTGCCCAAGGTGGGTTTCCCCGAGTTCGTGCGCGATATCCTGTTCGAGCTGCGCCCCGAGGCTGCCCGCCGCGGCGTGGACCTCGCGGTGGACGGCGAGGTGCCGGACCTGCGGTTGCGGCTGGATCCCCACCGGCTCACGCGCGTCTTCACCAACCTCTACGTGAACGCCTTCGACGCCATGTCCGGACGCGAGAACGCGATGCTCCTGTTGAAGTTCCGGCATGATGCCTCGTGGGTGACGGTCGAGCTGTCCGACAACGGCAAAGGCATCCCGAGCGAACATCAGGCCCATCTGTTCGAGCCGTTCTTCACCTACGGCAAGGACCACGGCACCGGCCTCGGTCTCGCCATCTGCGAGCGCATCGTGAGGGAGCACGGCGGGACGATCTCGGTCGAGAGCCGTAGCGGCCAGGGCGCGAGCTTCGCCTTCACCTTGCCGGTGCCCGCGCCGGAAGACACGGACACCGGTGGACGAACTTTCCAGAAAGCCTGACCGAGGCGTGGGATGCGCTCTTCGCGCGTCCTCGCCGGCCTTCCGCGTTGACCCGGTATCCACGGACGATAGGTTCGTCCCCGCAAGCCGCAGAAAACCACATCACGCATCCACTATGTCCACACCTGTTCCTTCTCCGGGTCAGCCACAGGGCTCGTCCCGCCGCGATTTCCTCAAGCGCGCCACCGCCGCCGCGACGGTGGCCGGGGCCGCCAGCAGCCTCATCGGACACGCCGCCGGCCAAGGCGGTGTCGCTTCCAGCATCTCGTCGGGTGTCGCCCCCTACGCGGGACGCGTGCTCGGCGCGAACGACAAGATCGTCTGCGGCTTCGTCGGCGTCGGCGGCCAGGGCTACGGAGCCCACGTCAGCACCTGCAAGGACGTGGATGAATCCGCGAACAACATCGCGCTCGCCGCCATCTGCGACGTCTCCAAGCACCGCGTCGAGGCCGGCAAGGCCAAGGCCGGTCCGCAGGCGGAAGGCTACAGCGACTATCGCCGGGTGCTGGAACGGAAGGACATCGACGTCATCTTCTGCGCGACGGTCGACCACTGGCACACCCGCATCACCTGCGACGCGCTGACCGCCGGCAAGCACGTCTACGTCGAGAAGCCGATGACCCGCTACCTCGGCGAGGCCTTCGAGATCTACGACACCGTGCAGCGCACCGGCAAGCTGGTGCAGGTCGGTTCGCAGGGCTGTTCCGACAAGAAGTGGCACAAGGCCGCCGAATGGATCCGCGCCGGAAAGATCGGCCCCGTGGTGATGAGCCAGGGCAGCTACATGCGGAACAACCCGAAGGGCGAGTGGAACTACACCATCCAAAAGTGGTGCACCCCCGAGGACGTCAACTGGGCGGACTGGATGGGCAAGCAGATCAAGAACAAGGTCGCGTTCAACCCCGACCACTACTTCCGTTGGCGCAAGTACCAGCCGTACTGCTCCGGCCTCTTGGGCGACCTCTTCCCGCACAAGCTGCATCCGTACATGCTGGCCACCGGCAACCCGGAGTTCCCGCTCCGCGTCGCCAGCGTCGGCAACCGCAAGGTGGACACCGACTCGAAGTCGGAGGGCGATGCCAAGACCGAATACACCCGCGACGTGCCGGAGATCGTGCAGCTCATCGCCGAGTTCCCCAGCGGCATGGTGATGCACATCACCTCGAGCACGGTGAACGAGCAGGGCACGCAGGAGATGATCCGCGGCCACAAGGCGACGCTCACGATGGCCGGCAACAAGGTCGAGCTGAAGCCCGAGCGCCCGTTCGCCGAGGAGATCGACCCGGTCACCAGCGAACCGTTCACCGGCGAGAACGCCGAGAGCGTGGCCAACCACCACCGGAACTTCTTCAAGGCCATCCGCGGCCTCGAACCGCAGAACGCCGGCATCGACCTCGCCGTGAAGGTGCAGACCGTCATCTCCCTCGCCGAGATGAGCGAGCGCCTCGGCATGATGTGCTACTTCGATCCCAAGACCCGCAAGGTCAGCGACGGCTCGGGCCGCGAGATCCAGGCCATCACGTACGGCTCCCTCGCCGCGTCCTGATCCGCTGGAAATGCCGCAAGCACCGCCGGCT
Source organism: uncultured Verrucomicrobiota bacterium (assembly GCA_903916195.1). Taxonomy (GTDB): domain Bacteria; phylum Verrucomicrobiota; class Verrucomicrobiia; order Limisphaerales; family UBA9464; genus CAIVQB01. The sequence continues at coordinate 23,601 of CAIWVP010000149.1, read as the reverse complement.
CCCGCGAGGGGGCCGGCGGTTTTTCGTCCGGAGGGCCAACGATCGGCGCACGGAAGGAGACCGTGGAATCTGGAAAGCAGGAAAGCAGGAGGTGCACTTGGGAACTGTTTTTCCCGTCTGCAGATTCCCCGACCAGCGGACGTTCTGGCTGCCGTGTGTCCGGCGTTCTGACCGCTTGTCGCCGGCACCCGGAGCCGAGAGGCTGCCCGCCTCGTGCTGCTCGATTTCACCCCCGTCCAATGGCTGCTCGCCGCGCTCGCCGGCGTGGGCATCGGTGTGTCCAAGAGCGGATTGCCGGGCATCAGCCTGCTGCATGTCGTGATCTTCGCGCAGCTCTTCCCCGGCCTCGCCTCCACCGGCGTCGTGCTGCCGATGCTCGTCTGCGGCGACATCGGCGCGGTGCTGCTCTTCCGCCGCGACGCCCGTTGGCCGCACATCGCGCGCACGTTGCCGCCGGCCGTGGTGGGTGTGGCCATCGGCTGGGGCATCATGCGTTGGGCGCAGGCGGTGCAACTGCCCGCGGCCAAGTTCAACCCGGTGATCGGCGGCATCGTGCTCGTGCTCGCGCTCGTCCAACTGGGCCGCAACTGGAAGCCGGATCTTTTCGCGCGGTTGCCACATTCCAGCGCGTTCGCGTGGACCATGGGACTGGTCGCCGGCGTGACGACGATGCTGGCCAACGCGGCCGGTCCGGTGATGGGGTTGTACCTCTTGGCGGTGGCGTTGCCGAAGGAGGCCTTCGTCGGGACGGCCGCGTGGTTCTTCCTGTTGATCAACCTGATCAAGGTGCCCTTCAGCGCGCAGCTGGGGCTGATCACCTTCCCGTCGCTCGCGTTCAACGCCGCCCTCGTCCCGTTCATCGCCTCAGGCCTGTTCCTCGGCCGCGCGGTGGTGTCGCGGCTTCCGCAGCGGTGGTTCGACACCTTGATCCTCGCCTTCGCCGGCGTCGCGGCGATGCGCTTGCTCGGCGTCTTCTGAAGAACGGAGCCGGTACGATCCGACCGGCGGCCCCCGAGCACGGGACCGCATTGCGGTCCAACGTTTCCGGTCTACCCTGCAGCGTGCCAAGTTTGCTCATCGGGTTCCTCGCCGCCGGTGTCGTGGTCGCCGTCGCCATCGGACTGACCGGTTGCCAAGCCACGCGCGCCGGCTACGCCTCGGCGCCGTACCGCGTCGTGCGGACCGACGGGAAGGTCCAGGTCCGCGAGTATCCGGAGCTGCGCCTCGCCGAGACGCCGATGGTCGGCGACGATTTCATGCGCCTCTTCGGCTACATCTCGCGCGGCAACTCCGGGAGCCAGAAGATCGCCATGACCACGCCGGTCTTCATGACCGAGCCCGCAGGTTCCACCCGGACGATGGCTTTCGTGCTGCCGGAAGGTCTCGCGACTCCGCCGTCACCGACGAACTCAGCCGTCGCCATCCGCCGGATGGGGCCGGGCCGGTTTGCGGTGCTGCGGTTCCGCGGTTCACGGCAAGGACCCGAAGGCGAGGCTGTGACACGCCTCCGCACTTGGATCCGCACACAAGACCTCGCCACCACCGGGGTCCCGACCTTCGCCTACTTCGATCCGCCGTGGACACCGGGCTTTCTGAGGCGCAACGAGGTGATGATCCCGCTCGCGGAACCCGCGACCGATCCGCTGCGTTGACCCGCGGGGAGCCTCCGGTGGCCGGGGCCCGATTTGCAGATGCGCTCCATCGCGTCGGCTTCCAAGGTCGGCCGGGCACGGATCCGCCATGGACGACAAGAACCTCAGCGCCATCCGCAACTTCCGCCGGATCGACGACCGGATCGCGACGGGCGGTCAACCGACCGAGGCGCAGCTGCGCGACCTCGCCGTCGCGGGCTTCCAAAGCGTCATCAACCTCGCGCTGACGACGTCGACCGATGCGCTGCCCGACGAGCCGGCCAGCGTCCGCGCCCTTGGCCTCGACCCCTTGCACATCCCGGTCGACTTCGAAGCACCGACCACCGAGGACTACGAGCGCTTCGCGGCGGCGATGCGGGCGTGGCGCGGACGAGCCGTGTTCGTCCATTGCGCCGCCAACCACCGGGTCTCGGTCTTCTTCGCGATCCATCGGGTGACCGTGCTCGGTTGGCGGCGCGAAGCCGCCTTGGCCGCGGTGCGCGACGTCTGGGAACCCGATGCGGTCTGGATGGCTTTCTTCGACGCGCGATGCGGGGCCGGCCCGGGGGCGTGACGCCGCGCGTCAGACGTTCTGCGGTGTCGGGTGTTCGTACGGGGCGCGGTACGGGCGGGCGAGCAGCGCGTTGGCTTCGGGATCGCCGACCACCTGGTGCTTCACCGGGTCCCACTTGAGCGTGCGGCCGAGCTTCAACGACAGGTTCGCGAGGATGCACGAGGCGCTGGAGATATGGCCCTGCTCGATGTCGGCGACCGGCTTCTCGCGGGTCTCGATGCACGCGAGCAGGTTCTTCATGTGGCCCCGGATCGCGGGCGCGACATGCTTCTCGAGGTCCTTCTCGACGTCGTCCTCCGGATATTTGTCGAGCTCCATGACCTGGTCCTTGTGGAGGGTCGGTCCGCCGTCGCGCGGGATGAAGTCGTAGCGGAAGACGCTGGCCTTCAGCGTGCCCTTCTCGCCGTGGATGATCGCGGCCCACGGATGGTCGGGATCGGGCATGTCGCCCCAGGTGCGGTGGTTCCAGGTGACCTGGAATCCGTCGAAATCGAAGGTCGCGGTCTGGGTGTCGGTGATATCCGCGCGGGCCTGCTTGTCGTTGAGCACGCCGCCCCAGGAGGTGACCGACTTGGGCCAGCCGAGGCCGAGCATCCAGCGGGTCATGTCGAGCATGTGGACGCACATGTCGCCGACGATGCCGTTGCCGTACTGCATGTAGGCCCGCCAACCGCGGGGATGGACGATCTTGTTGTAGGGCATCATCGGCGCGGGCCCGACCCAGCGCTCGTAGTCGAGATGGTCCGGCGGCGCCGTGTCGGGCGCGGTGGCGAGCGTGTCGCGGCTGCGCATGTGCCAGTAGCAGCAGATATCGACGCTGATGATCTTTCCGATCGCGCCGGAATCGATGAAGCGCTCCTTGGCCTCGATGAGATGCGGCGTGCTACGGCGCTGGGTGCCGATCTGGACGATGCGGCCGTACTTGCGCGCCGCGGCGAGCATCGCCTGGCTCTCGACGATGTCGACGCCGGTGGGTTTCTGGCAGTACAGGTCGGCGCCGGACTTGCAGGCCTCGATCATCGGCAGCGCATGCCAATGGTCCGGCGTGGCGATCTCGACGATGTCGAGGTCCTTCTCGGCGAGCATCTGCCGATAATCGGTGTAGAGGCGCGGACGTTTGCCGGACTTGTTCTTCTTGGCGACGGTGTCGGCGCAGTCCGCGAGCAGGCGCTTGTCCACGTCACAGAGGGAGACCACCTCGACCGGCGCGACCTGCATGAGGCGGAAAAGGTCGCTCTTTCCGTACCAGCCGGTGCCGATGAGGCCGACCCGTTTCGGCTTGGGCTCGGCGGCGAACGTCGTCGGTACATAGCTCGCGGCGGCGGCGACGGCCAGCGCGGAGGACCCTTGGTGCAGGAAGGTGCGGCGTGTCATGCGCCTTTGCTAAAGGCAGGCGAGCGGGGACACAAGCCCGAGGCGGAAGTGGATCTCGAACGTCGATCGCTGAACAGCGGACCGTAGATAGCAGATGCCCTCGCGCCACCAAAGGCCCGGGAGGGGGACCTCGTTCCGCTCGGTTCCCGGCGGAACCGCCAAGCTGGCCGTTTTCGGCACCCGCGCTGACCCATCGGAAGGTGGGCCCACGGCGCAACGACCTTTTCAGGCCGGCTCTCAGATCCCCGGCACTTCCGGCAGGTCGATCACCGGCGCCTTCCCGGTCGGGATCCGCTCGAACCGCTCGCCGAAGCGCGTCGATGCCGGACCGAAGCCGCCGTGCAAGAGATAGAACCGGCCGCCCTCGATCCCCATCGACCGATCGAGCCGCGCCTTCTTCCCGGTGGGATCATGGCTGAAGGTCGCAACCGTGAGCTCGATCCATCGGCCGTCCGAAGTGCGGATCCATTGGTCCCCGTAGAGCGCCTTGCGCCGGAGGTGCCCGTTGCTGCCCCAGAAATTCTCGCTGAAGCTGTGCAGGCCGCGGAGACGTCCGCCGTCCTTCGGCGCCTTGAAGCTCGCGACCAGCTGCCAACGGGTCTCCCCGGCCGCAAGAAAGTAGCCGGTGTAGATGGTGTGCGTCGCGTCGGCCGGGCGCGCGGTGACGTAGAAGCGCTGCGTCTCACCGGTCTTCCACGGGAAGACCCGATGGCTGTGACCGCCCGTGCCTTCGTTGCCGAAATCGTTCGCGACCACCCCGTCGCCCTTGGCGAGCAGTTGCACGCGGTCCTCTTTCGGGACCTTGGCGCGGTCCACCGCCTCGTTCCCGCTGTCCCAGACGCTGAAGATGATCCGCCGCTCGGTGGCGCTGTTGACCTGCATGCCGAAGTAGCCGCGATGCCAACCGCACGCCATGTAGAACGTGGAGGTGGGGTCGTCGACCGCGGTGACCTCGTCGTAGAAGCCCTCGATCGGCAGTTCCTTCGGTGTGGGATAGGCGAGATGGACGGATGCTGCGTTGCGGCGTTCCTCCAGATTGAAATGCGCGTCCACCATCGCCGGCCCGTCGAGCAGGAGCGCGTCGAGGTCGCCGGCCGGGCTTCCCGCGGCGTTGAGAGAAGCGAGCTCGAAGCGCAGCGGACCGGCCGCCTTCGCCTCGAACCCGCCAAAGCCCGCCGTGACGATCTTGTCCTCGCCCGCTCCGGTGACCGAGGCATCCCGCGACTGCCCGGCCGCGGTGAGCCGCAACTTCGAGACGGTGCCCGCGGGCAACCGCAAGGCGACCGACGCGGTGAACGGCCCGGCGGACCTCACGTCACCGAACCAGAGCACCTTCAGCACGGGGTCCTTCCAGCCGCGGATCCCGTTCTTCTCGGAGACGCGGGCGCCTTCGGGCGAAGGATCGAGATAGGCCGTGAACGCGGGCACCCGCAGCTCGGCGACGGCGACGGACGAGGCCAGGCACAGGCCCAGCCACGCGGGAAAGAGGAGACGTTTCATCCGGGCTTCGAGACTAGCACGAACGGAGCCGCAAGGCATCGTCGGCGTCTGCCGGTGCTGCGTCTCCAGGTCCCTCCGCGCATTTGCTTACGCATCGGCGCGACCTATCCGTACCGTCGGCACATGGCTGTTGAGTTCAAAGACTACTACGCGACGCTGGGCGTCCCACGGACGGCGACCGAGGAAGAGCTGAAGAAGGCCTTCCGCAACCTCGCGCGCCGGTACCATCCGGATGTCGCCAAGGACAAGAAGGGCGCCGAGGACAAGTTCAAGGAGATCAACGAAGCCTATGAGGTCCTGAGCCATCCCGAGAACCGGAAGAAGTACGACACGCTCGGTGCCGACTGGAAGCAGGGCGCCGGGTCCCAGCCGCCGCCCGGCGGACGAAACCGACGGGGTCCGCAGCCGGGCGGCGGTCCGGAGTTCGAGTTCGGCGGCACCGGTTTCAGCGACTTTTTCGAGCAGTTCTTCAGCCGCGGCGGCCAAGGAGCAGGCGGCTTCGCGACGGAGCGCGGGCCCGGACACGGATTCGCCCAGCGCGGCCATGACGTGGAAGGCGACCTCGCCGTGTCGCTCGAAGAAGTGCTCAGCGGGACGATCCGCTCGGTCTCCCTCCGTTCGACCGATCCCGCGACCGGCGGTCCGGTGACGCAAACCTTCAAGGTCCGTATCCCGGTGGGAGTCCAGGACGGTCAGCGCATCCGCGTCGCGGGCAAGGGCGGCGCCGGGACCGGCGGCGCGGCGGCGGGCGACCTGATCCTCGGCGTGCGCTACAGCGCGCATCCGGAATTCCGCGCGCGGGCCGCCGACCTGCTCAGCGATCTCGAGATCGCGCCGTGGGAAGCCGTGCTCGGGACGACCCTCGCCGTGCCGACGCTCGAAGGCTCGGTGACGCTGCGCGTACCGGCCGGGACGCAGGACGGCAGCCAGCTCCGCGTGCGCAAGCAAGGCTTGCCGACAGGTGGCGAAGGCCGCGGCGACCTCTATGTCACCTTGGCCGTGAAGCTTCCGGTGACGGTGACCGACGAGGAACGCGCCCTCTGGGAGGCGTTGGCGAAGGGATCGACCTTCGACCCGCGGGCGGCGTGAGCCGACGGGTCCGCGGCCAGTCCGGCCGCGCGTTTCCCGTCGTGCGACCCGTCGGGCGACCCGTCGGGGGAAGCCGGACGACAAGCCGGCTCGCGGGCGGGTCGCCCGCGAGCCATCCAAGTTCCGGGCCGACGCCGGGTCACTTCTTTGCCGGCCCCTCGTGGCTGGTCGCGAGATACGCGAGCACCGCGGCAAGGTCCTTCTCGCCGAGCGATTCGAAACCCGTGGGCATGATCGATTGGTTCGACGACTCGAGGCCCGCGATGTCGCGGCGCTGCACGACGTGCTTCTGGCCGGTGAGGTCGGTGAGCTCCACGCTGGTCTGCGTCTCGGCATCGAGACGGCCGGCATAGGTGTCGCCGGATTTGGTCGTGAGGTTCCAGAGCCGGTAGTTCGCCTCGACCGAACGGTTCGGGTCGAGCACCTCGATGAGGATGTCCGCCTTGGGCCGGGCACCGATGCCGGTGAGCTCGGGGCCGATGTTCTGGCCCGTGCCGCCGAACTTGTGGCAGACGGCGCAGTTCTTGGTGAACACGTCTTTTCCGGCCGCCACATCGCCCTCGAGCTTGGCGGCGGGCAGGAACTTCTTCACGACCTCCTCGCGGTCGGCCGAGATGGCTTGTCCGCCGTTGATGAGCGCGGCGGCGCGCTGGCCGACCTTCGGGTCGCGGCTAGAACGGAGCTGTTGCCAGTTCTCCGGCCCGAGGTCGTTGCGGAGCACCGCGCCGGCCGCGACGGCATCCAGCAGCGTGGCGGACCACTCCGGACGGCGCAGCAACGTGCCGAGCGCGGCGCGCCTCTGGCCGGGGGAGAGGCGCGTCCAGGCGGCGATGATGTCGGCGCCGGCCGCGGGCAGCTTGCTCTCGGAAAGAGCGCCGAGAAGAGCGCCGCCGAACATCGGCGCGGTCTGCGGCGAGACCTGTGCGAGCACGGACTTCACCGTGTCGGAGGTATCGGCGATGCGGACGAGGTTCCGGGCAGCGGTGAGACGGTCGGCGTCGGCCGCGGCGGTGTCCGCGAGCAGCGCGCGCAGGCTCTTGATCGAGACGGCGACCTGGTCGGCGAAGAGGTCGAGAGATCCCCATCGCTGCGCGACGACGAGCAGCTTGTCACGCGCGGCGGGCGCGATGGACTTCATCATCTGGCCGAGCCCCGACCGGTCGTCGTCGCTCAACGACGGCTTGCGGCCGTCCGGCCAACCGGCAGCGATGCCGTCGAGCAGCGCGGCGGTCGTCGCGGCGGGGGCATCCGCGAAGGCGCCGATCACGACGGCGACATCGTCGGGACCGGGGCTCGCATAGTGGCGGGCCACGATGCGGATCACCTCCGGGACGGAGGGCGGGAAGAGGTCGCCGGCACCGAGCAGCGCGCGGCCGAAACCGAGGTTGTGGCGCACGGCGGCGGCGGTCGCGGCCTCGCGGAGCCAGCGGTCGTCGGCATTGCTCCGGTCCTTCAACGCCGTGGCCACCGCGGCGCCGACCGGTTCGCTCTCGGGACATTCGGCCAATGCCAAGAAGGTAGCCAAACGCACCTGGGCGTCGCTGTCGGCGAGCATCTCTTTCGCGACGAGGATGCCGGCGGTCGTCCCGGAGCGCGGGAGCACGGCGACGGCGGCGCGGCGGGCGGCGGCGCTCGGATGCTTCAGCGCGGCGACCGCTTCGTCGCCGACGGCGCCGAGACCGTGCAACGTCCAGAGGGCATGGACGGCCCCGACATTGAGGCCGAGCTCGTCCATCGACTTGTCCTGCACGAGCGCGACGAGCGCGGGCACGACATCCTTCCGTCCGCGGCCGACGAGCAGGCGCTGCGCGTGGAAGCGCCAGAGCTGGTTGTCGTTCTTCAACGCGGCGACGAGGTCGGCCGGCGCCGCCTTGGCGAGGACCGGCGCCTTCGTGGGCGTGCCGGTGGCCGAGACGACGCGGTAGATGCGGCCGTGCCGCTTGTCGCGGAGCTTCGTCTCGTAGGCGTTCCCCTTGCCGTTCTTGAAGCCCTGCGGCACGGGGTTGTGCTGCACGATGTAGTTGTACCAATCGATCACCCATACCGCGCCGTCCGGGCCGACCTCGGCGACGATCGGCGCGCTCCATTCGTCGTCGCTCGCGAGGAAGCTACCGAGGTTGACCGCCTTGAAATCCGCGCCCGCCGCGTCGAGGCGGAAGTGGCCGATGAGATGGCCGGTGGGTTCCGTCACGAAGGAGACCTTGTTCCAGTACTCCTTGGGGAAGGCCCGGGCAGTGTAGAGAGCGTGGCCGGCGCCGGCCGTGTACATGCCATGCTGGTCCACCTGGCGCACCTTCTCGGTGACCGGATAGATCGCCTGCGAATCGGCGATCGTCTCCATCCGCGACGCGCTCCAGCCGGAGACGGCCTCGTAGAAGCGGTTCGGCACCGCCATGTACCAGCTCGCGTTGCGGTTCGCCGTGGAGCCGAAGACGGTGCCGTCCTCGCTCAGACCGAGACCCCAGGTGTTGTTGTTGCTGGAGCGGAGGAACTCGAGGGCGCTGCCGTCGGGTTTGAAACGATAGACGCCCATGCCGAACTCGACATGCTTGCCACCGACCTCGCCCTTGAACCCGCTGTAGCCGACCGTGCCGTAGATCCAGTTGTCGAACCCGTGTCGCAGGTTGCTTGCCGTCGCGTGCGTGTCGCCCATGCCCCAGCCGGTGAAGAGCACCTTGCGCACGTCGGCCTTGTCGTCGCCGTCGGTGTCCTGGAGGAAGAGCGTGTGCCCGCCCTCGATGACGACGAGACCGCCGCCCGCGAAGCACAGGGAAGTGGGGATGCTCAGCTTCTCGGCGAAGAGGGTGAATTTGTCGGCCTTGCCGTCGCCGTCGGTGTCCTCGCAGATCTTGATCCGGTCGCGTCCCTCCCCTTCGGGCCGCTGCTCGTTCGGATAATCGACCGTCTCGGCGATCCAGAGACGTCCGCGCTCGTCCCATGCGAGGGCGATGGGCTTGGTGATGTCCGGGTCACCGGCCCAGAGCTGCGAGGTGAATCCCGGTTGGACGACGACGCGCCTCGCGGATTCACCCGGCGACAACGGTGCCTGCATCGTGGTGATGGCATCGGTCTGCGTGCCCCACTTCGCGCCGGCGACGTAGTTCGGCAACGGATCGGGCGACGGGACGTAGGAGAACGGCCTGGGACCGGCCTTCACCGCGAGCGGATGGATGTCACCGCCGTCGGCGACGGCCGGGTCGGCGACCGCGGTCGCGGCGGCGAGGACGATGGCGAAGAGATAGGAGCGTTGCTTCATGGCGGGACGGGACGATGGCGGTGGAGCGGCGCGAAAGCTACCGGCCCTTGCAGCGGAGACCATGAGGCTTTGCGCGAATCGCATGAGCTATTTGCCCGTGCCGAGCCCGGCCTTCGCCTGGTCCAGGTCGAGCTCTCCTTCCCACTTCGCGATGACCATGGTGGCGACGGCGTTGCCGGCGAGGTTGGTGAGGGCCCGGGCCTCGGACATGAAGCGGTCCACGCCGATCAGCAACGCAAGCCCGGCGACGGGCAGCGAATGCGTCGCCGCCAAGGTGGCCGCCAACGTCACGAACCCGCCGCCGGTGACAGCCGCCGACCCTTTCGACGTGAGCAGCAGCACTCCGAGGATGCCGAGCTGCTGCGCCAACGTGAGGGGCGTGTCCGTCGCCTGCGCGATGAAGACCGCGGCCATCGTCAGATAGATGCTCGTGCCGTCGAGGTTGAACGAGTAGCCCGCCGGCACGACGAGCCCGACGACCGGTTTCGCGCAGCCGAGGCGCTCCAGTTTTTCCATCAGGCGCGGCAGGGCCGATTCCGAGGACGAAGTGCCGAGCACCAGCAGGAACTCCTCGCGCAGATACCACAGCAGCGGCCAGATCCGCAGGCCGTTCGCCCGCATCACGAGACCGAGGCCGACGAGGACGAAGACGGCGCACGTGACATAGACGCAGGCCATCAGCTTCGCGAGCGAGAGCAACGTGCCGGCGCCGTATCTTCCGATGGTGAAAGCCATCGCCCCGAACGCCGCCAAAGGAGCCGCCCTCATCACCAGCGCCACGATGCCCATGACGGCATCGCCGACCGTGTGGACGAGCTCGAGCACGGGCTTGCCGCGCGCGCCGAGCCGGCTCACCGCGACGCCGAAGAGGACCGCCAGCAACAGCACCGGGAGCAGTTCACCCGAGGTGAACGCGCCGACGAACGTGTCGGGGATCACGCCGAGGACGAACTCTGTCGCGGTGAGATGCTTGGCCGTGGCTGAGAAGCCCTGGACCGCGCCGGCGTCCAGTTTCGCCGGGTCGGCGTGGATGCCGTCGCCCGGCCGGACCACGTTGACCACGAGCATCCCGAGCGCGAGCGCCACGGTGGTGACCACCTCGAAGTAGACCAGCGACTTCAGTCCCACGCGCCCGACCTTGCGAAGATCGCCGACGCTCCCGATCCCGGTGACCAGCGTGGTGAAGACCAGCGGTGCGATGACGAGCTTGATGAGCTTGACGAAGGCGTCGCCCAGCGGCTTGAGCTGGACCGCGGTCGCCGGCGCGAAGTGTCCGAGCAGCGCGCCCGCCACGATGGCGACCAGGACCTGGGCATAGAGGTTGCGGAGGAAGCGCATGGGTTCTCGGCGAGCTTGTCCGATGCAGGATCAGCGGTCCACGTGTCTCCGGCGGCGGAGCGCGACCCGGCGGTCGGCGAGGGCCTTGTTCTCGGAATCGGTCCGGCTGAACAGGAACCGGCGGGTGACCGGAGCGGTCTGGATGACCCGGGCCCGCGGCGCGGCGGCGGCCTTCTTCGTCTCCGCCTTGTCCTCGTTGAACAAGAGGCTGGTCTTCGGTGGTTGGATGAACGAGATGAACATCGCGTCCGTCCTGACCGTTTCCGGGGTGATCGTCTCCCGTTTCCGGTACTCGACCGTCAGCCGCTCCAACGCACCCAAGAAGAACCAGAGCAAGGCGCCGGAGGGGATCCCCAAGAACGGCGAGCCGGTCGGGATGCCGATCACCGCGATGATGAACATGGCGCCGGCCGGGATCCCGACGATGGTCAGCGGCGTGTCGCGCAGCTCCTTCATGTTCCGGAACGCGTCGAGGGCCCCGGCGACGAGCAGCCAGGCGAACACGATGAGCCCGAGGATGCCCATGTCGACGCCCAGACGGCCGATGTCGCCATCGATGCTCCTGAACTGGAAACCGTCCATCGTGTTCATGAGCACGTAAGGGACGCCGTGTCCGGACATGCCCAATCCTCCTCCGAAGGGAGCATCGGAGAGGGCGCTCATCATCGGGTAGAAGACGATATAGAGGCGTCCGTAGAACTCGTCGGGATCGATCAAGCTGCTGAAGCGGTTGAGGGAATCGCCCCCGGTGTAGATCGACCCGACCTTGAAGGCGATGAAGGCGACCGCGGGCGCGAGGATGTATTGGAGGATGTTCCGCCGGTACCACGCCGTGAGGACGAGCCCCATCGCCATCATCACCATCGAGGTCCGGGAACCGCTCAGGATGACCCCGTAGGACATCGGCGCGACGCAGGCCAGGAGGATGACGCGTTCTTTCCAGGAGTTGCCGGCGACCGAGAGCCGGGAGACGGCGAACATCACGGTGTAGGCCATCGTGCCCCCGAAGGCCGCCGCCGAGACGAAGGTGGAGAACGCCCGCAACCGGGCCTCGCCCTTGCTGTTCGCGTAGAACGTGTTGAAGAACTTCGCCGCGAACTCCGCGTCCTCGGCCATCCGGCGGCGGATCTCCTCCGGCGTCTGCATCGCCCCGTAGATCCCGGTGAGCGCACCGAGGAGGATGATGATCCAGAAGTACACCTCGACCTGCCTCACGCTCCGGACAAGATGATACCCCAGCAAGAAGGTGAGCGGGATGAAGCACCATCCGCGGAAGGCCGACAAGATGGCCACCCACGGGACACCGAACGGCAGGACCATGTAGAACACCGCCAGCGCCAAGAAGGCCTTGAGAGCGCTGCCCATCCGGCCCGCGGGGACCCACGTCTCCATCCTCGGCACCTGCGCCAGGGTCACGGCCAGCGAGAGCAGCAGCGGGATGTCGAACGCGAACGTCGTCAACACGCCGCGGAACCGGAGCTTCATCCAACCGTGGAAGAACCCGATCAACAGCATCGAGACGAACAACAGGTTCCCGACATGGTTGTGCGCGAAAAGGGAAGTGAACCCGCTCCACGAGAAACGCCTTTCCCGGGGTGCCGCAGGGGCGTCCATGGCTGCGCCCGTGTTCATCGTGATGTCCTCCGCGCCGCGGCGCTGTCCGTCAAGCGGAGGTAGATCGCCTCCGTCCGCCGCGTGTGCTCCTCGATGGTGAACATCGCACGCACCCTGGACCGCGCGGCGGCACCGAACCGCGCCCGCTTCCCGGGGTCGCCCAAAGCGTCCGCCAGCGCGGCGTCCAACGCACCGTCGTCGCCGACCGGCGCCAGCCAACCGGTCTCGTCCGGCACGATGATGGCCGCCGGCCCGACCGCCGCGAACGCGACGACCGGCACGCCGAGCATGTTCGCTTCCGCTAGCACGAGCCCGAAATCTTCGAGCAAGGCCGTGTGCAACAGCACCGCGGCGCCCGCTTGGAACCCGGCCACGTCCTCGTCGGGGATGAAACCGGTGAAGGTCACGCGGTCGGCGATCCCCAGGTCCTGCGCCTGCTGCCGCAACTCTTCCGCGTGGTCCTCCTCCATCCCGAACAACGCCGCGCCGACGAGCACGCCCTGGATGTCGTGCGTCTTCGCCGCGGCAGCGATGGCGCGGAGGAAATGAGGCTGCCCTTTGTGCCGCTGCAACCGCGCGCACATCGCCACCCACGGCCGCGAGGCCGGGATCCCATAGCGGGCTGCCAAGACATCCCTCGATGTATGGCGCGCCAGCCGGGCCTCGTTGACCCCGGGCCAGACCACCTGGCTCTGCCAGCCGCGGGGTTTGAAATGGTCGGCCGTCGCCGTGCAGTTGGCGATGACCTGGTCCGCCGGCAGCGACATCAGCGCGCGGGTGAAGAGCCCGGGCGGCTCCGGGCTATGGACCGTCACGACGTTCGGGACGCCGGTCAGGCAGCGGGCGAGGCCGCCGTAGGCATGGGCACGGAACCCGTTGCAGTGGTAAAGACGCAGGTCGTGCTCACGCGTCAGCCTACAGATCGAGCGCACCGCGCCGGCGACCCCGGGAAGGTCGCGCATGCGGTGCTTCCGCAGCACGTGCGTCGTGACGCCCATCTCCATCAGTTCTTTCTCCAGCGGCCCCGGCCGCAGCTGGATGACGACCGGCTCGAACCGGCTGCGGTCCATCACGCGGAACGTCTGCAGCATCGTGACCTCGGCGCCCCCCTTCTCGCCGACGCACGAGATCCAGGCCACGCGGGCCGGTGCGCTCACGCGCGGACCTCCCGGCCGGGCAGCCACGCCTCCACCGCTTCAAGCACCCGTTCCGGCGCGATCAGCTCCATGCAGTCCTCCACCGGACAGCGGTCATCGAACCGGGGCTTGTAGCAAGCTTGGCACGGCAGCCCGGGTTCGAGCCGCACGCCGCGGCCGTAGAGGTGGAATTCGTGCCCGTTGAAGATGTTGTTGAACAACACCACCGGCTTCTCGAGCGCGATGGCGACGTGCATGGCCATCGTGACCGCCGTGACCACGACGTCGGTCGTCTCCACCAGCCCGAAGAACTCCTTCGGCGGGCGCACGCCCTCGTACCGGGCTCCGGTCCCGGCGGCGAGAGCCCGGTTCCGTCCGTCCTCGGCCGGGCCTCCGAGGAGGAGGGGATGCCAGCCCTTCGCCTGGATGGCCCGGATCAGCGCTGCCCAATGGGCAACGGGCCACAGACGCGTGCGCCATACGTCGCTCGCCCCGGTGTTCAACCCGATGAGGGGCGCGTCGGCAGACTTGGCGAAGTTCCGCGGGAAGCCTTCCAAGATATAGGATTCGCCCTGCCATTCCCAGCCACAGAGCTCGAACATCTCGCGCACGTAGTGCTTGGTGTTCGCCTTCATGCGGTCGTCAAACACGCCGGTGGTCCACTTGGCCTCCGCGCGCGCGTCGAGCGGCACGATCCTCCCGCTGCGGTTCAGCCCGAAGCCGCGCTTGTCCCGCGCGCTGATCCTCCCGGCCAGCGCACAGACCTCGAAGTCCTTGTCCAAGCTCAGGAGGAGATCGAAGTCCTCGGCCAACAGCCGCAACGAGGTCTCCCACGAGTGCTTCAAGACGCGGTCCACATGGGTCGTCGGCACGAAATCCGGGAAGGAGGTCACCCAGGTGACCTCGGCCTGCGGATGCAGCGCCCGGATCTTCCGGAGGAGCGGCGTGCAGCGCAGCACCTCGCCGGCAAGCCCCACCTTGAGGACGAGGATCCGGGGCCCGGGCTTGCGGTAACTCGTGCAACCATCGCAATGGACCCCTGTCTCCTTATGGGGACGGCACGGCTTGTAACCGTTGAAATGCAGACAGTCGTCGTGGATGCCAGCAATCATCGTTACGACATCCATTAGACCGGTCGGCGTTCCGGCAAGCAAGCTGGCCCGTCGCGCGGGGGGCCGGGATCTCAGCCTCCGGCGCCGGCGAGCACCTCGGCATAGACGGCCTCGGTCCGCCGCGCGTGTTCCTCGGCGCTGAACCGCGCGAGCACCCTGGCCCGCCCAGCGGCTCCGAACGCTTGCCTCCGGGCCGCGTCACCAAGCGCGGAACGCAAGGCCGCGGACAGCGCGGCCTCGTAGCCGACCGGCACCAGCCAGCCCGTCTCGCCGTCCACCACGATGGCAGCGGGGCCGACCGCCGCGTAGGCCACGACCGGGATGCCGAGCGCCTGCGCCTCGGCGACGGAGATCCCGAAATCTTCCTCCAATGCCGGATGGACGACGACTTCGCTCGCGGCGAGCAGGCCGGCGAAATCGGCATCGCCGGCGACGAAGCCGGTGAACGTCACCCGCTCCTGGATACCCAGGCTCCTCGCGAGCGCCACCAGTTCCTGCTCGTAGTCCGTCTCCTGTCCGAACAAGGCGCCGCCGATGACGATCCCGTGGACATCCTCCGCGGCAGGCATCGCGGCGAGCGAGCGGAGGAAATGGGCCTGGCCCTTGTACCGCTGCAGCCGGGCGCCGACGCTGACCCAACGACGGTCCGCCGGGAGCCCGAACCGTCGCGCGAGCTCCCTGCGCGACGTGTGGTCCCGGAGACGCCCGACGTTCACGCCGGGCCAGATCATCGAGGTGGGATGCCCGGCCGCCTTGAAATGGTCGTCCGTCCTCGGGCAGTTGGTGAACACGCGCCGGGTCGGCAGCCGATGGAGGAAGCTCGCCAGCAGGCCCGGGCGCTCGACCGTGTGCGCGGTGTAGACCTCCGGGATGCCCGCGCGCCAAGCCGCCAGCCCGCTGTAGAAGTGCCCGCGGAAACTGCTGCCGTGAAGCAGCGCGAGGCCCTGCTCGCGGACGATCTGTCCGATGCTGCGGAGCGCCCGGGCCACGGCCCACGGATGGCGCATGCGGTGGCTGGGCAGGACATGGACCGTGACGCCCGCCTCGCGCAGCAGCTCCGCCAGCGGGCCGGGCCGCAATTGGATGACATGCGGCGTGAACTCCCGGCGGTCGAGCTCCCGCAGGCATTCGAGCATCAAGGCCTCCGCACCGCCCTTCTCGCCCACGCAGGAGACCCAAGCGATGGGCACCGGGGTCCGGGCTCGGAGATCGGGATCGTGGACGGTCATCGTTTCGGCCGGGGAACTAACCCTCGCCGGACAAGCCAGGGCAAGCCGGCAGTATGCGCAGGGCCTCGTTCCGGCCGACGAGGCGGTGGCTCAAGCCGGCCTTGCGAGCGCCGGTGCGGAACGTGTCTGCTCCAGCCGTCACGCGCTTCGCCGACCGCTTCCTCAAGCCGGAATACTGGTTCCAACCGCGCCAAGTCTGGCGGCGTTGGGCGCGGCGCGGTCCGGGGCCGGAGGAGGCGGAGATGGTCACCCCATGAGGTCTGCCCATGCGGGTGCGGCCCGCGGAGGGCGTGGGCCGGTCGTTGTGGCGCTTGGGCGTCTATGACCTCGTGACGTGCGAGCTCTGCTGGCGGCTGCTGGACCCCGGCGAGACCGCCGTGGATGTCGGGGCCAACATCGGGGTGGTGACCGGCCTGCTCGCGCGCCGGGCCGGGCCGGCGGGGGAAGTCTGGGGCTTCGAGCCGCATCCCGATGTCCGGACGGAGCTCGTGCGACACGTCGGGCTCTGGCAGCGCACCGGGCTGCCGCTGGCCAAGATCCAGACGCACGGAGCCGCCTTGAGCGACGTCGCCGGCGAAGCCGCGCTCTTGGAGCCACGCAGCTTCGGCGGCAACCACGGCACCGCCAGTCTGGAAGCGGTCTCCTCCGGATCGGACGGGACCAACGTCGCCATCGGGCGCTCCTTCAAGGTGCCGACGCAGACGTTCGACGCGGTTTTCCCGCCGGACCGCCGGGTCGGGGTCTTCAAGATCGATGTCGAAGGGCACGAGCCGCAGGTCTTCGCCGGCGCGACCGGCGCGCTGGCGGAGCGCCGGGTGCGGGACATCGTGTTCGAGGAGCATCATGCGCTGCCGAGCCCGACGTCCGAGCTGCTGACCGCCGCCGGTTTCATATTGTTCTTCCTCGGACGGACGTTCTGGAGACCGCGGCTGACCGCGCCCGCCGACCGGTCTTCGCAACCGTCCTGGTTGCCGCCGAACTACTTGGCGACGCTTGACCCCGAACGCGCGCTCGCCGGCTGCCAAAACCGTGGCTGGCAGGTGCTGACCTAATCCACGGCCGCCATCTGGGCCTCCAGCACTTCGACCACCGGGCGGAACTTCGCCGCGTTCTCCGGGTTGAGCCGCATGAGCAGGCGGTGCGCTTCCAAGCAGCAGGTCGCCGTGTCGCTCTTGGACCGCTCCGCGAGCGCGACCTCGGCAGTGACCTCCTTGCCGTCGAGCAAGGCCGCGCCTTCGATCACGTTCACCAGCACGAGCACGCCGAGGTTGTCGAGCAGGTCGAGCACGCGCGCGTTGGCGCCCACCAAAGTGAAGCGGTGGCAGCCGTCGTGGTCGCCGAGCTGGGTGGCCAGCCCGGCAAGCACGCCGGAGAAGGTGCTGTCCATTAGCAAGCAGCCGCTCAGGTCGAGGCAGCAGAGCGCCACGCCTTCGCGGTGCAACCGCGCGATGAGCTGCTTGAAGTCGTTCGCGTGCTCCGCCGCGGCGCGGCCCGAGATCTTGACGAACGCGGTCGGCGGCTCGACGAGGACCGTCAGCTTGCAGCCTGGTAGGGGCATGGCTATGGAAAGTTCGGGCCGGCCCTCCGGTCCGTCAAGCGACGTCAGGGGGTCACGGCCAGACGCTCTTCGACGGCCTCGCGCTGCATCAGCACGCCTTGCTCCTTATAGGCCCGCAGCACGAAGTGCGTCGCGGTGGAGAGCACGCCCTGGATGGTGGAGAGCTTCTCGGAGACGAACGACGCGACCTCGCGCAGGTTCCGGCCCTCGACCTCGACCATCAGGTCGTAGCCACCGGACATCAGATGGCAAGAGCGGACCTCCGCGTACTTCGCGATCCGCTCGGCGAGCTTGTCGAAGCCGCCACCGCGCTCCGGCGTGATGCGGACCTCGATGACGGCGCGGACGAGGTCGCGCTCCAGTTTCTCCTCGTTCAGCACCGCCCGGTAGCCGAGCACGGTGCGGTCCGCTTCCAGCGCCTTCACCCGCGAGCGCACCTCCGCCTCGGTGAGGTCGAGCATCGCGCCTAGCTGGGCGGGAGAAAGCGAGGCGTCGGTGGCGAGCAGTTTCAGCAGCGGATCCATGCGGGACGGATTCAACGGAGCCCGGGGCGCGGGCGGAAGCGAATTCTCCGGCGACTCAGGAAGACGATCTGCACCAAAAATTTCTGTCACCGGTGGACGGATGGCGGGTCCGGGTGGTCCGGTCGTCGCGCCAGAAGTCGGTGTTGCCCGACGTGGCCCCAGTCAGTCGCCCTGGCCCCGCGGAACCTGGACGAGGCCGGGGCGGAAGCCTCACCGCTCAGCCATGCGCATCGGCAACCGCGGTCGCCACCGCCTCGTCGGGCGCGAACGGCACCAGCGGCATCGGCTCCTCGTGGTCGAGGAAATCGCGGCAGATGCGGAAGAACTCCGCCCGCTCGGTCGCGCGGCGGACGTGGTGCAGGAACTCCTTCGAAGAGGCCAGGTCGCGGCCGACACCGGCGCCGACGAAGTTCATGTACTTCTTCATCTTCTCCACCTGCAGCCGTTCCTTCGCCGCCGTCGGTTCGGTCGCCGCATAGAGCGCCTCGACATACTCCAGCACCTCGCGGCCGCGCGGGAGCAGGACCGCCTCGCCGCGGAGATGGGCGCGGATCTGGCCGAAGATCCAAGGGTTGCGGATGCAGCCGCGGCCGATCATCAGGCCCTTGGCCCGCGTGATGTCCAGCACCTCCGCGGCGCGCCCGGGCGAGTGGACGTTCCCGTTCGCCAGCACCGGGAACGGCAGCGCCGCCGCTGCGCGGGCGATATAGTCGTAGTGGACCTCCGTGCGGTACATCTCGGCCACGGTCCGTCCGTGGACGGTGAGCAGGTCGAGCGAGTGCCTCGCGAAGATGCCCAGGAACTCGTCGAACACCCGCGGGTCGTCGAAGCCGATGCGCGTCTTCACCGTGAACTTCACACCCCCGTCGCCGATGGCCTCGCGCATGGCGCCGAGGATGGCGTCGACCCGCTTCGGCTCGCGCAGCAATCCGCCGCCCGCGCACTTGCGGTACACGACCGGCGCCGGACAGCCGAGGTTCAGGTCGATGGCGGCGACCGGATGGTGCTGGAGCTCCTTCGCGGCGCGGACGAGCGAGGGGATGTCGTTGCCGATCAGCTGGGCGATCGCCGGCCGGCCGGTGTTGTTGCCGGTGAGGCTCTCGAGGATCCACTTCTCGGGACGCCATGTCGCGTGGACCCGGAAGTACTCGGTCCAATACACGTCCGGTCCGCCGTAGCGCGCGAGCAAGCGCCAGAACGGAAGGTCGGTCACATCCTGCATCGGCGCGAGGGCGAGCAACGGCTCGGGCCGGGCGAGCAGTGCGGCGAGTTGGGACGGTTGCGTCATCCGGTCGGCGAGCGTGGCAGACCGCGCCGGCCGGAGCGAGCGGGCGATTTGGTTTGATGCCGTCTCACCGGCGAGCAGGCTGTCCTCCCAGACCGATGACCCCGTCCTAAAAAACAGCCGCGTCCTCCATCGCGAAGGGCCGCTTCCCGGAGTTCCCGGAGCTCGACGGATTCCGCGGCGCGGGACTCCATCCGTTCATTCTCCAGGTCTTCCGAAGGCCGATCGCCAGCTGAGGCGACGACGCCCTGCTCCCGGCGGTCAGCAAGGCCGGTCGTTCCATGGCTTCACATGGCGGCGCGCCGGTCGCCGCATCAGGAGGAGGACCCCAAGGTTGGTCCACCGGTGCCCCCGGGCCTGCCTCGCCACGCGACAACGATGGACGTGGCGGCGGCTCTTGGTCCTCGGGCTTGGTCCGCGATCCGGTCGCGGCCTGGGCCGGTGGGATCATCGCCCCACCTGGAGCGTGGCATCGCTCAGAACGGCTCGTCGCCGGGATCGACCGGATCCGCGTCGGCTTCGCCGTCACCGAAGTCCGTTCGGGCCGGTGATGGCGCCCGCTCGGCGTAGGCGTTGAAGGTCGGACGGAGGTTCCATTCGTCGACCAGTTCCTTGGGCAGCTCGCCCAGGAAGCGCGACGGCTGCTGGAGCGCGTTGCCGCCGCCTTGCGCGAACCGCAACAGCGGATGGCAGAGGTAGAGCTCGTTCTTCGCGCGGGTGACGGCGACGTAGAAGAGCCGCCGCTCCTCCTCCTCCCCCTCGATGGAATCGAGCGAACGGCCGCTCGGGAAGAGCCCTTCGCAGAGCATGATCACGAAGACCGTCCCGAACTCGAGGCCCTTGGCTTGGTGGACGGTCGAGAGCTTGAGGCGCTCCTCATCCGGGTCGCGCGGCTGGTTCTCCTCGGCCTCGACGTTGGTCTGGAGCGCGAGCTGCGAGAGGAAATCCGCGGTCCCGCTGAACTGCTCGGCATAGTTCGCGAGCTGCTCCAGGTCCTCCAGACGTCCTCGCGGGTTCTCGTAGGTCGCCTTGAGATAGTCCTCATAATCGGCCTCGACGACGAGGCGGATCAACCGTCCCGGCGCTTCACGGACGTCGTCCGCCTCGCACTGCGACACAGTGGCGGTGAACTGCGCCCAAGCCGCCGCGGATTTCTTGGGCGCGCTTCCCGCGACCGCGGACAGCAACGGTGCGACGGCGATGTGCGGACCCGGCGGCGCGGACGGGATGTCCCCGCCGTCGTTGTCCGAGACGGGCGGCGCGACCGGCGCGACCGGCGCGACCGGACCGAGCACGGAAGAGAACGCGGTCCACAACTTGTCCGCACCTTTGCCACCGATGCCCGGCAACATCCGTACGAGGCGCTTGAAGGCGAGCTCGTCAGCCGGGTTGGTGACCAGCTTGAGATAGGCGGCGACATCCTTGACGTGGGCCTGCTCGAAGAAACGGATGCCGCTGGTGATGCTGAACGGGATGTTGCGCCGCGTGAGCTCGAACTGCAGCTCCATCGCGTGGAAGTGCGACCGGTACAGCACGCACATGTCGTCCAGCCGCTGGCCCTCGTCGCGCAGCTCCAGCGCGCGCTGGGCCACGAACGCCGCCTGCTCGCCCGCCTCGCCGCAGATGACCAGGACCGGTTTCGCGCCCGACGGCCGGGCGGCGTGCAGCTGCTTGGGGAACTGGCGCGTGTTCGGCGCGATGGCGGCGTTGGCGAGCGCAAGGATCTCGGGCGTGCTCCGGTAGTTCGTCTCGATCTTGAAGACCTGCGCGCCGGGATAACGCTCGCGGAAGCAGAGGATGTTCGCGAAATCCGCGCCCCTCCAAGAGTAGATGCTCTGCGCGTCGTCGCCCACGGCCATCAGGTTCCGGTGCCGCCCGGCCAACTCGTCGAGCAGCTCGGCCTGCAGCTTGTTGGTGTCCTGGTACTCGTCCACGAGCACGTGCTGGAAGCGCCGTTGATAGTAGTCGCGGAGGTCGGCGTTCTCCCGCAGCAGCCGCAGCCAGAGCGCGAGCAGGTCGTCGAAATCCATCATGCCCGCGCCGCGCTTCCGCTCCGCGTAGCGGCGCTGGATATCCGTGATCAAGTCAGCCAACGGCAGGAAGGAATCATGCTCGGCCGCGATGAGGTCGCGCAGCGGCCGGCCCGTGTTCAGCGCCATGGAGAACAGGTCGCCGAGCACCTCGGGCTTGGGGAACCGCGTCGCCTTCACGTCCACGCCCGCGGCGGTGATGCACGCGGCGAGCAGGTCCTTGGCATCCTCCCGGTCCGCGATGGTGAAGTCCTGCCGGTACCCGAGGCGTTCCGCGTGCCGGCGGAGCACGCGGTTGCCGACGCTGTGGAAGGTCCCGCCCCAGAGCTGCGCCTGCTCGCCCCCGAGCAGGTCGGCCACGCGCTGCATCATCTCGCGCGCCGACTTGTTGGTGAAGGTGAGCAGCAGGATCCGCTCGGCCGGGACGCCGTGCTCGATCAACCACGCGACGCGATAGGTGAGCGTGCGCGTCTTGCCCGCGCCGGCGCCGGCGAGCACGAGCGAAGGTCCCGGTGGCGCGGAGACGGCGGCGAACTGCTGTGCATTGAGCTCGCCTTCGTAATCGATGCGCAACGGGGCGCCCGATCGGAAAGGCTGGAGCTGATAGTCGCGCGGCACGACCCGAAGTAAGCCTGCGGACCGCGATGGGCCGAGATAAAAAACCTCCGGGGCCGCGGCGCGATCAGGTTGCCATCGCGAGGCGCCGATCCAAACGACCGAGATTGGCCTCGATGGCCTCGATGTAGACGTTCGGTCCGTCGGGCAGCGGACGCGCCAGGTACCGGTACAGGCCGAGGAAATCCTCCTCGATCTTCGGTCGGACGTATCGGCTCCAGAACGCAGGTGTCTTCTCCATCAGGTCGCGCTCCGAGGTGAAGACCATGCCGGCCCCGCCCTTGCCGGCGTTGAAGCGCGCCGATTCGAAGAACTCTTCGTAGAGCACCGGGAGCTTCTCCAAGTAGTCGGGCGCCGCCATCTGACCGAGCAGGTCCGCGGTCCCCAAAGCGAAGCCCGCGATCCGCTCCTCCTCGGACTGGAACGGGATGGCGGTGACGTGCGCGCCCATGCCGGTGCAACGGATCATGTTCTGCACGCCGAGGACCTGTTCCGCCGTGTGACCGTGCGCCCGCAGCAGCCGTTCCGCGAACTCGCACGAACGGCCCACATGCGTGGCGGTGTATTTCGCACCGGTGCCTTCGGTGTCGTCCCGAAGTTTCAGATAGCCGGTGTCATGGAGCAGGATCGCGATGACGCCCAACTCGAAGGCCCCCCGCGACAGGGCCGGCGCGGCCCCGGCCTCGGCACGGCCACGAAGGAGCGATGAAAAGGCGAGCGCCCCTTGCAAGGTGTGCTCCAGGTCGTGGTAACGCGCGTCGATCGCGAGATAATCCGGGTCCTCCCCCCGGAAATATCGCTCGACCCATCCGAACGCACGCGAAACGAAGGACGCGTCGCCGTCCGGGAACATGCTCAGGTGATCCTGGGCGATCCGCCGTTCGACCTGTCGGGCGTCGCGTGTGTCCACAGCGAGAAGCATGGCGTGGACAGGTATCAAATTTTTGCTCGTCTGCACGGCTTTTCTGTCCCCGCAGAAGCCACGACGGTCCCGGCCACGGGAAACGCGGCGCGGCGGCGACGCCGCGACCGGACGCCCGCTGCCGCCGTCATTCCAACCGGCGGAGGAGCTCCGCCGCGACCTTTTGGCCCGGCCGCGCCTCGGTGAGCGCCCGGAGCCTTCGTTTCGCCTCGGCGGGATCGCTCTTGGCCTTCGTCATCGCCCGCGTCAGCAACTGCGCATAACCAGCCGAGAAATCCCCGCTGCGCCGCACGCTCGCCATGAACTGGTCCGCCGCCTCGTCCGCCCGCCCGGCACCCTCCGCGACCAGACCGCACAGATACGCATCGCGCGCCGCGCGGAAATCGGACAACCGCGACCGCCACGCCGCCGATGCCGCCGGTGCGCCGACCGCAGGGAACTCGCTCCCTTCTCCGGCGAACCGGTCGACCAGCTCCATCAACAACCCGGACGGATCCCCGCGCTTGGACGCCGCTGATCGCGGCGCGGAGAAGAGCACCCCCGGCCGGTCGTCGGTGTTCGCCACCGCGTCGCCCGCGAAGGCCCGGAGCGCCTCCGGTCCCGCCAGCCACGCGCCATGGACCTGGAACGCATCCGTCAGGCCCGCGGTCTTCGCGCGCGTCCTCAGGGGACCCTCCGGTGCACGCCGGTCGAGGTCGTCGGGACCGAACGCGGGCGCCTCCGGCCAGCCGACGAGCCCGATCACCGGCGTGTCGGTGTTGAACCGCAGCAGCCAGGCATGCGAGTGCGGGAAGATATCGAGGAAGGCCCGCAC
>CAIWVP010000148.1 GCA_903916195.1 uncultured Verrucomicrobiota bacterium | reverse complement strand
CGCGTTCCAGCTGTGGGTGCGACCCCTCACGGGGTCGTGATGTTTGCCGACCGTTCTCCGGGGGTGTCGCTCGCGGACTCGCTCAGCCCCCGGCTAATGGCTGGCAAGCCTCCGGCTTGCAAAGTTGGCGCTGCTTCCCTGCAAGAGACGGAGTCGTTCCCGCGTGATCGGAAGTGGCGGAAACCTATGGACGTCCTCGCCCTGCTGTACTGCCGGCCCCATGTTGGCGCGCTGTCTCGCGG
This sequence comes from uncultured Verrucomicrobiota bacterium, assembly GCA_903916195.1. Classification (GTDB taxonomy): domain Bacteria; phylum Verrucomicrobiota; class Verrucomicrobiia; order Limisphaerales; family UBA9464; genus CAIVQB01. The sequence continues at coordinate 108,349 of CAIWVP010000148.1, read as the reverse complement.
GCTTCCGTCGAAACAAAACGGCCGCCCGGGAGGGCGGCCGTTTTCGTCAGTGATCAGCGATGTCCGTGGGTCATTGGTCGTTGCGGACCGTGGTGTTCTCGGAGAGCCACTTGGCGTCGTTCAGAGAATCCTTGGCCGGAACGTTCAGAGCCACGGAACCGTCGTACTTCACCGGGGGCTTGATGGTCTTGCCGACCCAGCGGTGGATCTCGGAGTGGCCGTCGGCGAACGAGAAGCCGCAGGCGCCGTTGTGATAGGACGCGGGCATGTCGATGATGTTGCCGGCCGCCGCGCTCCGCTCGACCATCTGCACGGCGAAGGCGCCGTCGTTGATGCTGTCGGAGTGCTCATCCACGAACACGAAGGTTGCTGACGGGTTCTTGATGTCGCTCTCCTTGGCGTAGAGACGGTACTGCTTGGGGCCGGGGCCACCCGGGAGCCAGCCGCCGAAGTCGAAGGCTTGGCTCATCGAGATGCTGCGGATGCGCGGCGTGAACTTGCTTTTCGCGATGGTCCCGATCGCGGCGCGGTCCGCGGGGCACTTGTAGATGGCGAACGCGGAGCCGGCGTATTTGAAGAGCGGTCCGTTGGTGATGTACTTGTTGTTCGTGTTGTCCGAACCACCCGGGAAGCCGAGATTTCCTTCGACCCACACCGGGCGTTTATCGATGGCGAGCGAAGCGACCAGCCGGTCGCCGTTGTCACCGTTGTACAGTTTCCATGCGAGGGTGAGCTGCTTGCCGTTGTTCATGCACAGGATGCCTTGGGCCTTGGTCTTGGCCTTGCCCAACGCGGGCAGGAGCATCCCGGCGAGGATCGCGATGATGGCGATGACGACGAGGAGTTCGATGAGGGTGAAGCCCCGCTTGCCGGCGGAGCGGATACTAGAAAGATTCATCATAAGGCGTGTCGTGAAGTGAACACCCGCAGTTATCCACTCGCCATACAGTGGAGTCAAACCCTGAGTCAGGGTCGGTTTCGTCCGATTCAGCCGGCACAGAAAGCGATGCGGTGCCCCGATCGACTTGAGGCAAGCATGTGGAAGCCGGGTGCAAACCCTACGGACCAGTAGGCGATGTTCCGGTATCGCGGCGACCAGGGCCGCTCGCGATCGCGTGATGCACCCGGACTTGGAGGGGCCAGTGCGGCCTCCCGGACGGGACCGCTGCCCCTCTGGTGCCGGGTGCGATCAGAAGTGGCGGACACGGCGGCGGACGTAGCGCAGAGTTGCACTCTGCTGTATCGCGGATTTGGAATCCGCAGGCGCTGCGACAGGCATGCGGCACGGCCTTGCCGCTGCCCTGCCGAGTGGAACTCGGCGATACAGCAGATTGAAAATCTGCGCTACGATTGCCCGCCACTTCCGATCGCACCCTTTGGTGCCCCTGGGGTGGCGTCGGCGCGGTTCCCCGCTACGGTGCGCGCGTGAAGTGGATCCGGGCGTTGTTCTCCCTCTGGACGTGGCGCATGGCGTGGCGGGATTCCCGCGCGTCGCGTCGCCGTCTGCTGCTCTTCTCCAGCAGCATCTCGCTCGGCATCGCCGCGCTCGTGGCCATCGGATCGCTCGGCCGCAACCTCGAGGACGCCATCCGGCAGCAGTCGAAGTCGCTGCTCGGCGCCGACCTGGTGCTGACCGCCCGGCAGGCCTTCACCGCCGAGGACGAAGCGCTCTTCCTCCGGTTCGGCGGCGAGACCGCGCGCGAGACCAGCTTCTCCACGATGCTCGTGCTCACCAACGGCACGCGTCTCGTCAACGCCCGTGCCATCAGCGGGGGATTCCCGTTCTACGGCCAGCTCGAGACGGAACCGGCGTCCGCGGCGGCGGAGTTCCGCGCGGGCGGCGGCGTGCTGATCGAGGAGGGCGTGCTCCAGCAGTTCGGCGTCGGAAGGGGCGACTCCGTGAAGCTGGGAGCCGCGTCGTTCCGCATCCTCGGCGCGCTGCGCAAGGTGCCGGGCGACACCGTGGCCTTTGCCACCATCGCGCCGCGCGTGTATCTCGCGGCGTCGGACCTGGCGGCGACCGAGCTGCTCAAGGGCGGTTCGCTCGCCCGCTACCGCGTCCACTTCCGCCTCCCGGATCCGACCGACGTCGAGGCGCTCCTGAAGCCGCTCGAACCCCAGTTGGCCGCGCGCCGCCTCGACTCGGACACGGTGAAGAAGCGCCAGCGCGACCTCGGCGCATCGCTCGGCAACCTCTATCGATTCCTCAACCTCGTGGCATTGGTCGCGCTGCTGCTCGGCGCGGTCGGTATCGCCAGCGCCATCCACGTCCATGTGCGGCAGAAGCTGCCGGATGTCGCGGTGCTCCGCTGTCTCGGCGCGCCGCTCGCGGACACCTTCGGGATCTATCTCGCGCAAGGCATCGCGCTCGGCGCCGCGGGCTCGTTGATCGGCATCGCGCTCGGCGCGTTGATCGCGCAGAAGTTGCCGGCCGTGATCGGCGGCTTCGTGCCGTTCGCTTTCGCGCCGCGGTTCGCCTGGGGCGCGGCGGTCGAGGCGTCGTCGGCCGGCTTCGTGGTCTGCCTGCTGTTCGCCCTGTTGCCGCTCCTGGAGGTCCGGCGCGTGAGCCCGCTCGCCGCCATCCGCGCCGCCTACGACGGACCGCCGCGTCCGGACCCGGCCCGCTGGGCGGTGGCCGCGCTGATCGCGCTCGCCGTGACGGCCTTCTCCATGTCGCAGACGGAACGGTGGACCGAAGGGCTCGCCTTCGCGGCCGGGCTCGGCACGGCCTTCGCGCTGCTCGCCGGCGCGGCCCGGCTCGTCGTCTGGCTCGCTCGGCGGCTCGTCCCCGCGTCGCTGCCCTTCGTGTGGCGGCAAGGTCTCGCAAGCCTGCACCGTCCGCAGAACCGCACCACGCTGCTGCTGCTCTCGCTCGGCCTCGGGACCTTCCTCATCCTCACGCTGCATCTCGTGCGGGGCACGTTGCTCACCCAGCTGTTCCCGGCCGGCAACGGCTCCAAGGCCAACGCCGTGCTCTTCGACATCCAGCCCGACCAGAAGGACGGAGTGGTCGCGCTGCTCCGGTCCCAGGGACTTCCGGTGATCGACGAGGCGCCCATCGTCACCATGCGGTTGCGATCGGTGAAGGGCGTGCCCACCGAGACGCTCGTGCAGGACAAGACGAAGCGCGTCCCGGACTGGGTGCTGCGCCGCGAGTACCGGTCCACCTGGCGCACGAACCTTGTCGACAGCGAGGAGATCGTGGCGGGGGAGTTCATCGCCTCGGTCGGCCAACCCCGGTCCATGGCAGCAGGTCGGAAGGCCGATGGGCGAGCAGGCCAGGGAACCGGTCCGTCCGATCTATCCGCTGAGGACCCGCTCGCCGTTCCTGTCTCTCTCGAGGAGGGCATCGCCAAGGACCTCCAGGTCGGGCTCGGCGATGAGATCGTGTTCGACGTGCAGGGCGTTCCGATGACCTGCCGGGTGGCGAGCTTGCGGAAGGTCGACTGGCGGCAGGTGCGGCCGAACTTCTTCGTCGTCTTCCCGGCCGGCGTGCTGGAGGACGCGCCGGCGATGCACGTGCTCGCCACCCACGTCGCCGATGCCGCCGCGTCGGCGATGATGCAACGCGAGGTGGTGAAGGCCTTCCCGAACGTCAGCGCCATCGATCTCACGCTCGTCCTGCAGACGTTGGACGGCATCCTCGCCAAGGTCGGCTTCGTGATCCGCTTCATGGCGTTGTTCACGGTCGCGACGGGTTTGGTCGTGCTCGCGGGCGCGGTGCTTTCCGGCCGTTGGCAGCGGATGCAGGAGGCCATCCTGCTCCGCACGCTCGGCGCCAGCCGCGCGCAGATCCGGCAGGTGCTGTTCGCCGAGTACGCCACCCTGGGATTGCTCGCCGCCATCACCGGCAGCGGGTTGGCGGTGATCGCGAGCTGGGCGCTGGCGGTGTTCGCCTTCAAGGCCGGCCACGACTTCGCCGCGTTGCCCGTCCCGCTGGCGATCGCGTTGTCCGGCGTGACGACCTTGACCGTGCTGGTCGGCCTCGCGACCAGCCGGGGCATCGCCGACCAGCCCCCGCTGGAGATCTTGCGGCGCGAAGGATAGTTGACCGAACGGGCAAGGCACCGGCGCGAAGGGGCCCCGGGAAGGACGTTCTTCGCGCTATCTCGCCGGCGGACGCGGTGCTTGCGCGGCGGGCACGGGCGGCGGGAAGAACGCCTGGGTGATCTTCCGTGCGAAGCGAGGGCCGAGCGCCTTCACCCCGGCCTCGTTGAAGTGGTCGCGGTCGGAACGCCGGAACTCCGGGCCGAGATCGTCGGTCTGTGGACCGTCGTAGGTGTGGGCCACGGTCTGCAGCACCCGCTCGGTGCCCCGGTCGATGCGCTCCTTGCGACGCTGCTTCTCCTCGGCGCCGACCTTCTCGGCCACGCCGGGATCGTAGGCGTCGAACCCGATGACCCACGGCAGCGCCGGATTCCCTGCGTCGGCGCGCACGCCGGCGATCAGGCCGCGCAGGTCGTCGCTGAATTTCTCCTCGGTCGGGCCCTTCGGGAGATCGTTCTCGTTGCCGAACCATACGATCGCGCGGAGCCCGGTGTAGGGCGTGATGTGTCTCAGCGTCAGGTGGCAGGCGGAATAGGCACGGGACGGCACCTCGGGATCCGCCGCGCCTTGGCGCCACTGCTCCACGGTCGTCCCGCCGATGCCGGTGGACACGATCAGCACCGGCACATGCAGGGCGCGCACGAGCGCATCGCCCACCGCCGGCCAAGGCGAGGCCCGGTCGGCGTCGCCGGGTCGCAACGGATCATCGGCATGCCGGAAGGCGGGCCGCTCGGGCGGACGTTCGCGCCAATCAGCGCACGTGGCGACGCGGTCGTCCTCGGCGCGGCCGGGGGCGTCGCCTTGGAAGTTGGAGCAGAAGGAATGGCCGGCGGCGACGAACACCTCGCCCACTCCCACCTTCGGCAGCGTCGTCTCGCTGGTGATCTTCCCCGACTTGTCGAGGGTCCGCACCGTCAGCAGGTACCATCCGCCCGCCGTCACCTCGAGCGTCCCGCGGAACTCTTTCGATCCGGGCCGGGCGATCTCGATGAAACCGCATGATCGTCCGTCGGTGCCTTCCGCGTAGGGCGCTTGCAGGGTCACCTTGGCTTCCACGCGGTCGACCACGGCGAGCGCGGAGCCGGCGATGGGGATGCGCGCCGTGTCCTTGGCCGAGCGCTGGAAGACGGCGTACGGCACCGGCGACGACAACTGGACGGCCTGTTCCGCGGCGACGCAGCGCAGGGCGGCTCCGAGGGCCAGACCAAGGCCGATGAGCCCTCGGAAGGAACGTGCGGAAGCGGGGCAGGGAGTCGTCACGGAACGCATCGTGCGGGAAGAGGCAGGACCATGGGAAGGCGCCGCCGGGCCGATCCCGAGGGAACTCCTTCGCCGGGTCGTTTATTTGAATCCGCGTTTCCGCAGGGAATCGAGGCTTTGGCGGACATCCATCCCGCGCCTCGCGTCGCTCATCCAGTTGACCGAGCGGGTCCTCCAGCTGTCGGCCTCGCGGGCGGTGGGCACGTACCGTTTGCCGTGGGGCACGTTCTGCCCGAGCAGCAGGGCGAGGTAGCCGTCCATGCCGAACGAGTTGGCGGCGTGCAGATGATGGCCCGCCGCGAGCTTGCTCGGGCCGTTCTCGCGGTAGAAATCCACGATGGGCTGCGCACCGTGCAGCCGGGTGTCGTTGCGGCATGCGACCCAGAACGGCGTGTCGAGCCGGGTGTTGAACGCGTAGTGCACGGCGAGAAAATCGCGGATGTCGTCCCATGCCTGGGCGTTGAAGACATTGTAGAACGCGACCAGCGACGGCGTGGGCTCGCAAAGGCTGTCGATGAGCGAATCGGCGAGCGAGCTGGCTTCCAGGCAGATGACCTGGAGCGACGTGGCCTCCAGCGGTTCGACGAAGCCGACCGCGTTGCCCATGCCGACCACGTTCCCGACCCAGCTCCGGGCGAACCGGCCGGACCGGAACTTCACGATCCGCGGCTCGGTCGCGATCAAGGGGTTCTTGCGGCGGAACTCCTCCAGGGCGGCCTCGTCGGAGATGAAGCTGGAGGAGTAGACGTAGCCGCGGTTGATGAAGTTCTCGTGCTCGATCTGCCAGCACCATCCGGAATCCATGGTCTCCGCCGTGGTGTAGGGCAGGATGGGTTCGTCGGTTCGGGGCCATCCGGCGATCACCGCGCGGTCGCAGAAGAGCGTGTCCTTGTAGCTGATGTACGGCTCCCCGAGGACGCCCCCGAGCAACTCGCTCCGGAAACCCGAGGCATCGACATAGAGGTCCGCCGTCAGCCGTTCTCCGTTGGCGGTCACGAGCGCTTCGATGCCTTTCTCGCCCCGTTCCGGGGTGACGGTCGCATCGATGAATCCGACGCCGAGGGCGCGCGCGGTGAAGACGAGCCAGTCCACCAGCTTCTTGTTCTCGATGTGATAGCCGTGATGGTTGTGGACCTGGGGAAGTCCGTCCGGCTGCTTGGGGAACGCTTTGCCCAAGCTCATGTATGCCGAGAGCGGGCCGGGGATCGGCGTCGATTCGTCGGCTCCCATCGAGTAGAACCCGTTGTCCCGGGAAAGGTCCGGATACCGGTGCTGGAACTCGTAGCCAAAGGAGTAGAAGAACTGCTTCCGCGGTCCCCACAAGAAGCGGATGCCGAGCTTCCAGGTCGGCTCGGCCATCTCGTAGAAGGATTTGGGCTGGAGCTTGAGGTACTCGAAGAAGAGCTTCGGGAACGAGACGGTCGTGCCTTCGCCGACCGCGATGATGCCGATCTCCGGGCTCCGGACGATCTTCACATCCAAGGCGGGCAGCCTCCGCTTCAGCGTCACGGCGGCCATCAGCCCCGCGCTTCCACCACCCAATACCAGGATCGTCCGGATCATCCGAAAAAGGCTCATCCGTAGGAACATAGGGTGCAAACATTTTCGGGTCTTCCAAGGGTCCGACAGGGCGGGATGCCCCGGGTCAGCGGGGATGCTATGAGCGGACGCGGGATCCCGCGCCGGGCGAGATCCCAGCCAGCGGGCGTTCGGACCGACCTGGTCAGGCCGGTTCCCGCGTCCGTTTTTTTGAGACTCCCGTTGCCCGGTCTTGGCGCGGCGAGAGCCGCGATCAGGACGCCGGTGCCTGGCCTGAGCTCCCGAGGTGTCGCGCGGCAGGAGAAGAACGACGCCGGCAAGGATGGCGTCCCGCGGGTGCCTGTCGTCCCGGTGTCATGCGGACCTGAGCGCGGGTGTGATCGGAAGCGACGGTTAGTTGAAGAGGTGTGAGGGAAGATCCCAGTGGGCGTGCCCGAGGAGGTCGGCAGCTGCTTCCGCCCCGTGGAATTCGCCTGAGCGGGCCCCGCAGGACAGATGGGGTCGCGCGGCAGCGCGGACCCTACCCACGTTGGTAGCAACTGTCTTATTGCTGGAGGGAGAGCGCGGGGTCTTTGAGGAGGCGGTTGGCGAGCTCGGCGAGCTTCCGCATAAGGGCGCCTGGGCCGCACACCATGCCGGGCCGCGTGGACGCGCGATCCCGGACACGACATGCCCTGGCTTCGAGGGCGGTGTGCGATCCCCCCCACGCCGGGGGGCAACTCGGCCGCACGGACCACAACTCCGAGCCACATCCGCCGTCGTGTCCGCCACTTCCGATCCCTCCGAAGCGCGTGCGGGTTGATTTTCCCCGGCCGTCCTTGCTTCTATCGATGCCATGAACATCCACCATCTCGAGCTCTTCTACTACGTCGCGCGGCATGGCGGGATCATGGAGGCGGTGCGGAACATGCCCTACGGCATCCAGCAGCCGGCCGTCAGCGGACAGATCCTGCTGCTGGAGGCGGATCTCGGCCTGAAGCTGTTCAACCGGCGGCCGTTCGAGCTGACGCCCGCCGGCAAGGAACTCTACGAGTTCACCCGGCCGTTCTTCGGCGGCGTCGAGGCCGTCGGCGAGCGCCTTCGCGGCGGCACGACGCAGACCGTGCGGCTGGCGGCGCCGGTCTTCGCGTTGCGGGAACATCTGCCGGAAGCGTTGCAGGAAGTGCGCGGGAAGTTCCCCGACCTGAAGCTCACCTTGCGCGACGCGCACCAGCCGCTCATCGAGAACCTGATCGAACGGCAGGAGATCGACTTCGCGATCACCGTCGTGGACGGGGACCCGCCGACCGGCCTGCACAGCGAACCGCTGCTCGAGATGCCGCTCGCGCTGCTGCTGCCGAGGTCGGAAAAGGCGAGGTCCGGTGCCGAGCTGCTCGAGGCGCTGGCCTCCGGATCCGGGCTCGAACCGCTCATCACCTTGCCGCCGGACGAAGTGATCCCGCGGCGCTTCCGCGACCTGCTCGCCAAGCGCGGCCTGGAATGGACGCCGAGCATCGAGGTCACCGCGCTGGAGCTGATCGACATCTACGTGGCCAACGGGTTCGGCATCGGGCTCACCGTGGCGGTGCCCGGTCGCAAGTGCCCGGCCGGGCTCCGGCTGGTGCCGTTGACCGATGTGCCGCCGGTCGTCATCGGCGCCCTCTGGCGCGGCCAGCTCACCCCGGCGACCGAGGCGCTGCTCGTCGCGTTGCGGGCGCGGGCGAAGGTCATCACCGCCGGGGCGTGAGCGGTCGGGGCCGCGCCGAGGAGGGTGGACGACCCGGCGCTCTCCGGGGCCGCGTCGCCTGCATCAGAACGTTTCTTGGCTCCGCGCCGGACGCGATGGCATAAATCTGGAATGAAACGCCTGCTCCCGGTCCTGCTCGCTCTCGTCGGCTTGCCCCTGCTCGCTAAACCGGGGCCGCTTCCCGACCTGCCGGGTGCCAAGGTCGACGGCTCGGTGCTGCTGCCCAACCAGTGGTCGCTGCGGCCGGTCGGCAAGCAGGTCGTGATCGGCGATTTCCCGGTGAACCTCGCGGTGCATCCGTCGGGCAAGTTCGTGGTGGCGCTCCACGCGGGCTACGGCCAGCACGAATTGGTCTCCGTCGCGTTGCCGGAGGGCAAGGTCATCGCCCGGGTCGCGCTGGGTGACGCCTTCTACGGGCTGGCCTTCTCACCGGACGGCACGCGCATCTACACCAGCGGGGCTGGGGACGAGACGGTGGTCGAGCATGCCTTCAAGGCCGGCCATTTCAGCGAGCCGCAGCGGATCCAGCTCCGCGACATCAAGGAACGCGGCGTCCCGGCCGGGCTCGCGGTCAGCGCGGACGGCCGTCGGATCTTCGCGGCGAACGTCTACGGGCAGGACATCGCGGTCGCCGACCTGGACCAGCGCAAGGCATCGGCGCTGTTCCCGCTCGCGCCCGGCGCGGCCGTCGTGGATCTCAGCCGCACGCAGGTCTCCTCGGATCCGGACCTCGCGGCGGCGGAGAAACGCTCCGCGGCGCAGCGCGACACCCTTCCGGCCGACGCGCCGTTCCCGTACGCGTGCGTGCTCGACGAAGCGCACGGCCGGCTCTACGTGAGCTTGTGGGCGAGGTCCGAGGTCGCGGTGCTCGATGTGGCGACCGGCGCGGTGCAGGCGCGTTGGAAGACCGAGGAGCATCCGTGCGAGATGCTGCTCACACGGTCCGGCCAACGGCTCTACGTCGCCGACGCGGCGCGCAATTCCGTCAGCGTGATCGACACCGCGACCGGCCGGGTGCTGGAGACCTTGTCGTCCGCGATGTCGTCGGACGCGCTGCCGGGCTCGACGCCGAACTCGCTCGCCTTGTCGCCGGACGAGGACCTCCTGTTCGTCGCCAACGCGGGGAACAACAACGTCGCCGTCTTCGAGGTCGGGGCGCCGGGCAAGAGCCGTTCGCTCGGGTTCATCCCGGTCGGATGGTATCCGACCTCGGTGCGCGTCACGCCCGACGGCAAGAACCTGCTGGTCGCGAACGGCAAGGGCCTGATCTCGCACGCGAACCGCAACGGCCCGCAGCCCGGTCGCGAGCCGGCGTCCGATATCCGCGAATATATCGGCGGGCTGTTCCAGGGCACGCTCAGCATCATCCCGTTGCCGAAGAAGGGCGAGCCGCTCGAAGAGAAGCTGCGCGACACCACGGCGCGCGCCTTCAAGTGCAGCCCGCCGCCGTCCGTCGCCCCGCCGGCGAAGCGCGGCCGCGAGAACCCCGTCCCGTCGCGTGTCGGCGGCAAGAGCCCGATCCGCTACGTCATCTACGTGATCAAGGAGAACCGCACCTACGACCAGGTGCTGGGCGACATGCCCGAGGGCAACGGCGATCCGTCGCTCTGCCTGTTCGACGAGAGCGTCACGCCCAACCACCACGCCTTGGCGCGCGAGTTCGTGCTGCTCGACAACTTCTACGTCGACGGCGAGGTGAGCGCGGACGGCCATGAATGGACGATGGGCGCCTACGCCACGGATTTCGTGGAGAAGACCTGGCCGCTCAGCTACGGCCACAACGCCAAGGGCAAATATCCTTATCCCAGCGAGGGCTCCTTCGCGGTCGCGGCGCCGGTGAGCGGCTACCTATGGGACCGCGCCAAGCAAGCCGGCGTGAGCTACCGGAGCTACGGCGAGTTCTGCGCCTTGGGCGCCACGCCCGACGCGCCGGTCCGCACGCGGGTGGCATCGTTGGAAGGGCACTTCGATCCCGGTTTCCGCCCGTGGGACATGGATTATCCCGACGTGAAGCGCGCCGAGCGGTTCGCCGACGAGCTGAAGCGTTTCGAGCGCGAGGGCGACATGCCGCGGTTGCAGATCCTGCGGCTACCGAACGACCACACCTACGGCACGTCCGCCGGCAAGGCGACGCCGCGCGCCATGGTCGCCGACAACGACCTCGCGCTCGGGATGCTCATCGAGGCGGTCAGCCGCTCCAAGTTCTGGGCGCAGACGGCGGTGTTCGTCCTCGAGGACGACGCGCAGAACGGCCCCGACCACGTCGACGCCCACCGCTCGATCGCCTTCGTCGCCAGCCCGTACGTCAAGCGGCATCATCGCGATTCCACGATGTACTCGACCTGCTCGATGTTGCGGACGATGGAGCTCATCCTCGGGCTGAAGCCGATGTCGCAGTTCGATGCCGCGGCGGCGCCGATGTACGGCGTGTTCCAAGCGAAGGCGGACCTGCGTCCCTTCCGCGCCCTGCCGGTCGCGGTGGACCGCACCGAGAAGAACCTGGCCTCTGCCTGGGGCAGCAAGGAATCGGCCGGCATGGATTTCACCAAAGAAGACGCCGCGGACGACCTGCTGCTCAACCGGGTGATCTGGCACGCCGTGAAGGGACCGGACCTCCCGATGCCCAGTCCGGTCCGCGCCGCCTTCGTGCTCGGCGGCGACGATGATGATGAATGATCGGGGGCGTTCTGATCCGGGAGCTCTGGACTGCGTCGCGATGGCGGCGCTTCTTCTTCGTACCCCGACGTCACCCGTCGCCGCCTTGATCCTGCACGTTGGAGGGAATGCCGGTACAGGTCCCCGCAGCATATCCGAGGCGTGCACGAAGCTCCGGGGACATTGCGGTCCTGCCGTGGCGCGCCGGGCGAAAGCGGTCTCACTGGTGCACCGTCCCGCTGTCCCTGCCTGAGCGCGCGGGGCGAAAGCGGCAGGGGACTGCCGCACTCCAAAACCTCGCGGTGGCAGGCGGGCGGCCGGGGTCGCGCCAGCGTCTTGGAGTGCGGTGGTCCTCCACCGCTTTGGTCGGGACCGTCCGCCAACTCCAACCGGCGGGCGGGCTGATCCGGCTCTCACCGCAGCATCGCCGGCAGTCCCCAAGCGGGTGAGTGTCGACCCGGCCACCGGGCTCACGTGGATCGAGTTGTGCCGCCTCTCACGTCGCGCTGCGGCGTTTTGCGACGTTCTCGATGTGGCGGAGGGCCAGGGCGGTCCAGCCGGTCTGGTGGTTCGCGCCGAGGCCGCGGCCGGTGTCGGCGTGGAAGTACTCGTGGAAGAGCACCAACTGGCGCCAGTGCGGGTCGGTCGCGAAGCGCGTCTCGTCGCCGTGGCACGGACGGCGACCGTTCTTGTCCGGCAGGAAGAGCGACGACAGGCGCACCTCCAGGTCGGCGGCGATCTCGCGGAGGTTCCGCTGGACGCCCGAGCCCACGGGGTACTCGACGGTGAACTCCGGGCCGTAGAAGTGGTGGTAGCGTTCGAGCGCCTCGATCAGCAGGTAGTTCACCGGGAACCAGATCGGTCCGCGCCAGTTCGAGTTGCCGCCGAAGAGCCCGGTCGTGCTCTCGCCCGGCGAGTAGTCGACGCGGTGCTCCTCGTCGCCGCAGCGGACGATGAACGGGTCCTTGGCGTGCGCCTTGGACACCGAGCGCAGCCCGTAGGGCGAGAGGAACTCCTGTTCGTCGCCGAGATAGCGGAGCACGCGGCGCAGGCGGTCCCGCGTCGGGATGGCGAGGAGCAGGCGCTCGCGGCTGCCGCTGCGGCCCAGGGCCACGCCGCGGTTGAGGTCGTGGCGGTGCTTCACGAACCACGCGAGGCGCTTCTTGAAGCCGGGCAGGTGGTCCACCTCGGATTCCTCCAGCACCTCCACCGCGATGAGCGGCAGCAATCCGACCATGCTGCGCGAGCGGAGCGGCACGGGGTTGCCGTCGCCGGTGTCGAGCTGGTCGTAGTAGAAGCCGTCGGCCTCGTTCCACAGCCCGGTGCCGCCGAGGTTGTTCATCGCGTCGGCGATCTGGACGAAGTGCTCGAGGAACTTGCTCGCCATGTCCTCGTAGGCGGAATGGATCTTGCCGGTCGCGTGGTCGCGGGCCAGTTCGAGGGCCATCGCCAGCATCGTCGCCGCGTAGAAGGCCATCCACGCCGTGCCGTCCGCCTGCTGGAGCGAGCCGCCGGTGGGCAGCGGTTTCGAGCGGTCGAAGACGCCGATGTTGTCGAGGCCGAGGAAGCCGCCGGAGAAGAGGTTCTTGCCCGAGGCGTCCTTGCGGTTGACCCACCAGGTGAAGTTGATGAGCAGCTTCTGGAAGATGCTCTCGAGGAAGTCGCGGTCGCGTCCCCCCTGCGGTCCGGTGAGCTTGTAGATGCGCCACGCGGCCCAGGCGTGCACGGGCGGGTTCACGTCGCCGAAGGCGAACTCGTAGGCCGGCAGCTGGCCGTTCGGGTGCATGTACCATTCGCGCAGGAAGAGCCCGAGCTGCTGCTTGGCGAACGCCCCGTCGATCCGCGCGAAGGGGACCATGTGGAACGCGAGGTCCCACGCCGCGAACCATGGGTACTCCCACTTGTCGGGCATCGAGATGATGTCGCGCGCGTAGAGGTGCCGCCATTCGGCGTTGCGGCCTTCCTTGCGCGATGCGGGCGGCTTGGGCATCGCCGGATCGCCGTCGAGCCAATCGGCGACGACGTAGTGGAAGAACTGCTTCGACCAGAGCAGGCCGGCGTAGCCTTGGCGGACGACGTTGCGCTCCGCGGGGTCCAGCTGCGGCGGCAGCTTGGCGCGATAGAAGGCGTCGGCCTCGGCGATGCGCACGGCGAACGCGGCGTCGAAGGCCGTGGTGTCCTGGATGAGCGCGCTCGCGGTCTCCTTCGGCGTCGTCGCCTTGCGCCGCGGGCTGGGCGGCGCGAGCAACTCGTCGCAGCGGACGCGCGCGGATTCGGCGGAGGACACGAGCCTCAGCCGCACGACCTGGGTCTCGCCCGGCGCGAGCAGGAGCGGATAGATGGCCGCGGCCTTCGTGCCCGTGCCGGCGGGATTCACCGCGTCGGCATCATCGTCCACCAGGTGCGCGTGGAACGCGTCCTTCACGAACGGCGAGGCGTTCGGCGACGCGAAGAGCTTGGCGTTGTTGGTGTCGTTCTCGGTGAAGATGATCCGCGGCGCGCTGCCGTCCGGCGCGCTGCCGGCCTCGAGCACGAAGTCGCCGAGCGTCTCGTGGCTGGCGCGGATACGGGCGTCGGGAGCGAGGCTGAGCAGAGGACGTTGGATGGAGCCTTCGCGCGGGCAGCCCCAGGTCCAGGTGTTGCGGAACCAGAGCGTCGGCAGCAGGTGGAGCGTGGCGGGACCGGGGCCGCGGTTGGCGACGGTGATGCGGATGAGGATGTCGTCCGGCGCGAGCTTGGCGTACTCGGCGGTGACGTCGAAGTAGCGTCCGTCGGCGAAGACGCCGGTGTCGGCGAGCTCGTACTCGCGGTCGGCCCGGCCGCGGCGCCGGTTCTCCTCGACGAGGTCCCCGTACGGGAACGCGGCCTGCGGATATTTGTAGAGCGCCTTGGCGTAGGAATGGGTCGGAGTCGAATCGAGATAGAACCACTCCTCTTTCACGTCCTCGGCATGGTTGCCTTCGTTGCCGGTGAGGCCGTAGAGGCGCTCCTTCAGGATCGGGTCGCGGCCGTTCCAGAGCGCGAGCGCGAAGCACAGCCGCGCCTCGCGGTCGCAGAAGCCGAGCAGGCCGTCCTCGCCCCATCGATAGGCGCGGCTGCGGGCATGGTCGTGGGGGAAATAATCCCAGCAGGTGCCCCATTCGCTGTAGTCCTCGCGGACGGTGGCCCACTGGCGCTCGGCGAGGTAGGGACCCCAGCGCTTCCAGTTGGCGGTCCGGGTGGAGTCCTCGGTCAACCGGCGGCCTTCGTCGGTCCCGGCCGTCTTGCGGAGGACCATCGTGTTCCCGGCCAGGTCGTTCGGATCAGGCATGGCCCGATTAGACGTCCGAGGCGCGACGGCGGGAAGGACGGATCCAAGGGCGACGATCGCGGATGCGCGCCGAAGTCTTATGTAAGATCACCGCCGACCTGGGCGTTCTGACAGGTGGACGGGCCCGCGGTCGCGGTGATCGCGCTTGCCTGCCGGGACCGTCCCGCGTCAGCTCGACAGCAAACAGGACCCATATCACCCCATGCCCAAAGAACTCACCGGCGGCACGCCGCTCAGCCGCTTCAAGCAGAAGATCCAGCGCCTTCCCGGGGCACTGCGGATCCTGACCGAGGGCGATTCCTGGTTCGCCTTTCCGCTGCCCTCGCGACCGAACATCCCGGATAACCTGATCGCGACCTTCGCGGAGAAGGCCGCGTGGTTGCGGCTGGAAGGGAACGGCGACGAAGCGGTGGAGATCCTCAAGGGCGAGCAGCGGAACCGTCTGCGCCGGTTGCTCGCGGACGATGCCTTGGGCTTCGAGGCGCTGCTCTTCAGCGGCGGCGGCAACGACATCGTCGGCGAGGACCTTCTGCCGCTGCTCAAGGACTTCGTGCCCGGAGCCGATTGGCGCTCGTGCATCGACCAGGAGCGCTTCCTCCGCCGCATGGACCAGATCGAGGCCGCGTACGAGGAGCTCGTCGACCTGCGCGACGACCATCGTCCCGGCTGCGTTATCTTCACCCACGCCTACGATCTCGCGATCCCGACCGGCAAAGCGATCAAGCTGCCCGGACTGAAGGTCGGGCCGTGGATGCAGCCGTACCTGTCGCAGCGGGGGATCGACGACCCGGCGATGCAGCGGCAGATCATCCGCTACATGCTGGAGCAGTTCGGCGAGCTGATGTCCAAACTGGAGAAGCGCCACCACGGCATCGTCTATGTGCGCACCCAAGGGACCTTGGACGACACCCAGTGGGGCGACGAACTGCATCCCACCGCGGCGGGGTTCACCCAGCTCGCCAAGCTCTTCGCGACCGCCCTGATCGCGCGGTTCCCGGGGCGGCTGTGACCGGTCGGCAGGCCGCTCAGCTCTTGTAGACGATCAGCACGCCGAAGTCGTTGAGCAGCTTCTGCGTGCCCATCTCGATGTAGCTGTAATTGATCGTGTTGATGCTCACGATCGCGTCTTCGCCGATCTTGCCGAGGGCTTCGGTCACGACCTTGTCGAAGTTGTCGTGACCGACCTCTTTGCAGTCGATGTGCCGGATCGTCTTGATGTGGAGCTGCTTCGGTCCGCCGGCGGCGGCGACCTCCAGCGGCGGGGCGGATTTCTGGATGAGCGGTGCGGACGGACCGGACGTGACGGGCACGCTGAAGTGCTTGATCTCCTTCGCGCCGGCGGAGGCGTTGGACGCGAGGCCGACCTTCATGTTGGTCGCGTCCGGCTGCGGGACGGTCATCGCCTTGCTGCAGGTGGGGCAGGTGAGCTGTTGGCCGGCGGCGCTGGCGTCGACCTCGAGGTCCTGGCGGCAGCTCGGGCACTTGAAGGATATATCCATGGATCTTGGGGGAGTGCATGACGACCGTGGTCCTCCCGCGGCGAAAATGGAAGCGCGGAAGCGGCGATAAGCCCTCCGCGGCGCGCTCACTCGAAGAGCTTGCCAAGCTTCTGCACGCGCTCGGCGACCGGCGAACCGGCGGGGGTGCGCGCCTTGACGGCCTGGAAGACGCGCTTCGCGCCGGCGGGATCACCGCGCACGAGCATCTGGGCGTAGTCGAGCTCGATGGCGGCCTTCCTCGGGTCGCGGAGCGCGGCCTGGTTGTCGGCGAGCCAGTCCTTCATCGCGGAGACACCGCCGTTCTTGGCCTGTGCGAGCGAGGCCTCCAGGGCGGGGGGCAACGCCGGCAAAGGGTCCACCGGCGCGGCGACCTGCTGCGAACGCGGCGGCCCTTCGGTCTCCAACTTGGTCTTGCCGTAGAAGATCACCAGTTTGCTGAAGCCCCAGATGGCCGTCAGCAGGATCAAAAAGCCGATCAGTTTGCTCATTCGCCCTCCACGCGTTCGATGCGGGCGCCGAGCTTCCGGAGTTTCTCCTCCATGCGCTCGTAGCCGCGGTCCAGATGGTAGATGCGGTGGACCTGGGTCGTGCCGCTGGCCGCGAGGCCGGCGATGACCAAGGCCGCCGATGCCCGCAGGTCGCTGGCCATCACCGGCGCGCCGCTCAGCGGACGGCCGCCTTTCACGATGGCGCTCGGCCCTTCGATGGAGATCTCGGCGCCGAGGCGCGCGAGCTCGGCGACGTGCATGAACCGGGATTCAAAGATCCGCTCGGTGATGACGCTGATGCCTTTCGCGCGGCACATCAGCGCCATGAACTGCGCTTGGACGTCCGTGGGGAAACCCGCGTAGGGCAGGGTGGTGACATCCGTCGGGCGGATCCGCGCCGCGGGACGTACGAGCAGCCCACCGGCCTTGCGCTCGATCTTCACGCCGGCCTCGCGCAGCTTGTCCATCACCGCGGCGAAGTGCTCCGGCCGCGCGCCGTGGACGAGCACCTCGCCGTTGGTGGCCGCCGCCGCGCAGAGGAACGTGCAGGCCTCGATGCGGTCGGGGATGACCTCGTGGTCGGTTCCGTGCAGGCGTTCGACGCCGGTGATCGTCAGCGTCGGGCTGCCGATGCCGGTGATCTTCGCCCCCATGCTCACGAGGAAGTTCGCGACATCGCAGACCTCGGGCTCGCAAGCGGCGCTCTCGATCACCGTGACGCCTTGCGCGAGCGTCGCCGCCATCATGATGTTCGCCGTGCCGAGCACGGTCGGTCCGGCCCGGCCGCCGAGGAAGAGCGTGGTGCCGACGAGGCGTTTGGCCGTGGCGTTGATGTAGCCGTTCTCGATGTCGAGCTTCGCGCCGAGCGCTTTGAGGCCTTTGAGGTGCAGGTCGATCGGCCGCGTGCCGATGATGCAACCGCCGGGCAGCGACACGCTGGCCTTGTGCAGGCGGCCGAGCAGCGGTCCGAGGATGCAGATGCTCCCGCGCATCTTGCGGATCAGATCGTAGTCGCCGAAGCCCTTCAGCTTGGCGGCGCGGATGGTCAGCGTTTCGTCCTCGAACTTCACCTCGGCGCCGAGCGATTCGAGGATCTTGCCCATGAAGCGCACGTCGCTCAGGTCAGGCACGTTGCGGATGACGCAGGTGTCGCCCGTGAGCAGCGTGGCGGCCATGAGCGGCAGCACCGCGTTCTTCGAGCCGCTGATCCTGACTTCGCCGTGGAGCGGCACGCCGCCTTTGATGAGGAAACTGTCCATTCTGGTCCCTGTTCCCGGAGGCCCGTGGCGGGCCGGATCGGTCGGTCCGGAAGCCGGACCACGTCCCGTCATGCCTTCGCTTCGCCATCTGCCCTCGGGGAGCGCACGATGAGAACGCGCTCGCGTCCGCTCAAGTCTTTCTCGACACCTTCGCTCGACCAGCCGGCCCCGGTGAAGATCCCGGACAGCGCCTCGGCCTGCCCGTCGCCGAACTCCGCGAGCAGCCAGCCGCCCGGCACGAGCCACGGGACGGCCCCGGTGGCGAGCATCCGGTAGAAGTCCAGGCCGTCCAGGCCGCCGTCGAGAGCGAGTCTCGGATCGAAATCGCGCACCTCGGGGTCCAACGTCGCGATCTCCGAGGTCGGGATGTAGGGCGGATTGGTGACGACCAGGTCGAACGGGGGATGCCTGAGGCCGGAGGCCGGATGAGCCGCCAGCGCCGCGAAGCCGTCGCCTTCGTGGAAGGTGATGCGTCCGGCGACGCCGTTGCTCGCGGCGTTCTCCCGCGCGATGGCGATCGCGGCGGGTGATCTTTCGAGCGCGTGGACCTCCACTTCGGGGCACGCCGCGGCGATGGCGATGGCGAGGCATCCGGAACCGGTCCCGAAATCCAGGCACCTTGGCGCAGACGCCCTGTCTGTGTCGCCCGCCATCGGCTGACGGCCGGCGGCGGACAGCTTCTGCACCGCCAGCTGCGCGAGCATCTCGGTTTCCGGACGCGGCACCAGCACGTCGCGCGTGACCTTGATCTCGTGGGCCAGGAACGCGGCGGTTCCGGTGAGATGCTGCAACGGTTCGCGTTGTCCGCGCCGCTTCACCAGATCACGGAGCGGGTTGAGCTCCGCCTCGGTCAGCTCGCGGTCGAATTGCAGGTAGAGCTTCAACCGCGGGAGCTTCAGCACGTGCGCGAGCAACAGCTCGACCTGGAGGCGCGGTGAATCGACGCCGCGTCCGGCGAGGAACTCGGTGCTGCGCCGGATCACGTCGAGGATGGTCACGCGGTGCAGGGTACCGAGGATGCGGTGAGCAGTAATCAGTAATCAGTGATCAGTGATTAGTGATCAGTGATCAGTGATCAGTACCCGTGCCGGGGCGGGCCGATTCCTCGTCGCGCGGCGAGCGTCGGGGCGAAGGTCCCGGGGCAAGGCCCCGTGCGGCAGGCATCGGTGTCCGGTGTTCCCCTTCGACAAATCCCTTCCCCGTCCCTGCGGGTTCTGGCTTGGTATCGCCCTTCGGCCCGCGCACCGCGGGCCCTGTCTACAAGCCATGTCCATTCCTGCTGTCATCGTCAAACCGGGCGAAGCCGACCGTATCATCGCCGGCCATCCCTGGGTCTACGGCAACTCCATCCAGCGCATCACCTCGCCGCCGACCGATGGCGAGGTCGTCCATGTCAAGGACCACCGCGCCCGTTTCCTCGGCACCGGTATCTACAATTCCCGCTCCAAGATCGTCATCCGGATGATCGACCACGACCGGGCCGAGCTGGACCGTGCTTTCTTCCGCGCCCGCATCGCCGCCGCGCTCGCGCACCGTCGGAAATGGCTGCCCACGGCGACCTCCTACCGGCTGCTCAACTCCGAGAGCGATTTCGTGAGCGGCCTCATCGTCGACCGCTACGAGGACGTCCTCGTGCTCCAGACCAGCTCGCTCGGCATGGACAAGCGCAAGCACCTCATCGCCGAGGTGTTGCAGGAGCTGGTCAAGCCGGTCGCCATCTTCGAGCGGAACGACATGTCGTCCCGCAAGTTCGAGGGCCTCGCCGAGATCAACGACGTGCTCGTGGGCGAAGCCCCGGAGAGAGTGATGGTCTCGCTCAACGACCTGAAGTTCGAGGCCGACCTCGCCGGTGGCCACAAGACCGGCCTCTACCTCGACCAGCAGGTGAACTATGCCGCCGTCGCCCGGTTCGCCCAAGGGGCCGAGGTGCTCGACTGCTTCTCCTTCCTCGGCGGGTTCGCCCTGCACGCCGCATGCGCCGGGGCCAAGCACGTCCACGGCCTCGACCAGAGCGCCGATGCCGTCGCGGCCGCCACGCGCAACGCCAAGACCAACGGCCTGTCCGGCAACACCTCCTTCGAGGCCATCAACGTCTTCGACTGGCTCAAGGCCAACACCACGCACGCCCCGGGCGACCGCGTGAAGCCGCGCTACGACCTCATCATCCTCGACCCTCCGTCGTTCACCCGGAACCGCGCGTCGGTGCAGGACGCCTTGCGCGGCTACAAGGAGATCCATCTCCGCGCGCTCAAGCTGCTCAAGGCCGGCGGCACGCTGGCGACCTTCTGCTGCTCGCACCACGTCGACACCCACCTGTTCGAGGAGGTCGTCCTGGCCGCCGCGTTCGATGCCCATCGCATCCTCCGCCGCGTCGCGCAGTACACGCAGTCGCCCGACCACCCGGTGCTCCCCGCGGTCGCGGAGACCGAGTACCTCAAGGGCTTCGCCTACGAAGTGGTGCGCTGAGCGGGACCGGGCAGGCCGCCTCCCGCGGGAGTCGGCCGGGCTTGGCGTTCCGCGGGGGACGGATACCGTCCGGGCCGTGGCCCGTTCCGGTTCCATCGAAGCTGCTCTTTCGCCGACGCCCGGCGGACTCGTCCCGCTTTTGCTGGATTGGTTCGCGGCGAACGCCCGCGACCTCCCGTGGCGCCGCACGCTCGATCCGTACGCGGTCTGGATCTCGGAGGTCATGCTCCAGCAGACGCAGGTGAAGACGGTGATCCCTTACTGGGAACGCTGGCTCGGCGAGTTCCCGGATATCCGCTCGCTGGCGGATGCGCCCGAGGAGCGCGTGCTCAAGCTCTGGGAAGGCCTCGGATATTATTCTCGGGCCCGCAATCTCCAGAAGGCGGCGAAGCTCCTGGCCGGAACCCGCGGCGGACGTCTTCCCGACACGGCCGACGCGATGATGGACCTGCCCGGGATCGGTCGCTACACGGCCGGCGCCATCGCGAGCATCGCATTCGACCGACCGTCGCCGATCCTCGACGGCAACGTGGTCCGCGTGCTCACGCGCATCCACGGGCTGCCGGGTGATCCGAAAGGCAAAGAGCTCAACGGCCGGCTGTGGCAGCTCGCGGAGGCGCTGGTCGTCGAGGCATCGGGCCTCCCGGTGCGGCGTTCCGGGACCCTTCGTTCGGCGGGCCCTTGCTCCATGCTGAACCAATCGCTCATGGAGCTCGGTGCCACCGTCTGCGCGCCGCGGACGCCCCGGTGCGCCGTGTGCCCGGTCGCGGTCCGCTGCATCGCCGGCAGATCGGGTCGGGCGGAGGAGTTTCCGCAGGCGAAGGCGAGGGCGGTGGCCACCGAGCGCCGGTTCGTCGCGGTCGTCCTGTCCCGCGGTAAGAAGGTCCTGGTACGCCAAAGGCCGGCCGGCGGCGTCAACGGGGGGCTCTGGGAATTCCCCAACGAGGAGCTGGCCGACCCGCGCGCGGATGCACGGTCGGCCGCCGCGGCGTGGACCGGCCTCGCGCCGCAGGGGTTCGTCGCGCTCCAGCCCGTGAAGCACACCATCACGCGCTACCGGATGACCGTCGACGTCTTCCGTGTCGAAGTCGGCACGAAGAAGTTCCCAGGCGTTATCGGGACGACGTGGGCCGATCCGGACGAGCTGGAGAGGTTGGCGTTCACGAGCGCGCATCGGCGGATCGCCCGGCGACTGGCATGACGTCGTGGCGTGCCCGGGCTTCTTTTCCGGAGATCCGTGCCCCATGGTCCGCGCGTGAAGCGAATCCAGCCTTGGTTCCCCACCTTCATCTATGGCGACCGCCTGCTCCGCAAGGGCGGTGCGGCCTTCAACCGCGAGTTGCACAAGGAGTGCCATCAGCTCCGCGACTTCGACAGGGAGGGCCAGCGCTGGTCCAAAGCGAACTACCCCGGCGGCTACACGAGCTACGGATCGATGGACAAGCTCCACGAGTTCTCGTCCACGTTCATGGACCTCGCGAAGCACATCGACCGACACGTCCGCGCCTATGCCCGCGCATTGGACTGGGACTTCGGCGGGCGCCGTCTGGCGATGACCGATTGCTGGGTGAACATCATGCCGCATCGCACCGCGCACAGCCTGCACCTGCATCCGAACGCGGTGGTGAGCGGCACCTACTACGTGGCGACGCCCAAGGGGTGCGCCGGGCTGAAGTTCGAGGATCCGCGCATGAGCAAGTTCATGGCGGCGCCGCCGCGCCTGCCGAAGACGAGCGACGCCAACCGGCTCTACGTCACCTATCCCGCCGAGGCCGGGAAACTGCTGCTCTTCGAGAGCTGGCTGCGGCACGAGGTCGTCGCCAACCCGGTGAAGTCCGAGCGCTTGAGCATCAGCTTCAACTACGACTGGGCCTGAGCCTCCGCCGATGACACCCGATTTTTGCCCGAACTGCGGCTCGGCCGTCCCGGAACGCGCGCGGGCCTGTCCTTCGTGCGGCGCGGACGAGACCACCGGTTGGTCCGACGAGGCCCACGCCGACCGTCTGGGGATCCCGTCCGACGACTTCGACGCGGAGGCCTTCGCGGAGGAGGAGTTCGGCGAGCCGTCGCGCCGGAAGCGCCCGAACCAGAAGGTCTGGTGGATCACCGCCTTGGTGCTGCTGGCGCTGGTCTTGTTCGCTTGGTTCCGCTGACCCGCACCACTCCTGGTATGTCCCGCTTGTCCCTGATCCTCGTCTCGACGTCGCCTTCCGCATCGATGGTCGCGGTGCCGGAGGTCCGCGCGGTCGAGGGCCGCGGTCTCGAAGGGGACCGGTATTTCTCCGGCAAGGGGACCTTCTCGCCGGCGGTGCATCGGGCGGACCACGAGGTCACGTTGGTCGAGGCGGAGAAGATCGCGGCCTTCGCGGCGGCGTCCGGTCTGCCGTTCGACGCGGCGATGGCGCGGCGGAACCTGGTGACGGAGGGCGCGGACCTGAACGCGCTCGTCGGGCGGACGTTCGAGATCGGCGAGGTCGTGCTCCGGGGGATCCGCTTGTGCGAGCCGTGCAACTATCTGGCGAAGACGACCTATCCCGAGACCTTGGTCGGGCTCGTGCACCGCGGCGGCCTGCGCGCGCAGATCGTGCGAGGCGGCGTGCTGCGCGTCGGCGACGCGGTGCGGCCGGTCGCTCCCGGGCTGTCTTGAGAGCGCGCGTCCGCGTCGCCGAAGCCGGTTGCCCGACGGTCGGGTTCCACCGCACAGTCCGCGCCTCGAAACCATGAAGAACGTCGTCCTGCTCGGTAGCACCGGCTCCATCGGCACCAGCACGCTCAAGGTCGTGGAAGACCTGCCCGGGCGCCTGCGCCTGGTCGGCCTCGCGGCGGGCGGCAACGCCGATCTGCTCGTCGACCAGACCGCGCGGCATCATCCGGCCGTCGTGTCGATCACCGACCCGGCGAAGGCGGCGGACGTCCGGGCCCGTGTCGGGGCGGGCACGCGGGTGGTCTGCGGCACCGAGGGGCTCTTGGAGCTGGCCACGCTCCCCGAGGCCGATGTCGTGCTCATCGCCATCGTCGGCACGGCGGGATTGCTTCCGGCGCTGGCGGCCATCCGCGCCGGCAAGGACATCGCGGTGGCGTCGAAGGAGATCCTGGTGATGGCCGGCGAGTTGGTGATGCGCGAGGCCAAGGCGCACGGCGTCAAGGTGCTCGCCGTCGACAGCGAGCATTCCGCGATCTTCCAGTGCCTCGACGGCAAGCCCGGTGCGTCGGTGCGCAACCTCTGGCTCACGGCGTCCGGCGGGCCGTTCCGCGACAAGACGAAATGGCCCGCGGAGGTCTTCCCCTCGATCACGTTCGAGCAGGCGCTGAAGCATCCGTCGTGGGTCATGGGCCGGAAGATCACCATCGATTCCGCCACGCTGTTCAACAAAGGCCTCGAGATGATCGAGGCGCGATGGCTCTTCGGGATCGAGATGGCCCGGGTGCAGGTCGTGGTGCATCCGCAGAGCATCGTCCACTCGATGGTCGAGTTCGTGGACGGCTCCATCATCGCCCAGATGTCGGCTCCGGACATGTGCCTGCCGATCCAGATCGCCTTGTGCCATCCGGACCGGGTGGGCAGCGACCGGGTGCAGACGGATCTCGCGAAGATCGGGACGCTGACCTTCGAGGAGCCGGACACGGACCGCTTCCCGGCGCTCAAGCTGGCGCGCCGGGCGGGCGAGGTCGGCGGGACGCTGCCCGCGGTGTTCAACGCCGCCAACGAGGTCGCGGTGGAACGCTTCTGCCGGCGCGAGCTGTCCTTCACCGGCATCACCTCGACGGTCGACCGCGTGTTGGCGGCGCACCAGGTGGTCGAGGACCCGGCCCTCGACCAGATCCTCGATGCGGACCGCTGGGCCCGCGGCGCAGCGGCCTAGGCCGCGAGAGCTGTCAACACCCGGCCGAGCGCCTCCATGCGGGGCACGGCCACGCCGGCGGAACGGGCCGCGGACAGCGGGCGGAGGAAAACGCTGTCCAACTCCAACGGCGAACCGCGCTCGAAATCGACCAGCGTCGACGCACGGTAGCTCCCCATGCCCCGGGTCCGCTCGATCTCGGCGTCGGCGAGACCCGGATCGATGGCGTGGCCGAGCGCTCCGGCAGCGGCGATCACTTCGGCCATCAACCCGCGCACGAGCGCCATCCATCGCGGGTCGGCGAGCAGTTGGTCCGTGGGCCGGCACGCGCCGCGCGGCGCACCGGCGGCGACCTCGCCGGCCAGGACGGCCTCGTATCCGGCGACGGACGCGACGCCGAGTCCATTGAACGGGATGTTCCACACGAGCTTGACCCAGTGCGCCATCGCGAGGTCCGCCGCGACCTGGCAGGGGATGCCGGCGTGGCGGAACATCGTCGCGAGGTCGTGCGTGCGCGGCTCCGGCCAGCGGAGGAACTCCCCGAAGAGGATCTTGCCGCCGTCGAGATGCCGCACGACGCCGGGCGCGATGCGGTTCAGCGACACGAAGCACAGCCCGCCGAGGATCTGCGCGACCGGGAACAGCTCTGCCAGGTCCTCCTCGTTGCCGAGGCCGTTCTGGAGCGTGAGGACCGCGGTGTGCGCCGCGACCAGCGGCGGGAGAAGCCGCGGGAACTCGCGGTTGGCGGTGGTCTTCAGGCCGATCAGCACGAGGTCGCAAGGACCGACCTCTTCGGGCGTCGCGGCGCAGCGCGGACGCGCCCGGAAGCTCTCGGTGAGGCCTCGGACCTCGACGCCGTCGCGGCGGACCGCTTCGAGGTCGGACCGCAGCAGCAGATGCGTCTCGTGGCCGTCGCGGCAGAGCTTCGCTCCGTAATAGCTGCCCAGCGCACCGGGTCCGACCACAGCGATCTTCAAGGTGGAGGAGAGAAGGAAGACGGGGGGACGAAAACGGCCTCCTGGGGACAGGAGGCCGTTTTCAGGGGACAGGCGCTTACTTGACGCCCAGGATCGCGTCCTTCGCGGCCTTGGCCACGCGGAACTTCACGACCTTCTTGGCCGGGATCTTGATCTCCGCGCCGGTGGCGGGGTTGCGGCCGATGCGGGCCTTGCGGTTCACGAGGACGAGCTTGCCGACGCCGGGGAAGGTGAAGGTGTTCTTGGCGTTCTTGTAGGACAGCTCGGCGAGGACCTCGAGGACGGCCACGGCTTGCTTCTTGGAGATCTCCGCCTTCTCGGCGACGGCGGCGGCGATTTGCGATTTGGTGAGGGCTTTGGCCATGATTTTTGGAGTATTTGTGTTGCTGGTATTCGGTCTGTTGAGAGACGAGATACGGGCGCATTTAAGCAACGGACCAGAAGGCGGCAAGGGAAAACCCCTGTGAAACCGCGCCGATATCGAAGGCGGCACCGCGCGGTTCCGTCCGGATGCGATCCAAAGTGCCGGACAAGGCAGCCGGGTCAGAGTCGCTCTTGCTCTAAAAAAAAACGGGCCGGAGAGAGGATCTGGAAAGCAGGAAAACCGGGGCTTTGCCGGGTCCGTTCCTGTTTACCTGCTTTCCCGATCCATCGCTTCCCAAGATCGGATGGCGCTCCGCTGCACCGCAGGTCGGCGACCCGCAGGCGCCGTCTCCTGCCCAGCGCCAAGGGGGCTTCTCGCGCCCTGCGAAATCCGGATCGCCGGAACAGGAGCAGAGCACGACGCCGCAAAAACGGTCCGCCACTTCCGGTCACAACCGTTCCGGCCGCCCGGCTTGACCGGCCTCGTCCGGATCCTCACTCTCGGTGCGTGCCAGGACCAACCACCATAACCGGCGACCTCCGTTACGAGGTCGTGCGCCAGATCTACGAGGGCGGCATGGGCATCGTCTACGAAGCGCAGCAGATCGGGACGCGCGGGTTCGTGAAGCGGGTGGCGATCAAGGTGATCCGCGAGCGCTATGCGGCGCAGCCCGAGTTCATCGAGAACTTCATCGGCGAGGCCAAGCTCGTCGCGGACCTCATCCACACGAACATCGTCCAGACGTACCACCTCGGCGACATCGGCGGCGGATGCTTCATCTGCATGGAGCTGATCCGCGGGGTGAACCTGGAGCAGTTCGCCCAACGGCTCGCCGAGGGCGGGCGCAAGCTGCCCGTCGAACTCGCCGTGTTCATCGTCAGCCGCATCGCCCGAGGTCTCTCCTACGCGCACGCGAAGACCGACTGCGACGGGCACCTGCTCGGCATCGTCCACCGCGACATCAGCCCCAAGAACATCATGATCGCCTTCGAGGGCGACGTGAAGGTCACCGACTTCGGCATCGCCAAGGCGAAGGGCCTGCTCAAGGACAAGGAAGGCGAGGAGGTGGCCGGCAAGCCCGAGTACATGAGCCCGGAGCAGGCGGATTTCATGGTGACGGACAAGCGCTCGGACATCTTCTCCGCCGGCATCGTCCTGGCGCAGCTGCTCACCGGGGAGAACGTCTTCAAGGGCGCTTCGCCCGAGGAATCGCGCCAGCGGGTGATCTGCCATCCGGTGCCCGACTTCACGCGCATCAACCCGGAGATCGAGCCCAAGCTCGGCCAGATCCTCCAGCGCTCTCTCAGCCGCGACCTCGCCGGCCGCTACCAGAGCGCCGACGAGCTGCTCTACGAGCTGGAGCACTTCATCTACCACCGCGGCTACGGGCCCACCAACGAGACGCTGGGCAAGTTCATCCGGGAGCTCTTCAAGGAAGAGGCCGCCGCCCCCGCGGCATCCGCATCGTCCCGCGGCCAGACCACGCGGATGGCGTCGCATGCTCCGGAGCCCGCGCCCCCGGCCGCGTCCAAGCGCGGCGCCGGCCTTTTCGACCGACTCAAAGCCAAGATCTCATGAGCCGACCCGCCGCCAAAGGCCGCACCGTCACGCTGGGGCTCCTGCAGCACGCCTGCGGTCCCGACCCCGAGGACAACCTCGCCACCACCCTCGCCGCCGCTACCCGCGCGGCGAAGGACGGTGCACAGATCATCTGCACGCAGGAACTCTTCCGGTCGCAGTACTTCTGCCAGGACGAGGACCACGCGAACTTCGGCCTCGCCGAACGCATCCCCGGGCCGAGCACCGCGACGTTCCAGAAGTTCGCCAAGAAGCACGGCGTCGTCGTCATCGCGTCGCTCTTCGAGAAGCGGGCCGAAGGTCTCTACCACAACACCGCCGCCATCATCGACGCCGACGGCTCCCTGCTGGGCATCTACCGCAAGATGCACATCCCGGACGACCCGTTGTACTACGAGAAGTTCTACTTCACGCCGGGCGACCTCGGGTTCAAGGCGTGGACCACGCGGTTCGGCCGCATCGGCGTGCTCATCTGCTGGGACCAGTGGTATCCTGAAGGCGCGCGCCTCACGGCGATGAACGGCGCGGAGATACTCTTCTTCCCCACGGCGATCGGCTGGCATCCGTCGGAGAAGCAGGAGTTCGGCACCCACCAGCACCTCGCGTGGGAGACCATCCAGCGTTCGCACGCGGTGGCCAACGGTTGCTTCGTCGCCTCGGTGAACCGCATCGGGGTCGAGCAACCGGTCGGCGGCGACGGCATCGAGTTCTGGGGCCAGAGCTTCGTGGCCGGCACCAGCGGCCAGATCCTCTCCAAGGCCTCCGTCGATCGCCCGGAGAACCTCATCGTCCCCGTCGACCTCGCGAAGGTCGACACCACGCGCACCCATTGGCCGTTCCTCCGCGACCGCCGCATCGATGCCTACGGCGACATCACGAAACGCTTCGTCGACTGAGCAGCCACCTGCCAGGGCTCTCTCGCTACGCTCTCCCGGCCCTGCCGGCCGAGGATGGGAGCTGTCCGAGAAGGCCTTCAGCGGCGGATGGGTGCTGGGATCCTGATCCCGGTCTCGCCGCGGGAGGCTTGTCGAGAGGCGGTGCTCCGGGGCATCGTCCCGACCGCAACGATCTATGGCCAAGTCCACGAAATCCAAGTCCGACCGCTACGTCATCATCATGGCCGGAGGGCGCGGCGAACGCTTCTGGCCCGTCAGCCGCGAGGCCACGCCGAAGCAACTGATCACGCTGATCGGCGGCCGTTCGTTCCTCCAGCAGGCGGTCGACCGCGTGCTGCCGCTCGTGCCGATCGAGAACATCCTCATCATCACGAACGCCGTGCAGGCGCCGACCGTCCGCAAGCAGCTGCCGGGGCTGCCGAAAGAGAACGTCATCGCCGAACCCGTCGGACGCGACACCTGCGCCGCCGTCGCGCTCGGCGCGGCCGTCGTCGGCGCTCGCTCGACCACCGCGGTGATGGCCGTGTTGCCCGCCGACCACGTCATCCCGGAGGAGAAGAAGTTCCGGCAGGTCCTCGCCGACGCCTTCGACGTGGCGTCCCGCGGCCAGGTGATCGTCACCATCGGCATCCATCCGTCCACGCCGGAGACCGGCTACGGTTACATCCAGTCCGGCAACCGGCTTCCGGCGCCGGCCGGCGCGAAACCGGGCAAGACGGCCTTCTTCAAGGCGGAACGGTTCGTGGAAAAACCCGACCTTGCGACCGCCGAGCGGTACCTCGCGGAAGGCAACCACCGCTGGAACGCCGGCATGTTCGTCTGGTCCTTCGTCACCATCTCCAACGCCCTGGAGAAGCATCAGCCGGAGATGGACGCCGCGTGCCACCGCTGGTTCGCCGCGGCCGCCAAGAGCCCGGCCGCGCTCGCCAAGGTCCTCGCGAAGGAATATCCCGGGATCCGCAAGATCAGCATCGATTTCGCGCTGATGGAGAAGGCCCAGAACGTGGTCGTGGCCGACGGGGCGTTCAGCTGGGACGACCTCGGTGCCTGGCCCGCGCTCGCCCGCCACGTGAAGCAGGACGCCGAGGGCAACGCCGCCGTCGCCGACTTCGTCCACGTGGATTCGGCCCGCAACATCGTCTACGACGCCCGCACCAAGGGCCGCACGCCGATCACCTTGGTCGGCATGAAGGACAGCATCATCGTGCTCACCGACGATTCGACCTTGGTCGCGGCCAAGGGCGAGGCGCAGAAGATCAAGGAGCTGGTCAAGAAGCTCGCCGCGGATCCGGCGCGGAAGAAACTGGTCTGAGCGGCCCCGGCCCGCCCGAAGGCGCGGACACGCGAAGGAGGACCGGCTCCCGGGACGCGTCGTCGTCGAACATCAAGGAAGCGCTTCGGCGGTGATGCGGGGTTGTCCTGACCATCGGCGACGCTAGTTTCCTCACGCCGCATGGATACCCGTCGTTTCTTCACGCTGCTCGCCAGCGCTTTCCTCGTGCTCAAGGGCATCTTGTCGGCGCGCGCCGAGGAGACCGCGGAGGACGCGCTGCGGCAGATGAAACAGGTCGTCCGGTCGCGCTTTCCCGACGTCCGCCAGCTCTCCACGGCCGAGCTCGCGACCTGGTTGGCGGACACGAACCGTCCCGCTCCCTTGCTGCTCGATGTGCGGACCCCGGCCGAGTTCGCCGTGAGCCATCTTCCCGGTGCGCGCCGGACCGATCCGCCGAGCACCGCCGCCGAGCTGTCGCCGTCGTTGCCGGCCGACCGGCCGGTGGTGGTCTATTGCTCGGTCGGATACCGCTCGTCCGAGCTCGCGACGCGGCTGATCAAGGCCGGTCGGACCAACGTCATGAACCTGGATGGCTCGCTCTTCCAGTGGGCCAACGAAGGTCGCGCCTTGCGGTCCGCGGACGGCCCGGCCAAAGCCGTGCATCCGTACAACGAGAAGTTCGGTCGCATGCTCCGGCCTTCGCTGCGCCCGGCGCGATGGGAGACACCGAAGTGACCGACCTCGCGGGCATCCAGCAGTGGCGCGGCCTCGCGAGCGTCGGATGGTTGGTGGTGCTGCTCGCGTGGGAGACGGCGGCGCCGTTCTTCGTCTTGTTCCGGGACCCGCAGGAACGCGGCCTGCACGCGCTGCGCAATTTCTTGGTCGGACTGGTGAACGCGGTCGTCGTCGGATCCGCCTTCGTCCTCGCCTGGCGGGCGGTGATCGCGTGGGCCGGGACGCACCACTTCGGCGTGCTGAACTGGATCTCCGCGCCGGGCGGGCTGCGCATCGTGCTCGCCGTGCTGATGCTCGATGCGTGGACCTATGCATGGCACCGCATCTGCCATCGGGTGCCGATGCTCTGGAGCTTCCATCGCGTCCACCACGGCGACGCGCGGATGGACGTCACGACGGCCAACCGCTTCCACCTCGGCGAGATCGTCGCGTCGTCGGTGCTGCGCATCGCGTTGCTCCCGCTGCTCGGCGTCCGTTTCGGCGAGCTCGTGCTCTACGAGACGTTGCTCCAAGCGGTCGTCCAGTGGCAGCACGCCAACATCGCCTTGCCCCCGGCGCTTGAACGGGTGCTGCGCCTGGTCGTGGTCACGCCGGGTCTGCACAAGGTCCACCATTCGCGCGAGCGACCCGAGACCGATTCCAACTACGCGTCGCTCCTGTCGGTCTGGGACCGCCTGTTCGGCAGCCTCCGGCTGCGCGAGCGGCCGGAGGAGATCCGGCTGGGCCTCGACGGCTTCGACGGCGCGGAGCGGCAGACGCTCCGCGGGTTGTTCCGCGAGCCGTTCCGCTGACGGCTCGGGCGGGGTGGCGGAGGATGGATCCGCTCCTCCCGGACATCGCATCGGTTGTCGGAAGGACTCTTTGCGACATCCGGGTGACAGGCCGTGCCGAGAACGTCGTTGTCGACGTCCGTCGATCGCTGCTCCTATCCGGGCGTGCTTTCCCTCGCCCGTTCCTTCGCCGGTACCGTTCCTCGCCGGGTCGCGCTCTTCCTCCTCGTGGTCGTCGGCATCGGAGCGTCGTCGCGTGCGGCCGAGTATTTCCCGCCGTCGGACAAGGACGGCGGGTGGCGCACGCTGACGGACGCCGGCCAGATCCGCCGCAAGGCCGGCATGGACCTCGACCGCTTGGAGCGCGCCTACACGTTCACCCAGCGGTGCAGCCAGAACGGCGGCCTGCTCGTCGTGCGGCGCGGCTACCTGGTGTTCGAGCGGTACTTCGGCCGGGCGTCGCGCGACGTGAACCCCGACATGGCGTCCACCGGCAAGGCCTACACCAGCATCGCCAGCGGCATCATGCTCCGGGAATTCCGCGACAAGATCCCCGAAGGGCTCGACACCAAGGTCTTCACGGAACGTTTCCTGCCCGAGGCCCTGCCGCTCGACGACCCGCGCAAGGCCGACATCCGGCTCGGGCATCTGCTCAGCATGACCTCCGGCCACTGGGGCGAAGGCGGATCGCCCTCGACGGTCGTCCTCGGCAAGGCCGGCGGCCTGAAGGGCGTGCCCGGCCAAGATATCCGCGACCTCGACGGATCGTCGTTGCGCGTCCCGCTCTGGACCCACGCCGGTGCGGGCTATTCCTACTCTTCGCCTGCGCCGCACATCGCCTCGATGGTGCTGCGGCGTGTCACCGGGATGGACCTCAAGGACTACATCGACACGCGCCTCGCCAAGCCGATGGGCTGGGGCCCGTGGGACTATTGCCTCCATCGCGGCGACGTGCGGATGCCGCATGCCAACGGTGCCGGCAGCATCGCCGTCCACGCGACCGACGCGCTCCGCTTCGGCTATTGCCTGCTCCGCGAAGGTCGGTGGGCCGGGCGTCAACTGGTCCCGGCGGATTACATCGTCCAGTGCCGCCGCCCGTCGCCCTACAACCCGCACACTCCGTTCAGCCTGCAGTTCGAACACAACGCCGACGGCCACGTCGCCGGCGCGCCGAGGGACGCGTTCTACAAATCCGGCGCGGGCGGATTCGGCATCTTCATCGTGCCGTCGCTCGACCTCGTGATCTACAAGATGGGGGGGAGCAACGGCCAGTACGACCCGACCTTCACCGATGTGCCGCAGCCGAAGACGGTGGACACCTCGCGCGACGGCTGGACGTCGATCCCTCGCACCCCGTTCCACGAAGGCAGCCTTGGCGGCGACGACGGCCTGCGCCGCGTGCTGGAGATGGTGGGCGCGGCGGTGCGTGATTGAGCCGCGCCCAGATTTTCCGCGTGCGTCCATGCCGGTCCCTACATAGCTTCGCTCCATGCTCATCTGGTTGCTTGTGCTCGTGCTCGTCGGTGGCTTCGCGGCCATCGGGTTCCAGACCGGGTCCATCCGCGCCTCGGTGTCGTTGCTCGGGGTGGTCCTCGGGCTCCTGTTGGCGCCTCTGGTCGGCGGGTTGCTGACGCCGCTGTTCGCTTCGGCCGGCGTCGTCTGGCAACAGATCCTGCCCACGGTGGTCGGATTCGTCCTGGTTTGGGCGGTCGGGTTCGGTCTGGGCTTCGTCGCCCACAAACCGGTCGAGCTGCACTTCAAGTACCGCGAGGACGACTCGACCCGCGTGAGCTTCGAGCGCATGAACAAAGCGCTCGGCGTGTTCGTGGGCATGTTGGCCGGCGTGCTGGTGTTCCTGGCGGTCGGCAAGTCGGTCTACGCCAAGGGGCATCTCACCACGCAGCTCGCCGCCGAGGCGGGTGAAGCGAGCCCGGTGAGCTACGTCAACCAGCTCCGCAACGACATGGCCCAGAGCGGCTGGGACAAGATCTTCGCGTCCCTCGACCGGACCCCGGCGCAGGACTACGCGATCGACGACATCCTCGGGCTCATCCACGCCAACCCGCTCCTCCAGGGCCGGGTGCAGAATTATCCGCCGTTCCTCGCGCTGGGCGAGCGCTCGGAGTTCACCGAGCTCGGGGCCGATGCGGATTTCCAGAAGCTTCTCCAGGACCGGGCCGGTTTCACGGCCATCTACACCCACCCGAAATCCCAGGCCATCCTCGGCAACGCCGAGCTCCGCCAGCTCCTGCTCGCGACCGACCTCAAGGATCTCAAGACCTATCTGGAGACGGGCAAGTCACCGAAATTCGACGACGAGAAGCTGCTCGGCCGCTGGCGTGCCGATGTCGGATCCACCGTCACCGATGCGCGCCGCAAGCGCACCAATCTCCAGCCTGCCGACCTGAAGGCGCTCCGGTTCATGCTCAACACGGTGCTGAAGCAGGCCTCGCTCACCGCCTACACCGACGGCCGCTACGTGCTCAAGGTCCCGGTGCCCGTCGCGCCGAAGGCCGATGCCGCCGCCGATGCCGCCGCTGCTCCGGCCGCCGATCTATTGACCGCCCGCTACGGCCGTCGTCCCGGAGCGCCCGCGGCCGCCCCGGTCGTCCGCGCCGCCCCCCCGATGGATCCGATGGCGGTGGCCAAGAAGATCCTCGCCGATGGCAACAAGAGCGGCAAAGGCCTCGCCGACCTCTCGACGGAGGGCACGTGGCTCCGGGCTTCGGACAAGTACGTCCTCAGCTCGAAAAAGGACGGCAAAGAGGAGTCCCACGAAGCCAGCATCTCCGAGGTCGGTCGTCTGGCCATCCCGGTGCCCGAGCTCAAGCTGACGCTCTTCTTCGTCCGCGCCATCTGATCGCCGGAGCGGCGTGCGCTGGTCGGCGCGTCCATCGTTCCTGTCCCGCCACGGCCCCGATCGCTTGACCGGGGCCGTCGCGTTACCGCTTCCCGCCGGGAGCCGCCCGCGTAAGCTGCGCCGCATCGACGCCGATGCCGCCAACCGTTCCCGGGCCGACCTGCCGCGCTTCGCGGCGTCGCGCCCGTTGGCGTTCGCCGGGCTCTGGACGCTCGTCGGGCTGGCGTTCGCAGGGCAGCTCTATCTCACGCAATCGAAGATCGGTTCGCCGGTGACGTGGGGCTTCGCCGTGACCCGTTCGTTGGCGGATTGGTACGTGTTCGCGCTCTTGTCGTTGCCGGCGGTGGTCTTCGCCCGGCGGTTCCCGCTCGGCAGCGCCCCGTTGCGCCTGCTGGCCGTGGTGCATCTCGTCGCCAGCCTGCTCTTCTCGCTGGTGTGGATGCTCCTGCGCGCGGGCGTGGCCGTGGCGATGGAAGGGAGTCCGTTCGCGGAGACGTTGCGCCACGCGTTGGTCGCGACGCTCGTCTTCAACCTGCTGGTCTACTGGGTCGTCGTCGCCGTGGCCCACGCCATCGGTTTCTACCAGAGCCTCCGCGAACGCGAGCGCCGCACGCTCGAGTTGGAGAAACACGTCACCGAGGCGCGGTTGCTCGCTCTCCAGATGCAGCTGAACCCGCACTTCCTCTTCAACGCCCTCCACGGCGTCAGCGCGTTGATGTACCGCGACGTGGACGCGGCGGACCGGATGCTCGTGAAGCTCAGCGAACTGCTCCGGCACGCGCTCGACCGCACGGATGCCCAGCGCGTCCCGCTCCGCGACGAGCTCGCCTTCCTCGACCGGTATCTGGAGCTCGAGCAGATCCGCTTCGGCGGAAGGCTGAGCGTGAAGCACGAGATCGAGGATGCCGTCCGCGACGCCGCGGTGCCCAACCTGATCCTCCAGCCGCTGGTCGAGAACGCTCTCAAGCACGGCATCGAGCCGCAGACTCGCCCCGGCCTTATCACGCTCCGCGCCGCGATCCTGCCCGGCCGGCGCGTCCGGCTGGAGGTCGAGGACAACGGCCGCGGACTCGGACCGGGCAAATCGGCCGAGGGCGGCATCGGTACCGCGAACTCGCGCTCGCGGCTCGTCCAGCTCTACGGCGATGCCGCGGGCATCGAGTTCCTTCCCGGCGCCGACGGCGGGCTGCGGGTGCGGGTCGAGTTCCCGTTGGAACGATGAGCCCCGTTCCGATGGACGACACCTCCTCCACCGTATCGCCGCGCGCGGTCGATCCGACGCATGTCGTGCATCGCGGACGCCGGCTCGTGAGCTTCGGTGGATGCGATTACCTGCGGCTCTCGTGGCATCCATCCGTGCGGCAGGCGGCGAGGGACGCCATCGATGAGTGGGGGTTGGACGCCGCCGCTTCCCGTTCCACCACCGGCAACCTCGCGTTGTATGGCGAGCTGGAGAAGAGCCTCGCGAGGTTCTTCCGCGCCGAAGCCGCGGTGCTGACCCCGAGCGGCTACCTGGCGCCGATCGTGGCCGCGCAGGCGATGGCGGGCCGGTTCAGCCACGCGCTCCTGGACGACGGGTCGCACGGCTGTCTCCACGACGCGGCCGGGATGCTGGGGTGTCCGGTCGTCCCGTTCCGGCGCGACGACCCGGAGGCGTTGGCCGCTGCGTCGCACGGTTGCGGCGCGGGCGCGAAGCTGCTCGTGCTCGCCCACGGGCTCTCGCCGCTCGACGGTTCGGTCCGGCCGTTGGACCGGTATCTCGCGGCGGTCCCGTCCGACGCGTGGATGCTCGTGGATGACGCGCACGGGGCCGGTGTGCTCGGGCCGAAGGGGCGCGGGGCGGTGGAATCCTTGGGCCTCGACCGGTCGCGGGTGGTGCTCACCGTGACCTTGAGCAAGGCGTTCGGCTGCCACGGCGGAGCGGTGCTCGGACCGCGGTGGTTGCGGGCGTCGGCCTTCGCGACCAGCCGGGCGTTCCGCGGCGGGACGCCGCTGCCTCCTCCGATGGCCGCCGCGGCGCTGGAAGCGGTCCGCGTCATGCAGGACAGCGGCCCGGCCCGGGCCCGGCTCGCCGCCAACGCGGCGCGCGTGCGCGAGGTGCTGGCCGGTCCGGACGCCGACCCCGTCCTGCGGCCCGGGCCGATGTTCTGCGTGGCACCAGCGACAACGGCGGGCTCGGCGCGTCTCCGTCGCGGTCTTCTCGCCGCGGGGATCTTCCCGCCCTTGATCCGCTACCGGAACGGTCCGGCGGCCCATTTCTTCCGCTTCGCCGTCTCGAGCGCCCATGGCGGCGAACCGATCGGGAGGTTGCGGGACGTCCTCGCACGGTTCCTCGCGACGGAACGCTGAGCGGCCGGCTCACCGCGCCGCTGCCGCGGCGAGCACGACCGCTCCGAGGATCGCGGTGGCGCCGACCCATCGTCTCGCGAGCACGCCGGGACCGGCCTGTGCGCGCTCGTCGTTGCCCAGCCAACGTCCCGCCGACCAGACCAGCGCGATCGCCCAGAGGCCGCGGAGCGTGTAGACGACGTTCACGCCGGTCGCGTCGTGCGACCACCCGATGCTGCCGGAGATGAGGAAAGACTGCGCCGCCGTCAGCGCGCCGCCCGCGGCCATCCATCGCCAGGCGCGCCCCGGCGGACGGAAACCCGATGCGCCGACCCACGGGACGAGCCCGAGCGACATGGCGGCGACCGACGCGAACATCATCGGGAGGAATGCCGTCAGCCCGAGCCGTCCTACCCACCGTTGCAGCATCAGGTCGCAGGCCGCGAACGACGCGCCGCTCGCCAGCGCGAGCAGGGTCGTCCGCACCGGATGCCCTCCCGATCGCCCGGATCCGGAGCTCATCAACCAGACGCCCGCCGTGGTCAGCACGGCGGCGACGCCGTGGACCGGGCGCAGCGCGGTGCCGAAGCTCATCCATCCGAGCAGCACGACGAAGACGACCTTGGTGCCGAGCACGGGCGTGACGAGTGAGACGTCTCCGGACCGCAGCGCGAGGAAGTTGAAGAGCTGTCCCGCGAAGTAGGCCGTACCGGTGAGGAACGGCAACGACCAGCGATCCCATGGCACCGGTCCGCTCCCGGCCGCGAGCAACGGGAGGAACGCGAGGCCGAGCAGGCAGTTCGTCGCGAGCAACGTCAGCGGCATCGTCGCGCCTTCGCGGAACGAGCGCTTCAGGCACAGGGAACCTAGCGCGAACACGCCGCCCGCGAAGAAGGGGAGGAGAAGATAGAGGGGCGGTGGGTGCATCGGGCGCGCGCAACCGGTCGCCGGCGCGAGGGAAACAGAACGGGGCGCGCCGTCAACATCGGGGCGCGAAGCCGGTCGGGTCGGGTCGGGTCGGCCGCTCGGGTCGGCCGCTCTTGTAATCGCGACTTCCGCCGCTAGCGTCCGCCCACGTCATGTCGTCGTTGCCGTTCGAGCTGGCCTTAGCGCTGCGCTATCTGCGCCCCAAGCGCACGTTCGTGTCGGTGATCACCCTCATCTGCATCCTCGGCGTGATGCTCGGTGTCTCCGTGCTGATCATCGTCATCGCGGTGATGACGGGCTTCGACAACAAGTTCCGCGACAGCCTGATCGGCTTCCAGGCGCACCTGAAGGTCGAGCGCCGGCAGGCTTCGATGTCCGATTGGGCCGCCGTGATGGACCGGGTCGCCACCAACCCATCCGTCCGCGGCGTCGCGCCGTACATCAACACGCACGTGCTGGTCCGGTCCGAGCCGGCGAACGGTGGCGCATCGCGCCGGTTCGTCGCCTTGGTGCGCGGCGTGCATCCCCAGTTGGAGAGCCGCGTGAGCCGCATCACCGACAGCATGGTCGAGGGCGAGGCGAAGCTGTCGCCCAAGAGCCTGATCATGGGCTACGAGCTGGCGGATACCTTCGGCCTCCACGCCGGGGACCGGGTCGCGCTGTATTCACCGGCCGCGTTCGAGCATCTGGCGGCGCTGATGGACAAAGCCCAGAGATCCGCGACCAAGGAGGTGGATGAGCTGCCCATGGCGGCGGACTACAAGGTCCGAGGCCTCGTGGACCTCGGCCTGAGCCAATGGAACGCCAACGTCGTCGTCACCTCCCTCGCCGATGCGCAAGAGCTCGGCGGCTTGGGCGAGGACGTCCAAGGGCTCACCGTGATGCTGAAGGACCCGACCGAACGGAACACGATGCGCATCCGCGACCAGATGCAGGCCTCGCTCGGGCCGGACTACGGGGTGGTCACCTGGCTCGAGGACAACAAGGACATGCTCAACGCGTTGACCACGGAGCGGACGATGATGTTCTTCATCCTGTTCTTCATCGTGCTGGTCGCGGCCTTCGGGATCATGAGCGCGCTCATCACCTTCATCGTGCAGAAGACCCGGGAGATCGGGATGCTCAAGGCGCTCGGCGCGACGCCGATGTCGGTCGCGTTGCTCTTTCTTGCCCAGAGCCTCGTGGTGGGCGTGCTCGGCGTGCTGAGCGGCCTGGGCGCCGGGATGCTCGCGCTCCGGTACCGCAACGAGTTCCTGCGCTTCATGAACGATGTGATGGGTTTCAATCTGTTCCCTTCGTCGATCTACCAGCTGCGCGAGCTGCCCGCCGAGGTCGTCGTCTCGGATGTCACGGTGATCTGCGGCGTGTCGCTGGTGCTCTGCATCCTGGCCGGCGTGCTGCCCGCTCTCCGGGCCGCCTGGCTCCAACCTGTGGAGGCCCTCCGCCATGGATGACGAGATCTTGTCCGCGGCGTGCGTGCGGAAATCGTATTCGCTCGGGCGGCGACGCCTGGACGTGCTCCGGGGCGTGGATTTCGTGGCGCACCGCGGGGAATTCGTCGCGCTGCGCGGGGCGAGCGGCGCGGGAAAGAGCACGCTCCTGCATCTGCTGGGCGGCCTCGACCGGCCCGATTCCGGGACGATCCGCGTCTGCGGCTCCGACCTCGGGACGCTGTCGACCTCCGCGTTGACGGCGTTCCGCAACCTCCGTGTGGGGTTCATCTTCCAGGCCTACCATCTGTTGCCGGAACTCGATGCCGTCGAGAACGCGGCGCTCCCGGCGCGGATGGCGCGGATGCCTGCGAAAATGGCGAAGGCGAAGGCGGAAGAACTGCTGCACCGGGTCGGGTTGGCGGAACGCTTCGGTCACCGCCCGTACGAGTTGTCCGGCGGCGAACAGCAGCGCGTGGCCATCGCCCGCTGCCTCATCAACGACCCGGAGCTGATCCTGGCCGACGAACCGACGGGCAACCTCGACACCAAGACCGGCGCGGAGATCATCGAGGTGCTGCTCGCGCTGCGCGCCGACCGCGGCACGACGTTGGTGATCGCGACGCACGACCCGAAGATCGCGGCCCGTGCCGGGCGCGTGGTGGAGGTCGTGGACGGCTTGGTCGCCTGAACGGCGCCGAGCCCGTATCCGGACCGGTCAGCGCGGCAGCTGGGCCTGGGCCGCTTTGCGGATCAGGCGGCGGAACTCCGGGATGCCTTGGCCGAACGCGGCGGAGATGGGCAGGACCGGCGTCTTGGTGATCTTGCGCTTGAACTTCTTCAGCATCGCCTCGGCAGCCGGCTCGTCCATCTTGTTGGCGACGACCAGTCGGGGCTTCTCCAGCAGGGCAGGGTCGTAGAGCTCGAGCTCTTGCAGGAGGCTCGCGTAGTCGTCCCACGGCTCGCGGTTGTCGGTCCCCGCCATGTCGAGCAGGATGACGATGATGCGGCAGCGCGCGATGTGGCGGAGGAACGCGTGGCCCAGGCCGACGTCCTGGTGCGCGCCGGCGATCAGCCCGGGCACGTCACAGATGGTCAGGCGGTGCCAGTCCTCGTACTCGAGGATCCCGACCTGCGGCGTGAGCGTCGTGAACGGATACGGCGCGATACGCGGGCGGGCGTGGGAGATCGCGGTGAGCAGCGTGGACTTGCCGGCGTTCGGGTAGCCCACCAAGCCGACCTCGGCGACCATGCGCAGCTCGAAGAGGAACTCGCCTTCATCGCCCGGTTCACCGGGTTGTGCGTACCTCGGCGCCTGCCGGACGCTGGTGGCGAAGTTGCGGTTGCCGAGGCCTCCGCGCCCCGCCTTGCAGAGCACGAATCGCTGGCCGTTCTCGACCAGGTCGCAGACGAGCTCGCCTTTGTCGCGAACGTTCGCGATGGGGTCATCGAAGCCTTCTTCCTCCAGGTCGATCTCCAGGGCCGACACCCCTTTCGCCGTCCGGATCGTGGGACGTTTCGCGGTGCCGACCGGGATCTTGCCTCCGCCGGCCGGAGCCGTGTCCGCTTTGGTTGCGACCTTTGCCTTCGAGGAGACCTCGTTCTCGGGATCGGCCTCGACCTCCTCCAAGGGCTTGGCGATGCGCCACACGAGCGTCCCGCAGGGCACCTTGATGATGAGGTCCTTGCCGGCGGCGCCGTCCATGCCCTTGCCCATGCCCGCCTCGCCCGCAGCGGCGATCAGGCGCGGGACGTAGAACTGTTGGATCAGGTTGTTGAGGTCGTGGTCGGCGACGAGCACGACGTCGCCCCCGCGTCCGCCGTTGCCCCCGCTGGGGCCTCCTTTGGTGATGTAGGCTTCGCGGTGGAACGCGACGGCGCCTTTGCCGCCGTGGCCGGCGCTGGCGAAGATCTTGACCTCGTCGATGAACATTGCGGCAGGATATCGGGCTAAAAAAAAAAGGCGAGGCCAGCGGCCTCGCCTGAGAAAAGATGTGCCGGAGGACGTCAGTTCTTGGCGACTTCTGCGGCCTCGACTTCGACCTCGGCTTCGATGTGCACGCGGCGGCGGTGCTTATCGAACTTCACGCGTCCGTCGATGAGGGCGAACAATGTCCAATCGCGGCCGACCCCGACGTTCACCCCGGGGTGGAACTTGGAGCCGCGCTGGCGGATGATGATGGTGCCGGCGTTGACCAGCTGGCCTCCGAAACGTTTCACGCCCAGCCGTTTGCCGTGGCTGTCGCGACCGTTGCGTACGCTGCCTTGACCTTTCTTATGCGCCATAGAATTCCTTCGGTGGGATTAAGCCGTGATCTCTTTGACCTTGATGACCGTGAGTTTTTGCCGATGGCCCTGCTTCTTGTGGTAGCCCTTGCGGCGTTTCATCTTGAAGATGATGACTTTGTCGGCCTTGGTCTGCTCGACCACATCGGCCACGACCTTCGCGCCCGCCACGGTGGGCGAGCCCACGGTGATGACGCCGCCGTTGTTCACCATCAACACGCGGTCGAAGGTGGCGATAG
Source organism: uncultured Verrucomicrobiota bacterium (assembly GCA_903916195.1). Lineage (GTDB taxonomy): Bacteria > Verrucomicrobiota > Verrucomicrobiia > Limisphaerales > UBA9464 > CAIVQB01. Next base: position 67,595 of record CAIWVP010000148.1, on the reverse strand, counting down.
CGCCGGGTTCGAGCTCGAGCTTCTCGATCTCCAAGGTGTCGCCGGCAGTAACGCGATACTGCTTCCCGCCTGTTTCCATCACAGCATACATATAGATTCGCTCCGTAAAAAAGAGACTCGAGGTAACCGCATGAGGGAGCGGGTGTCAACGTTGCTTTGAGGGAAACTTGGATTGATTAAACCTGCGGCTCGTGTAGTCCATCCGGCGCATGCGATTCCCCACGTTTTCCGCCGGCTTCATGCTGGCGATGAACCTCGCCCTCGGCCAGGCCACCCAGACGCCCACCACAGGCAGCGGCGGCGGCGTCAAACCCGACGCCAGCTGGTTTCCTCCGGAATCCGCCTTCCGCAAGGTGGTCCTCGACGAGGACGCCGTGGTCGACGGCAAGGCGACCGACACCATCGTCGACCCGATGGAACTGGCTGTGGCCAAGGACGGCCGCGTGTTCTGGGCCGAGCGCAAAGGCATCGTGAAGATGTGGAGCCCGTCCACCAAGGCGACGGTCGTGATCGCCACCATCCCGGTGTTCGACGGCCTCGAAGAGGGCATGCTCGGCATCACGCTCGACCCGAAGTTCCTCGCGAACGGCTGGATCTACCTCAACCACTCCCTCACCGAGACGACCCACGACGGCCAAGAGAACGGCAAGTCCGGCAAGATCCGCGTCTCCCGGTACACCCTGAAGGGCGAGGCGTTGGACCTCGCCGGCGAGAAGACCATCATCGAGATCCCGGTCCAGCGCGAGCAGTGCTGCCACGTCGGCGGGTCGTTGGCCTTCGACGCCAAGGGCAACCTCTACGTCTCGGTCGGCGACAACACGAATCCGTTCGATTCCGACGGCTATTCGCCGAACGATCCTCGCAAGGGCCACTATCCGTGGGACGCCCAGCGCTCCGCGGCCAACGCGAACTCGCTCACCGGGAAGATCCTCCGCATCACGCCCAAGGCCGACGGCGGCTACTCGATCCCGGCCGGCAACCTCTTCAAGCCCGGCACGCCCGGCACCAAGCCCGAGGTCTACGTGATGGGCAACCGCAACCCGTTCCGTATCGCCGTCGACCAGAAGACCGGCTACCTCTACTGGGGTGAGGTCGGTCCCGATGCCGGCGGCCCGAACCCGCAGCGCGGCCCGGCCGGACACGACGAGGTCAATCAGGCCCGCAAGGCCGGCTTCTTCGGCTGGCCTTACTTCGTCGGTGACAACAAGCCCTACACCCCGGCCGATTACGTCGCCCGGCAGGCCTTCAACGACGTCAACGCGGCGCGCGCCCAGGCCAAGAAGGACGGCAAACCCGAATCCGGATGGCCGGCCAAGCCCGCGCCCTGGATCGCGGCCGACTTCAAGCCGACCTTCTACGACGCCGCGCATCCGGTGAACGATTCTCCGAACAACACCGGCATCCGCGACCTGCCGCCCGCGCAGCCGGCCTTCATCTACTACCCGCCGTCCCCGTCCACCAAGTTCCCCGCGGTCGGCAGCGGCGGCCGCACAGCGATGGCCGGTCCGGTGTACTACTTCGATCCGTCCCTGAAATCGCCGCACAAGCTGCCCAAGGAGTTCGACCACACGCTCTTCATCTACGAGTGGAGCCGGAACTGGATCATCGCCGTGAAGCTCGACAAGGACGACAACATCGCCAAGGACGCCAACGGCAAACTGATGATGTCGCGCTTCATGCCCGGCACCGAGATCAAGCGTCCGATGGACGTCGAACTCGGCGCCGACGGTTGCCTCTACGTCATCGAGTACGGCAAGGAATGGGGCAACAACAAGGACACGAAGATCCTCCGCCTCGAACACATCGGCGAGATGCAGTGACCGGGTCCTAGGCTCCGCATCGACACACGGGCGACGCCGACGCGTCGCCCGTTTTTCTTTCCACCGGTGGTGCCCCGCCCGACCGGTGCGGACTCGGCCGCGGCCCGGTGATCAGTGGCCCGCCGCAGCGGGCTCGAACGTCCCCGTGCGGAGGAAACAGATCGTCTCCCGGATGGCCCGGGCGTCCCGCATCAAGGACGGATGGCTCGCGTGGACCACGATGTGGTCGGTCATCCCGGCGACCCGGGTGCGCTCGACCGAGACCTTGCCGTCGTCGTCGCCTCGGATCCAGAGGCTGTTGATCCAGTTGACCGATCGGTCGCCGGCGATGACCCCGAGCGGAAACGTCACCGGGCCGAGCCGGTTCGGCGTCGAATCGACGCCCGTCCCCAGCTCGCGGCCCGCGGGTCCGTTCAGCTTCCCAAAGATCCAGTGGCGCCCCAGGACATCGACGACTTCGCTGCCTTGGTTGGGCGGTCCGAGCATCACCACGCGGCCGAGGTCGGGGATCCTCTCCTTGGCCGTCCATGCCCGGACCAGGATCCCTCCCATCGAATGGGTGACGAAGTGGATCGTGCGCGCGCCGGCGCCGCGGCATCGTGCGAGCGCTGCGGGGATGACCTGGTCGGCCAATTCGGCGATGGACCGGGTCCGTGACGGATAGCCCACGTTCCAGATGTCGAATCCTTCCGCGGCCAATGCCCGCTCCATCGGGATCATCGAGCGCCGGGTCCGGCACAGTCCGTGGAGCAGGACCACGGCTTCCGGAGAGGTCGGTCCTGCCATGGGATCTCAATCGGCAAGCCGCTCGAAAAAGTGTCCCGGGTCCAGCCCAGCGAGCAGATCACAGGCGAGGAGGAGCGGGGGTCGCGATGCGGTCCCGGTCCGGATCCGGTTTGTCCTCACGGCTTCGATGTCGATCGGTCGCGGCGGACGAATGTCTTGGGACCGATCCAGCGCGAACCGAAGCGCTCGTGCAGCGCGTCGCTCCGGAAGGCCGGCCGCGGCTCGCTCCCGTAGCGCTGGTCGTCCATGCCGCGCCACGGCAGCGGCCCCACCTCGTCGCCGCGGACGACATGGTAATCGGCGTCCTTGTCCCAGCCGGTCACGGACAGGAAGAACTCGCGCACCATTCCCGCCGGCTTCGGCGGCAGGCGGTCGGCCGCGAACCGCATCGTCAGCTCATCGCCGCCGGCGACGAGCACGAGGCCGTTGTCGGACGCCGCCAGCAGCTCGTCCACCGCGCCGTGGCGCGTGACCCAACCGGACGGCGTGATGGTCCACGACGGCTTCGATTTCACGCGGTCGTAGACCGGCGTGAGCGGCTGCGTCCAGGGCAGGTCGGCGAACTCGCTGTAGCCGCGCCAGTGGAGGTCGGTCGCGCTCGGTGCGACGTCGTGGACCGACGGCTTCCGGCTCTCGGTGAAGAGAGCGATGCGGTCCCAGTGGATCTCGAACGACTGGGTCAACCGGAGCCGTGTCGTGCCCGCGGGCAGCTTGCCGGCAAGATCCACGAGGATGGTCTTCGTCTTGCCGGCGGGTGCGCCGACGGTGACGTCCACCTTCTGCCAGCCCGCGGCGGTGCCGGCCTCGAGCATGGGGAAGGGGAACGGGAAGTCCGACGAGTGCGAGCCGGCGATGTTGGCCATGCCGCCGCCGAAGCGCAGCCAACCGGTCAGCGCCAGGACGGGCCGGGCGGCATCTGCGATCGGACCGAAATCGAGCACGACGCCGTGGGGCTCGGCGAGGCCGCGGTATTGCGGTCCGCGGAGCGAGGCGGGCGAGACCATCCGGCCGTCGGCCGTCCCGAGGGCCGAGGTGACGTCGTTGCCCGACAGGTCCTCGGCACGGCGCAGCGGCACGCGTCCGCCCAACGCGACCAGCTCGTGCTTCGGGAACGGTTTCCCGGGGACCAGCTTGCCGGTGGTGTGGACCTCTTGGCCGGCGGGCCGGTCCGCGACCACGAGCCGTGCCTGGTCGAGATACAGGATCTCGCGCAATTCCTCGGTGAGATGGACGACGTAATCGCCGTCCTTCGGCACGACGTCGGTCTCGTCGCCGAGGCGCACCAGTTCGTCCGGATCGGCGTCGATGAAGCGTCCCGGCGCGACGGGCAAGCCCAGCGGCGCGGCGCCCAGGATGTCGGTGACGAAGCGGTTGCTATGGCCGTCCCAGGTGTAGAGGTAGGGGCAGGAACCGGTGGGAAGCACGAGCTCGAACAAGGACATCGGCTCGCACGAAACGGCGACCTCCGTGGTGTCCTGACGGGTGTCGAACCAGCGGATGCTGACCGAATCGAGCTGCTTCCGTTTGCCGACGCCGATCTCGATCGGGAGGGTCTGCACGGAACGCAGCCCGTGCCAGCCGCCGGCGGAGAGCTCGGTCTTCACTCCGAGAGCGCTGGCGTTCGAGCGGTTGCCGAGCAGGCGGAGCTTGAGCATGCCGTTGGCGTTGCCGCCGTCGTTGCGCAGCATCTTCAGGCCGTCGCCGGCGACCTCGATGACGAGGTCGATGTCGCAATCGGCGTCGAGATCCGCCGCGGCCAGCTGGGTGATATCGGAGGTCGCGAGCACGCCGAGGCCAAGCCCGGCGGTCACCTCGTGGAAGCCGGCGTTGCCGCGGTTGCGCCACACGCGGACGCCGTCGGCGCCCCAAGAGACGAGGTCGAGCCAGCCGTCGTTGTCGAGATCCAGCCCGCGGAGGTGGCGGATGCGGTTGCCCTTGGCCGGGAGCCGCAGCGGTTCGCGCAGACCACCGAAGAAGATCTCGATGGCCTTGTCGGTGACGAGGGCCACGTCGTTGCGCAGGTCGTTGTTGAGGTCGCCGACGGCGAGAGCGCGCGCGGCGGGCCAACCGGTCGGAGGGTTGGTCGCGACGAGGCCGGATCCACGGACGTTGGCGAGCAGCAGCGGCGGCTGGCCGGCGCGCGTGAGCAGCACGTCGGGCAGGTCGTCGTTGCTCCAGTCGTCCACGGCGACGGCGATGACGTTGGTGGCGCCGAAGGGATCGCCCTTGCGCTCGCGGAAGGTCCCGCTGCCGAGGTTGGTGAAGCTGCGGAGCTGCCCGTCCGCCGTCGCGAGCATGAGGCCGAGTTTGCCGGTGAAATCGAGGTCGCCGAGCGCGCCGGCGGTCCCCGAGGCCTTGGCGGCGCGCAGTCCGCTCTGCGCCGTGACGTCGCTGAAGACGCCGTTGGTCGCGAAGCGCAGGACCGAGACGCCGGCGGGGCCGACGATCGCGGCGTCTTCGTACCGGTCGTTCTGGAGGTCGCCGACGAGCACCTGCGTGGCGCCGGCGGCGGTGGTGACGGCGAGCGGCGCGGTGCGGGCGGTGAAGACGCCGTTGGAGTTCCAGAGCAGTTGGACGCCCGTCTCGTTCGCGATGATCAGGTCGTTCCATCCGCGCCGGTTGATGTCGATCAGACCGAACGCACCGTGGAGCTTCGCCCCGTTGCCGCCGAACGCGCGGGCCGTGTCGTGGTGAACTTCAGCGTGATGCCGTCCCGGGCCGGTTGTTCCAGCGGGAAGGGCGCGACGATCTCGGTGTAGCGGCAGCGTTCGTAGATGGCGGGATCGTCGGCCGCCTGCGTCTTTCCGGCGGCGATCCTCTGGTGGGAAGCGAGGGCGGCGACGGCCTCCTCGCGTTGGCCTTGGCGGAGCAGCACCTGGCTGAGCAGGTAGAAGGCGGACGGATGGTTCGTGTCGAACTGCGTGACCTCGCGCAGCTGGGCCGCGGCGTCGTCGAGCTTGCCCCAACCGAAGAACGCCCGGCCGAGCTGGAAGCTCACCGCGTTCATCGTCGGGTCGGCCGCCTTGGCCTCCTGCAAGGACTGCACCGCGTTCGAGTACTGGTTCTGCCGCAACGCGGAGCATCCGAGCAGGTAGTGGGCGGCGCCGTTGCCGGGTTCGAAGCGCAGCGCCTCCGCGGCGTGGATCGCGACGGGGCCGGGTTGGTTCGCGAGCAGGAAGGCGTTGGCGAGGTTGATATGGACGTCGGGGTTCGCCGGGTTCATGGCCAGGGCGGTCTGGAAGGCGCTGATGGCTTTTCCGGGATCGCCTTTGTCATAGAATGTCTTGCCCGAGGCCATCGCCTGCGCGAAGGGCGCGTTGCCGTCGCCGTCGGTGCCGGTGGCGCTGCGCTGCGCCGCGAACCACGCTCCGGCCACGATCGCGCCGATGAGCAGCAGGACGGCGCCCAGATAGACCAGCGCGCCGGGACCGCGGGATGAGGAAGGTCGGCTCATACGTTGTCATGGATGGTAGCGCGGAACCGGCCCCGGCGCGCGGGAAAAGTCGGCGCGGCCGGTTGCCCTCATCGCGGCCCTTTGTCATGCGACGGGCCGGTGAGCGGGCGCTACTTTCCATGCCCGCCGTCCGTCCGCCATGCGTCTGCCGAACCTCCAGCGTCTCCGCCCCGTCCGCACGGCCGACGCGTTCACGCTCGTGGAGATGCGGGTGGTCGTCGCGGTGATGGGCGTCCTCGCGGCCATGCGCTCCGCCGAGCGGTGAGATGTCGTCGTCGGCTTCGAGCACCACGGACTTCTACCGCAACTGTCGGACGACATCGCGGACCACCGACGCGGCAAGATGTGATACCGGCCCCTCGGTGGAATCGGCGGCGTTCACGCCGTCCTGACCACCGGCGAGGTCGCTGAGGCTGCGCACGATCAGGAACGGCTTCTGGTTGGCCCAGCAGACCTGCGCGATGGCGGTGGATTCCATGTCGAGGCATCCGGCTTTCCACACGCGGAAGGCCCACTTGCGATACTCCCGGTTGTCCATGAAGACGGGCCCGGAGATCCCGTTTCCACCGACGGTCACCTGCACCTCGCGGCCGGCGTAGGTCATCGGTGGAACGGTCGCCACCGCCCGTTTGGCCGCTTCGAGCAGCGATGGGTCCGCCGAAAAGAAGGGCTGCCGCTGCGGCTCTTCCATGCCGTCACGGACCGTCCAGACATGATCGGGGAACATGAACCCGAAGTTCTCGTAGGGCGGTCTCAGATATTCCGGCTTCACATAGCCGGACCCGTCGGGCTTGGGATTGAGGTAAGCAGCCTCGGAATGGTGGAACCATTTGTCCGCGATGACGACGTCGCCGATGCGGTGGGCGGGATCGATGCCGCCCGCGATGCCGGCGAAGAGCACATGCGAGATGGGAAAACGGTCCAGCGCCAGCTGGGTCGTCATCGCGGCGTTCACCATGCTCATGCCGCTCGGGAACAGCAGCAGGTCGCGTCCCTCGAACCTCACATGCTTGAAGGCGACCCCGTTGATCTTGGTCACGGAGACCGGTGGATCTGTCCCGAGGAACGCGGCTTCGTTCGCCGCGAGTTCCGGACCGTAGGCCGCCATGACGGCGATGAAGCGGGTGGCAGGTCGTACATGGCCGGAGGTCCGTTCCGGTGATGCGCAGCCCGCGACGAAGACGAGGGACAAGAACGCGGACGCGTGCCGCGGATCCAGGCCTGTCCGCGGAATCCGTTCCGGTCTGGTTGGTGTCGTCATCTCCAGATGAGGTGGGCAAGGAAGAGCAGGCCGAGCCCCCATGAAAGCGGCTTCACTTCCTTGCCGCGACCGATGCCGAGCATGAAGAACACGTGGACCACGAAACCGATGGCGATGCCTTCCGCGATGCTGAAGGTCAGCGGCATGGCCAGCATGGTGATGACCGCCGGGACGGCTTTGGCGAAATCCTTCAGGTCCAGCTCCGCCACGCTCTGCATCATGAACACGCCCACGAGGACCAGCGCCGGGGCCGTGGCCGCCGCCGGGACCACGGCGATGAGCGGGCTGAGGAAGAGCGCGAGCAGGAAGCAGCCCGCCGTGGTGACGGCGGTCAGGCCGGTGCGACCGCCGGCTTCGACCCCGGCCGCGGATTCGATGTAGCTCGTGACCGTCGAGGTCCCGAGCGTGGAGCCGACCATCGCCGCCGTCGCGTCGGCCGTGAGGGCCCGGCCGATCTTCGGGAGGTTGCCCTGCTTGTCGAGCAGACCGGCCCGTTGGCAGACCCCGATGAGCGTGCCCATGTTGTCGAAGAGATCCACGAACAGCAGCGCCAGCAGCAGCGGCAGACACACCCGCCAATGTTGCCAGAAGTAGGCGAGGTCGAGCTGGAGGAACGTCGGCGCCAAGGACGCGGGAGCGGACACCCAAGACGCCGGCATGGGCGTCACCGGCGCGGAGTCCGGTCCGGTGGTCTTCAGGAAGAGGCCGAGGACCGTGAGACCCAGCACCGTGAGGATGAGGGCGCCGGGCACCTTCCGCCAGATGAGCACCGCGGCGACGATGATGCCGCCGAGGGCCATCAGCGGGCCTGGTTGGCGGATGTCGCCGAGGCTGACCAACGTGGCGGGGTGGGCCGAGATGACGCCTGCCCCTTTCAATCCGATGAAGGCGATGAAGAGGCCGATGCCGCAGGTGATGGCCAGCTTCAGCTCGTGGGGGATGGCATCGATCAGTTTTCGCCGCACACCGGTCAGCGTGAGGATGAGGAACGCGACCCCGCTGTAGAACACGAGCCCGAGCGCCGCCTGCCAAGGCATCTTCGAACCGAGGCAGATGCCGAAGGTGAAGAAAGCGTTCAAGCCCATGCCCGGCGCCAAGGCGATCGGGTAGTTCGTGGCCAACGCCATCACCACCGTCATCAGCGCCGACGCCAAGGCGGTGGCGCTGATCAGCGCCCCTTTGTCCATGCCGGTCTGCGAGAGGATGGCCGGGTTGACCGCGAGGATGTAGGCCATCGCGGCGAAGGTGGTCAGGCCGGCGACGAGCTCTCGGCGCACGGTCGTGCCGTGCTGTTCGAGTCGGAAGAATCGTGTCAACATGTCGGGATGATGTCCGCGGGTCGCTTGGAAGAAACGCTGGCCGGAGTGCTTGTCGTCAGTTCGTGAGGCCCCAGCGCCGCAGGGCAAAACCATAGCTGACGGGCTTCACGGTCTTGAGCGCGGCGGTCCAGTCGGTGCCGAGCCTGGCCTCGAAGGCCTGGATGTCGCGGTCGTAGCCGGCGAGCAGCTTCTCCTTCAGGGCCGGTTCGGCGAAGGACCACGTGAGCGAGTTGCGTCCGCAGCGGACGAGTTCATCCCAGGTCAGGGCGAACTCGGTCACGGCGGTCATGTACTCGTCCGTCATGTTCGAGTCCCACATACCGGAGTCGTCGGTCGAGAGCGCCACAGGGACGCCGGTGCGGAGCAGCTCGGGGAAGTGGTGCTGCGCATACGTGTCCACGTATCCGAGCAGCAGGTTGCTGACGAGGTTGATCTCCACCATGGCGATGCCGGAGCGGAGGTGGAGCAGGAGGTCCTCGTCGGTCAGGATGTTGTTGCCGTGGCCGAGCCGTGTGGCGCCGAGGAGCAACGTGTCGCGCATGTGGGGATTGGGTTCGTCCACTTCGCCGGCGTGGATGGCGAGGCCGATGCCGGAATGTCTGAGGCGCATCTTCCGGTAGGTGTCGAGGAAACGCCGCGGGTGTCCTTTGTCGTTGTCCTCGCGGCCGGCCATGTTGATTCCCACCCACAGGTCGCGGTGGCGGTCGACGAAATCGTGGGCCTGCTCGACCCCCTTTTCGGCCACGGGCGTGAAACGCAGCACCACGACCTGCCAACGCATCTCGACGCCGGTCGCCTTCGCATCGGGCATCTCCAGACGGGCCTTCAATCGGCGATGGAACTCCTCGGGATCGACCGCCGCGCCTTGGGCATCCACCAGGCCGACCGGGATCGTCTGCGGCTCCAGATAGCGCACGCCTTCGGCGCCGTAGCGCTTGGCCGTCTCGACCGTCATCTCCAGGAACACCTCCACGCTGCGGCTCAACGCGCCGAGACGCGGCCAGATCTCCTCGAAGAACTCGGTGCGGCCCTCGCCCGGGGCGTCGAGGCGGAGCGAATCGATGAACGCTCCGCGCTGCGGGACGGTGAGGGCGTCGAGCGGTACGAATTCCTCCTGCGCGCATCCGGGAAGCGTCTTCCACGTGGATCGGTCGATGGTCTGGAACTTCCGCCACGAGTTCGTCTCCTCCGGGCAGCCACCCGCCTTCAGCCGGGTGTAGAAGCGGTCGCCGCCGTTCCGCCGGGTATCGGTGGCGACGGCGAACAGGTCCTCCATCCGCCAACTGCCGCCCGCATGGTGGTGGAGGTCTCCGGCCTTGGGGACTGCGTAGAGGAAGCGGTAGAGCTCGGCCTGGGTGGCGTTGGTCTTGAACCGGTCGAATCGCGCCGCGAAATCCGACGCGGAAGCGCACGGGCGCGAGAAAGCACCCAGGACGCCGAGAAGGCAAAGCAGGCGTGCAAAGGAGCCGCGGCGAAACGGGGAGATGCTCATGGCTTGGGAGGCGTTTTCTCGAAGGTGGCCCAGCCATCGACCAAGGCATCCATCACCTTGCTGCCGGCGAGCCAGGCGGATTCGAGGGCGGGCTCCATGCCGCTGTATTCCTCGGTCATGCTCTCGGAGGATCTCTGGCCCGGGCGCGGCGTGCAGTAGTTGCTGCCGGTGCGCAAGAAGAGCAGGCGCTGGAAATCGACCTTGCCGAGCTTGGCCATCCGTTCCATCGCGGTGCAGATCCCGTGGTCCTCCATGTTGGTCATGACGAAGTCGCCTTCGCCCTGGGTGTGGAGCCGGGTCCAGTCGTTGGCCCACCGGGTCATGGCCGTGCCGTGCCAGTAGCGGCAGGAACCGAGGCTTTCGCCAAGGATGACCTTGGGCGGTGCGGAGCCTTTCTCGAAGCCGACGAACTCGGCGCGGTGCTTCCGGGCACCGTCGGTCTCGGGGATGGTGATGTCCTTCGTCAGCGAAAAAGCCCAGTCCACCAAGGCCGGATCGAGTTTCCAGGCCATCGGCTTCGGGGCCCAGTCGGCGTTCTTGGGGATCTCGTTGGGCTTCTTGCCGCCGATGGGGACGATACCGTAGGGCCAACCGGCCGGCGCCTCGCGTGGATCGATCTCGTAGGCGATGTCGCCATCGACGACCCAGCGGGCCCATGCGGCGCTGCCGACCGAGGCGTTCTCGGGATCGACGCCCGCGATGCCGTTCACCAGCCAGTAGCTCTTCGAGAAATCAAACCGCGGATCGGCCAACAGCGCCATGACCTGCACGGCGCTGCGGACAGTGGTGCCGGAGACGAATCCGTAGACGCCGGCGTCGTTGTGGCGCAGCGGCCGGTCGACGCCGGGGACGACGATCGAATTTGTCAGTTTGGCGCGCTCGACCCAGAACTGGAACTCGCCGGGCTTGTCGCCGGTGTCCGCACCGATCTCGAACGTGGCGACGACGACGACCTTCGGGCGGATGAGGTCGGACGCCCAGGCGACCGACCCGACCCAACCGCCAAGGATCACGGAGAGAGCGAAGCGATGGATTTGCAAGGGATGTCGGTTCGGGGAAGGTCGGACCGGAAGGCCACCACCCGCGGGCGGGTGGTGGCCACCGGACCTAGGAACGGCGGGCCGGTTCAGAACTTCAGGGTCACGCGGCCTTCGAGCCGGAACGGAAGGTCCGCGATGATGGACTCGTTGCCGTACACGGCGTTCGGAGCGCTCCAGTTCTTCTCGTCGGTCGCGTTGAGCGCGGAGAGGCGGGCCTCGAAGCGCTTGTGGGTGTAGAACGCCGACAGGTCGAGCGAGTACTGGGCGGGGATGACGAGGGTGCCCTTGACGTTGTTGTTGATCTCGCTGGTGAAGACCAGGTTCGCGCTGGCGCCGAACCCGTTGTCGAACTTGTAGGAGACGAGGAGGTTCATCAGGTGCGCCGGGACGCCTTGTCGACGGTACGGGGCGTCCGCGGGGTCCATGGTGAAGAACCGGTCGGAGGCCGGCGTGAGCGATGTGTTGCCCACGTCGAACTGCGGTTGGTCCACCGTCGAATCCATGTAGGAATAGCCGAACGTGAGGAAGAGATTCCGGTTGGGCTGGTAGTTGGCCTCGAACTCGACGCCGCGGGTGAGGAATTTGACGATCGAGCGGTCCTGCTGGAGGTCGGCGCGGTCCTGCTGGAACAAGGCGAAGTTCAGGAACAGCCGGTTGCCGAAGAGCGTCTGCTTCGCCCCGAGCTCGTACAGCATCGCCTCGTTGCGGAGGATGGCGTTCGAGTAGTCCGCGTTGCCGGCGGTGGTGATGCCGCCGCCGTTGCCGGTCGCGCCGACCGGGTTCTGGCTATAATTGTAGGTGCCGTAGGTCGAGAACTCGGGCGTCCACTTGTAGATCAGGCTGCCGTTGCCGTTGGGCAGGCCGACGACGGTCGAGTCGCCTTTGAGGTAGCCCGCGGGATCCTGGTACCTGGTGCTGAGCACGTCGATGCGGCCGCCGGCGAGGGCGGACAGCTTTTCGGTGATGTGCCAGTCCTCCTGGATGAACGGCGCGGCCGTGAGGGCCTCGGAGTGGCCGGAATCGCCGTTGTAGGGCGTGTAGTAGCGGCCCGCCCAGCCGGGCACCGCCACGCGGTCGCCGTTCTTGGTCGAGGCGATGAAGGCGTCCGACCGGGTGATGTCGATGAAGTCGTGGTCCTTCGTCAGGTCCCACGCGTTGGCGGGCTCGAAGAAGAAATCGTTGTAGGCCGTGACCTCCTGGTAGCGGAGCGAGAGGCCGGTGTTGATCTTGTGCTTCTCCAGGTCGAGGCGGACCTCGGTGCGGTTCTCGACGCTCCAGCTCGGGTCGATGATCTCCGAGTAGTAGTACGAGCTGTAGGTCTCGCGGTCGACGTAGCGGTAGAACGTGTTGTTCGCGATGGTGGCGGAATCGCTGAGCTTCACCGTCTGGATCGCCTGGAGGTTGACCGAGTGGCCCTCCGAATCGTCGCCCGGCTTCAGCGTGCGCAGGGCTCGGTCGATCTTCACCTTGGGCCCGAGGCCGATGGTGTTGCTGGTCGGGAAGCCGGACACGACGTTCTTCGCGTTCTGCGGGTCGGCGGCGCTGGCGGAGGTGCCGCCGTTGATGTTCGTGCCGGTCTGGTAGATGCCGTCGTCGATCAGCTCCTGGGTGACGCGGTTGATGCCGAAGTTCTCGGTGTAGTTGCCCCAGAAGTACTCGGCGTTGAGGGCCAGCTCGTACGTGTCGTTCGGGATCCAGCTGTAGGCGCCGTACCCGGCCTCGGTCTTCTTGAAGCCGTCGCCGTAGTAGCTCCCGGAATCCTCGCCGGAATAGCTGATGCGATACGCCTGGGTCTTCGAGATCGGGCCGCCGAAATCAGTGCCCCAACGGTACTGGTCGTACATGCCGACCTCGCCGAAGACGGAGCCCTGGAACTTGTCGAAGAACGGCTTCTTGGTGATGTAATCAATGTAGCCGCCGACGTACTGCGAAGGGCCGTAGACCGCGGTGGCCGGGCCTTTGACGATGTTGACAGACTCGACGGAGTTGAAGTTCACCGGCAGGCCGTTGCCGTTCGACGAGAGGCCGATGCGCATGCCGTTGCTGTAGGTGTCGGCGATCTGCGTCCGGATGTCGGGCGTGGTCGGGGCGCCGAAATTGGAGCGGGTGTATGAGCTGGAGGTCAGCTTGGAGAAGTCGCGCACGTCCTTGATCGAGATCGCGTCGAGCTGGGCGCGGCTGATGATGGTGACGTTGCGGGGCGTATCCAGGATGGAACGGTCCGTGCCGTACACGGAACTGAAGGGCCGGGCCGTCGGCACGATCAGCTCCTCGAGGGGGACCCCTTCCACGACGACACGGTCGAAGACGGTCGTTTCCCGGGGGGACGACGGCGCGTTGGTCTGTCCGAGCAGGGGGGCGGCCAGGCTCAACGAAGCCAGTGAGGTGGTGATGCTGTTTCGGGGTTTCATTTTAGGCAGGGTGGCCAACAACGGACAGGCGCTGACGCTTTATTGTGAGGATGAGCTGCAAGGTGCCGGCTCTGACAGCCGACGGTCGAGGAAAGCAGGCTCCATTCCACCTGATAATCCTGGCTGATTTTCCGTGGGCCACCGGTCCGGCTTCGCGGATGTCTCCGCCATGGCACGACAGATGCCTACCGTTCTTCGCGAGGTCGCCACCCGAAGCAAGTGAACACCGATCCCATCCCGTCCTGGTCCACCCACGAAGCGCTCCGGCTCCTCGTCGACCAGCTCCAGCACGAACCGGGTTCGGTGGTCCATCGATCGAGCCTGGAGGACCGGCCGTTGCACGGCACGACGCTGTTCCTCGCCCGCTGCACGGTGGAGACGCACTTCGGGCCGTTCGACGCCTACGTGTTCCAGGACATCATCCACAAAGGCTACATCATCGCCCTTGCCCACGGCGACATCTCCAAGGCGGAGCAGCTCCACACCCGGATCCATTCCTCCTGTGTGACCAGCGAGACCCTGCGCGGCTGCGATTGCGATTGCGTCCAACAGCTCGAAGGCGCGTTGAAGGTCATCGGCGAGAAGGGCAACGGCATCCTGTTCTACCTGATGCAGGAGGGCCGTGGCGTCGGCTACGTGGCCAAGGCGCGCGACCGGATGGTGGTGCAGGCATCGCTGGACCAGATCTCCACCTTCGAGGCCTACCGGGCCATGGGGCTGCGCAAGGACCATCGGAGCTACGAGGACGTGGCGGACATCTGCTACCTGCTGGGCATCAAGGCGCCGTTCATCGTGCTGACCAACAATCCCGACAAGATCGCGGCGATGACGTCCCACGGGCTCAAGGTCGCGGGGACCGAGGCGCTGGAGTTCGAACCGTCTCCGTTCAACGCCGCCTATCTCAGTTCCAAGGCGGATTCCGGGCACAGCCTGACCCAGTCCAACGGCCCCCAGGTGATCCGGGCGCTCCCGCCCGAGCCCGTGTCGCCCTTCAAACCCCATGCGCTGCCCGACGCTCAACGGTTCATCTACGCCGCGTCCTATTTCCTGCCCGTCAAGCCGGTCGACGACGAGATCGTCCTGCCTGAGGAGCGGTTCCACCAACTGTTCGGGGAGACGAAGATCGAGAGCTTCATGGGCGGCGAAGCCCCCCTGGTCCTCGATTACTACGTCATCCGCGGCAACCGGCTCCTGGTCCGGATCGACCCCAAGAACGTCGCCCGTCACAAGCGGGAGCATCCCGGTTCCCCCGTCTCCACGCTGCTGACCACGCCCTACTGGTTCCGGGTCCATGTCTACTTCGACATCGTCACCAGCCAGGAGGCGGTCGTGCTGACCTATGGGAAGCCGCTGCTCTACGACGTGCCCGTGGTCCGGTTGCAGAGCGAGTCGCTCTTCGACCGCTTCCCGCTGGTCAGCATCGACAACCGCAACAAGTTCAAGCGTTCGGTCCAGGAGATCGTCCACTACGGGGTCGGTGCCATCTTCCTGCTCTACTTCGACGGCCGTGGCGCGGGCTTCGGTGCGTATGCCACCGACCGGATGCTGACCGAGGAGGGCGAATCCTTCTCCAGCGACGAAGCCTACCGACGCCTCGGCGTCGGCTATGATAGCCGGGACTACGACTCGATCATGCGCCTGCTCAAGCATCACTTCCCTCCGGGCAAGATCCAGATGGTGATGAACTCGCCGTCGAGCCTCGTCCGGAAGAAGGAGTATTCCTTGGCGTTGAACGACCACGGCATCGACGTCCACAAGTGGATCTTCCTCGACGACAGCTCGCTCTCCGAATGAACGGGGATCCCAGAGGCCACCGACTCCTTGACGGGCGCGTCGCGCAGGTCCCGGCATCGATCCGCGACATGCTGGCGAAGCCGTTCGTGCCGAAGATGCCCGCATCGGATCGGGTCCGGCGCGTCGTGGCCACGGGCATCGGCAGTTCCGAGGCGCAGGCCCGTTACTTCGCGTGGCTGCTCAACACCTTCACCGATATCCCGGCCTGCTTCGTTCCGCTGGCGGCCTTCGTCGTACCGGTCGGTCCGTGGGCCTCTGACCAGACGCTCGCCATCTTCAGCCAAGGACTTTCCTCCAACGCCCGGCTCGCCCTGGACCAGGCCGGTGCGTTCACCCACACGCTGGTGTTCACCTCCGCCACCGGGGCCGGCCAACAGGCCGCCGGCAGACCGGACCGCGCCGACCTGCTGGCAAAGTGGGTGAAGGCCGGCGCGGAGATCGTCCCGTTCCCCATCGAGGACGAATACACCCTCCTTATCCGCATCATCGGCCCGGCCTGCGGCTTCGTCGCCGCGCATCAGTTCGTCGAGGCCCTTCCCGGCAGCCGCCTGCCCCGGCTGGCGCCGCAGTCGGATCCGCTGCTTCGCCTCGCGGACAGCTCCATCGGTGCGGCACTGGGCGCGGACCTGACGTCACAGATCGATGGATGGAGATCCGGCGGCGTCATCCTGCTTCCCGCGCCGGCCGGTGAGTTCGCGCAGAATGTCGCCTGCAAGTTCGTCGAGGGACTTTTCTGGGACGCCCCCGTGCTGATCGAACCGCTGCAGCTCGCGCACGGCCCGTTCCAGCAGCTCGCCGCGGCGCCCAAGCCGGTTTGGATCTTCCAAGGACCCACGGCCACCGATGCCGATCTCGCGGGTCGCGCGGTGACGATGCTCCGGTCGATCGGCATCGAACCGCTGGTCGTCCCGTTTCCATCCACGCCCGCGCTGGCGCCCATCGCGCTGGAACTGCTGCTGGATCCCGTCTTCGCCGATCAGGTCCGCCGTCTCGACATCGACCAGGTGAACTGGCCGGGCAAGGGGCTCGACGGTCCCGTCTACCACCTCGCCGGCCCAGCCGCCGCTTCCTGACATGAGCGCCCCGCGTCCCATCCCTTCGCACTACGACGAGTTGTACCCGACCCAGGCGGTGGAGGAGGGCGTCCGACAGGTCGCCGCCGAGATCACGCCGTGGGCGGTCGATGTCCTCCAGAGGACCGGCGAACAGGTCCTCGCCGTCTGCATCCTGCGCGGCGCGGTGTTCTTCTTCTCCGATCTGCTCCAGGCCGTCCCTGTCTCCATCGAAGCCACCTTCTGCCGTTGCCGTGGCTATGTCCCGAACGTGAACGGCGGCCTCGCCGAACGCGTGGCGGTCGAATGGTCCGAGGCCGATTTCAAGGGCCGCCACGTGCTGCTGATCGACGACATCTGCGACACCGGCCGCACGATGGCGCACATGCGGGGATTCTGCCTCGAACGCGGCGCGGTCGAGGTCCGTGCCGCCGTGCTCGTGCATCGCCTTTTGGAACACCCGGTCTTCAGTCCCGATTTCGCGGCCTTCCGTTATCCCGGCAAGGAATGGCTCGCGGGCCACGGCATGGAGGACAGCTCGTGGCACATGAATTATCCCGCGATCTACCGCCTGCGTGGATCCGGAGAAGGGTGAACCATGACCAAGCACGGAGGCCGGATGACGAAGTCGCTTCTTTCGCTGCTGGTCGGTTTCGCGGTCCTTCTTTCCGGCTGCGCCACATCGGGTGCCCGGTCGCCGGCAGCGTTGATCCGGACCGAGCTCTACTTCGGCGCCGTGGATCCCGCCGAGTGGTCGGACTTCCTCGCGACGGTCGTCACGCCGCGTTTCCCCGATGGTTTCAGCGTCTTCGACATGCAGGGACAGTGGCGTGCGCCGTCGGGCGAGGTCCGGAAGCTGCCCTCGCGGATGCTCGTGATCATCCATGGGCCGAAGCCGGGACCGGAGGCATCGATCGAAGCGGTCCGCACCTTGTTCAAGGAACGCTTCAAGCAGGTCTCCGTCCTCCGTGCCAGCCACCCGGTCAGCGCGTCCTTCTGAACCCGTGACAATCCACCGCCGAACCCGGACCACCACCCTATGATCACCCGTTTCTCCGTCGCGCCGCTCTGGCAGATGACCCGCCATCTCGCCGCCGTGGCGTCCGGACGCACCGCGCCGGACCTCGTCATCACCGGTGCGCGTGTGTTGTCCACCTACACGGAGCGGACCTTGCCCGACCGCGAGATCTGGATCAGCGGCGGCCGCATCGCCGCGGTGAAGGCGGCCGGTGATGCCAAGAAGCTCGGCCTGGCCGCCCGGTTCTACGACGCCCGCGGCGGCATCCTCGCGCCGGGGTTGGTGGATCCGCACGTCCACATCGAGTCCTCGATGATGACCGCCTGCGCCTACGCCGAGGCCGCGTTGATCAACGGCACCACCACGCTCTTCTGTGACAGCCATGAGATCGGCAACGTCTGCGACACCGCCGGCATCGATTGGATGCTGGAGGATTCACGGCAGGCGCCGCTGAACATCTTCCTCACCGTCCCGAGCACCGTCCCCGCCACCAATCCGGATCTGGAGACCGCCGGCGGCGATCTTACGCCCGCCAAGGTCGGCGCGCTCTTTGACCGTTGGCCGGAAGCCGTCTCGCTGGGGGAGAAGATGGATTTCATACCGGTCTGCCTCGGCGACGAACGCAGCCACGGCGTCATCGCCGAATCGCTCAAGCGCGGCCGGCCCGTCTGCGGCCACATCTACGGACGCGAGTTCGTCGCCGCCTACGCGGCCTCCGGCGTGACGGACACGCACGAATCGATCGACCGCGAGATCGCCGCCGACTTCCTTGAGGCCGGCATCTGGATCTTCCTGCGCGGTGGCAACCCCGCGACGCCGTGGCATTCGCTCCCGCTCGCCATCAAGGCCGTCACCGAGCTCGGCGCGGACCCCAAGCGGGTCTGCATCTGCACCGACGACCGCGACGCGGACGACCTGTTCCTCTTCGGGCTCGACTGGGTCGCGCGCCAAGCCGTCGTCGCCGGCGTGAAGCCCGGGACGGCGTGGAGCATGGGGTCGCTCCACGGCGCCACACGCTACGGCTTCGACGGCGAGTTCGGCGGGCTCGGCCATTCGCGCCGGGCCGACATCGTCCTGTTGGATGACGCGCTCGAGGTGCAGAACACCTGGTTCGGCGGCCAGCTCATGGTCGAGGACCGCCAACCGACGCAGCTCCTCGCCGAGCAGGTCGCCAAGCAACGCTATACCTATCCCGCGGCCGCCTATCGCACCGTCCAGATCGCCGACGACATCCCGCTCACGCCCGGGTTGCCGACGAAGACCGTCACGGCCAACGCCATCCGCGTCGCGCTTCCGGGCATCCTGACCTTCCACGAACGCATCGAGCTGGCTCCGGCCGCATCGTGGGAAGACCACTTCAAGCAGCACGGGCTCTGCTTCGTCAGCGTCGTCGAACGCCACGGCCGCTCGAAGCGCGTCGGGCTCGGGCTGCTCAAGGATTTCAGCCTCAAGAGCGGCGCCGTCGCCAGCAGCGTGGGCCACGACGCGCACAACGTCATCATCGCGGGCACGAACGAGCGCGACATGCGCGTGGCGTTGGAGGCGATCAAGGCCAAGCAAGGCGGGGTGGTGGTGGCCGACGGCGGCAAGGTCGTCGCGATGATCGAGTTGCCGGTCGCCGGATTGCTCTCCGACAAACCTGCGCGCGAGGTCCGGCTGGAGACCATCGCGCTGAAGAGGGCCTGGGAAGCGTTGGGGTGCGCGCTGCCCTACATGGGCTTCAACCTCATCCCGCTGTCCGTCATCCCCGAGGTCCGCATCACCGACATGGGCCTCGTCCACGTGACCGGCATGAAGGTGCTCCCCTTGTTCGAGTGACCGGTTCCTGGTCCACGATCCTCCAAGCACTGGTCGCCGCCCCTCCCTCGCTCGCAGGGTTTCGCCGCCTGCCGAGGGAGCGGACGACCTGGCCGCACCCCCCGATTCCTGCGGAGGTCGGTATGACGGGCTTCTCACCGTCCGGACAGTGACATCAGCAGGCTCTCGCCTTGGCTACCCTTGGGTAGCTCATGGATCGATACCGCCGTGAAACAGAAATGGGGACGGCCCCGCTTGCAGCGCGGCCGTCCCCTGTTGCGATCTCTGTCGGATCAATCGCGTTCGTTCTCGGGTACCACGCGGACGAGCTGGGTCAGCACGTTTTGGGAGCTACCCAGTCCCGCGGTCACGCTCACGGTGACCATCGATTCCAAGCATCTCGACCAGTCCCTCCCTCGGAGCATGAACGGGGACGAGGTCGACCGGCTCACCGCTGGGTTCAATGCGATGACCGCCCGTCTCGGGGCGTCGATACACCAGATCCACGAATTCACGCTCCATGCGTCGCATGAACTGAAGACCCCGTTGACCGTGATGCGCATGCAACTGGAGACGGTGCTGCGGGAAAACGGATCACTGGATCCGGAACAATCGAGATGGATCGCCGGCCAGATCGACGAAGTGGAACGTCTCACCAAGATCGTCGATTCGCTCACCCTGTTGACGAAAGCCGATGCGGGGATGTTGCGGGTCAACTTTCAGCCGGTCCAACTCGGCAAGCTGGTGCACGAGGCCTTCGAGGATGCCGAATGTCTGGCCGGATCCATGGGCATCACCGCGTCACTGGGCCCATGTGAGGACGCGGTGGTGTCCGGGGACCGGCACCGTCTGCGGCAACTCCTGTTGATCCTTTTCGATAACGCCGTGAAGCATAACCATCCTGGTGGAAGGATCCGCACGTCCCTCCGCCGGTTCCCGGATCACGCCGAGATCAGGATCGACAACACCGGCACCGCCCCGAAGTCGTTCGAGACCGTCTTCAACCGGTTCGAGCGAGGCGACAACGCGGTCGGAAGGGTGGACGGATGCGGACTTGGGCTCAGCATAGCCCGGAGCATCGCGGAGGCCCATGGGGGCGGCGTAGAACTCAAACCCGGCACGGAGGGGGAGATCACGGCGTTGGTGAAACTCCCGTGCGGTTGACGTGGCCAGGGCGTCCATGACGCCTTGGTCCGGTTGCTGAACGGGGGGCGATACGACCGTCGAAGCATTTGTTTTCGCGGGGCTGTCACCTTGGGCACGGATACGATGCGTGCGCGCATGGCCGGACCATCGAGGACGGGGGGCTGGCGGTCACCCAGAAGCAGCCATCGAGGGCCCGGAACCATGATGGCACGGAGGGAGGAAAGGTCACCGCTTCCGCCACCGGGTCCGGCAGTGCCCTCGCGGCGGGTTCCTGGTCGACCTTGGATCCTTCACCGGTCCCGGTTGGGGTTCCAGATCACGTCCTGGTTCGGCTTTTCCTCCAGCGAAGCACTGCTGTTGGTCACGTATGATCGGGCGTAGAAACCTGCATGACCGTCCAAGAACATGAGATTGCCTCCCGCCCTGCTGCCTTTGCCGTGGCGTGCCGTGAAGCGCTGGCTTCGTGCGGCCGGAAGAGCGCCGTTCCTTGCAGGCGTGGGGGTGTAGAGTTCATGGGTCGGACTGAACGCTTGGTCGACCATCAGGACCGTCGCAGAGCTATCGGGCACCTCGCCGATGCGAGGCATGGTCGGATAAGGCAACATGTTCCCTTGGATACCGTTCTGGATGGAGGATTGCAGCTTGAGGTCCAGATTCATGCCGTAACTGAAGACCCCGTAGGCTCCACGCGCCAAGAAACGGTCATCGGTGTCTTCCGAGAAGGCTTTGGCCGCCGGGCAATGCCAGAACTTGCCCTTGCTTCCCGGAAACGGCATGGACGCCCGCAGGCTTCCGGACACTTTGGCATCGCCCCAGTAGTTGGACAACGGTCTGTCCCCCAGCAATGGCGGCAAGGTGTTGAACCACGCCGCGGGATCGGCGGGCGATCCGGCACCGTTTGCGGCACCCGTATCCGCGGCATACTGGCCGTTCTCGTCCATGCCGTCCCGGGGAGGGGAGTCCTGGTTGTCGTCCGCATAGACATGGGCGCCCAACCCCCATTGACGGAGCCCGTTAAGGCAGCTGATCGCCTGTGCCTTGCTCTTGGCTTGGGAGAGGGCCGGCAGGAGAAGCCCCGCGAGGATCGCGATGATGGCGATCACGACGAGCAACTCGATCAACGTGAACGCCGTCGCGGATAAATTTCTCATCGGTGTGCGGTTTTCCGGTTCTGCCGGTACGTGGCGCTTCCAGCGGGGCTGCGAATCGCGAAACTGAGGAGCAGCATTCCCTGTGCCACTGTAGTCCTTGAGCCGCCGACGCGAAAACGGTACGGCGCATCCGCCGCCGATCACAAGCAAGTTGGATTTCCAGGAGATCTTGTGAAATCCTTCCGTGATGCTCTTCATAGGATGCAAGGCTGCCCGGGCCGCGGTGGCGTGGCTCGGCATCGGGTGGCTCGCGAGCCGATTGCTTGCAGGCGACGTCCCGCTCGGGCACGTGCTCTGGCTGCAAGGGGTGGACGGAAGCCTGCCGGTACCGGGTTTCGAGATCGACGGCACCTTGCGCCTCGAAGCCATCGATGAGCCGCTGGATGTCGGACTGGTCATCGGTTCGGGCAGTGTAACCAACTCGATGACGGGCCAGATCAAGGTCAAGCCCGGCCCGGGAGGAGCGCGCTATGTTGTCGGCCCGGTGCTCAACTTTGGCGAGATCGACGTCGATTCGATCAACCTCAGTTGGTATGGGGGCGGTCGATGCGAGAACCACTCCGTCATCAAGCTCTCCGGCTATGCCGGTTTCGGGTTTTATGGCCCGGAGACAGTGCTGGATCTGGAAGCCGGCGCGATCGTCCAGGCGGACCAACGGACCGGTTATGTCTGGGTCCAGGACGGAAGATTCTTGTTCAACGGCGGCACTGTGGACTTCCCGGTCTACGTCGCCCGAGGTTCTGCCTCGGTAGGCGCTGGCGCCACCAACCCGATCACCATCAATTTCGTCGGTCCTGGATGTCTTTTTGATGGGACGATCCCGACCAACTGCACTCTGCGGCTCAGGGCCGAGGACCGTTTTCCTCCCCTTACGCTCACATTGACCAACGCACCGAGACTGGACGGTGCGATCCAGGTCGACCGGCAGATCTCCGCCACACCGATGGCCCTCACGCTCGCTGCCGGCGGGCTCTTCGTCTCGACCCACGGGACGATGACCGTCGCGGCCGGTGGGCCGGGGATCAGGGTGACGGGAAACCTGACCAATGCCGGAAATATCATGCAATCCGGACCGCTGGAGCTTTCAGGGGATCTTCCGGTGATCAACGCCGGCTCATGGACCTTGGCCGAAGGCGCGTCGCTGACCGTGGCCACCCCTTGGGTCCAGACGGGCGGCGCGTTCGTCCTCGACGGAGGACAGGTCTCCGCGCGGGCGGGACTCACGCTGTCGGGAGGAGATCTCAGCGGCAACGGATCCATCCTCGGATCGGTGACCAACCGTGTTGCGGTGACCCTTTCAAGGAACCGTCCGCTCTCCGTCGCCGGCGACTGGGCCCAAGGCGACACCGCTGCCCTCGAGATCAAGGTTGCTGCGGACGACCTTTCTCCGGATGTCGCGGCCCTGAGGATCGACGGGCGCTTGACACTGAGCGGCCCGCTGCGGGTGACCGCGGACGCGCCCATCAAATGGTCTCCAGGCCAGGCCGTCGCGATCGTCTCCGCCACGGATCTAACCGGCTGGTTCACCGACGTGCAGATGCCCGTCCTCCCCGATGGCATGCATTGGACGTTGGAGCCTTCCGGCAACGTGTACCGGTTTGTGACCTCGACCCACTCCCCTGCGCTCCAGTTGTCCGGCCAATATAGTGCCACGAACTCTTCGCTGACGTTGTACGGGGCGCCGGGAACCGGGCTCGTCGTGGAGCGGTCGACCCGGCTCGATGGATGGCAGACGGTGACCAACCAGATCCGTTTCACAGGTCTGGCCCGTTTCGATGTCCTTGGCACGGATGCACCCGAACAATGGTTCCGGGCCCGGTACATACCCACATCCGGCCATTGACGACAGGGGTGCTTCCATCGGCACCTGGCGCCTTCGCCATGGCTTGCCGGGCTGCTTTCCCGCTGGCGTAGCGGTCCGGATGTCCGACTGGAGCTTCCCGGCCTCTTTGAGGCGATGCTTCCGGTCCGGGTTGTGGACGAGGTGTAACGACCCACCGCCGTGCATGGCGGGCGCCAGAGCCACCGCGCGGCGGGGATCGGTCAGTTCTTCGCCGCTTTTTCCCGCGCCTTGTTCACTTCTTCGACGAGGCTGTCATAGCGGGTGGCCAGATCGTTCCGGTTGGTGACCACTTCGTTGAGCTGTAGGACGGTCACATTGTAGTTCGTCGCCAGCTGGTTGAACTTGATGACAGAAGCGGTGAGGTCGTCGGCCAGCTTGCGGATCTGGGTGTTGCCTTCCTTGATCCGCTCGTCGCGCTGGGTGACCGCGGACATCCAGTGGGTGACGCTGTCCTTGAGCTGGTCCCGCTCCGACGAAGCCAGGCGGACCTGCTGCCGCGCCTCGGCCAGGCTGCTCTCGGCCTTTTCAATCCGGCCGCTGGCGCCGTTGAAGCGCTCCTGCACGACGGTGAGCTCGGTCCGCAGGCGTTCCAACTGGCCGGTCTGTTCGGTGACCACGCCGTCCTGCTGGCGCCGTTTGCTTTCGAGCGAGGCGACCTCGCCGGTGAGCCGCTGGTCCACACGCCATTGCACGACGCAGAGGCCGGTGACGACGAGGATGCCGACGGAATTGATCAGATGGAGTGCTTTCATTGGATCCGGGAGGAAGAAACGGCATCGGTCGGGACGTGGCGGTGACGGCGAGCCGGGAAAGGGTCGGGGGCGTCCATGTCCATTTCAGAGGGTGATCAGGCGGAATTCGACGGGGATCAGCACCCGCTCGGCTTGTCCCGTCGTGGAGTAGAAACTCTGCGTCCCGTGGGCCACCGCGGCCTTGTCGAGCATGGGATGTCCCGAGCTCTGCTTGACCTCCAATCCGACCAGCCGTCCGTCCGCGCCGAACACCGCTTCGAGGACCACGGTGCCCTGCAACCGGCGCTTGCGCGCCTCGTAGGGATAGACGGGTTCGTTGCGCTGGTAGAACCGTGCTTGGACCGTCCGCGGTGCGGCCGTGGTGACGGGTGCGGTCGTCGCCGGTCCGGGCACGTAGGGCGCGGGAACGGTGCGGGTCGTGACCGCCGTCGACGGGACGGGGGCGATCTGGCGAAGGACCGGCAACGGGGCGCGGTCCGGGATCTCCACCGGAGTGCTGAGCACCGGCGCCTGCAACTGCGGTTCGGTCGGAGCCGGCAGGGCATCGGGTGGCGGCGGCGGCTGGTCCGCAGGAGGCGGCGGGGGAGGGGGCGGCGGCTCGGCGACGACCGCTTCCACGAGCTCGACCTCGGCGACCTCCTTCTTCTCGACTTTGGGCTTCGGCGGCTCCGCGAACAGCCGGCCGAGCCACGGCAGCAGAAGGTTGCCGCCGGCGGACGCCATCAGCAGATGGATCACCACGGCGGCGGTCATGCAGCCGGTCACCAGCTCCGTGAGGTCGATGGGCGACCGGCTGACGGGTCCGGTGTCCGTTGGGGGCGTCGGGGAATCCAGGGTCGGGGTCTTCATTTCGGTGGGTGTGACCGGTCGAGCGGGGCCGGCAGCAGGTCGGCGAAACCGAGCCGGCCGGCATCCGGCGGAGCGCAATCTTGGCCCAGTTGACGCGACCACTCGCCGTAGGCGGCAGGGCCGCCGTGCAACGGGGCGTTCAGCGCGTCGCACAGGGCGCCGAGCTGCTGTGCCGCCGCCGTCCGGGACGGGAAGTCTTCGTAGTAATCCGTCCGCAGGCCGAGGCGCCGGGCCGTTTCGGCTCCGGCGTCGGGCGCGTCGCGGAGGACGGCGTGGAGCAGGAGTGTCCGGCCGAACTGGCGCATGAACCAGACGTCGACCAGGTCGAACTCGCCATCGTGGGCAAACTTTTGGTTCGTGCCGAAGACGAGCGTCTTCTGCGCGAAGCTGAAGGTCGCGGCGCCGATCCCCTGGAGGCTTCGCAGGCAATCGCCCACGGCCGTCTCGCCGCCGGTGTGGTTCCCGCCCGACGTGGCGAAGGCCGTGGCCGGCTTGCCCCAGATCGGGCAGCCGGTGGTCAGCTCGAAGAATTTCCGGACGAACCAAGGCGATCCTTGGCCGTAGGTCGGCGTGGCCACGACGAGCACGTCGCCGCCCTCGAGCAGCGCCCGGACCTTTTCCTTGGAGGTGATCGCGGGCAGCGCCCAGATCAGTTCCACCCGGTGTCCGAGACCGAGTCCGACGACCGCTTCCTGCGCGGAGCGGACGATGCCGAGGCAGGCGCGATGGCTGTCGTGCCGCCCGGTCGCGGTGCTCGGCGAGAAGTGCAGGATGCGGATGGTGCGGTGCATGCGCCTCATTTCGACCCGGCCAGCACGACGCGGAAGCCGGTCTCGTCGTTCCTCATCTTGGGGAAGACGTTGTTCCGTCGGGTCGAGAGCAGGTAGGCCGGACGATCGCTTCCCCAGCAGCCTCCCCGGATGATCTTGGCGATGGATGAGGTGGTGTAGGCGTCCTCGCACCATTCCCACACGTTGCCCGAGAGATCGTATATCCCGAGCCGGTTGGGCGCGAAGCTCCCCACCGGCGCGCTGCGCGCGAACTTGTCCTCATAGCCGCCGGGGATCGTTCCCCACCACGAAGGTTTGCCGGCGGCGGATTCTGTCCCGGCATAGTTGCCGAAATCTTTCGGCGGCGGCCAGAAAGCGCCCCACGGATAGACTTCCCGCCCGTTCGAAAGCCGTTCCTCCGGCGTCCTGCCGGCCTCTTGGTCCGATCCGATGGCCGCGCTCCATTCGAGGTCGGTCGGAAGTCGATAGGCCATCTTCGGACCGATGGTGCCCGTCTTGCGTTCCTTGTGGGTCAGCCAACGGCAGAAGGCGTCGGCGTCGTACCAGTCCACGCCGACGACCGGATGGTCTTCCGTCTGCGGGAAACCGGGGTCCTTCCACGTGTGCCCGTCCGGCAGCCAGTCGTGGTCCTCTGCGCCCAGCGTGGACATCCCGGCCGTGGCGTCGTGCCTCGTCTCCTCGACGAACGTGCGGAAATCTTTCAGCCGTGTCTCCCAGATGGCCATGCGCGCGCCGGTCCCGGGAAGCGGGACGAACTTCTGTCCGAGCGAATTGGTGAAGGTCGCGATGACGGGCCGATAGACCGAGGCAAGGACCGAGAAGTCGGTCATCTCTCCGGCCGTGACGGGTTTCTTCAAGACTTTCGACTGGTCGAACACGACGCACATCTCCACCCAACGGTCCCAGCTCATCGTGCCGAGCCATTCGGCTCCGGTCTCGCGGGCCGAGATGGCCGCGATCTTCTCCAGCGACCGGGTCTGATACTTCAGGTCCGCGCCGGGCATGAACTTCCCGACGACGAACCTGGCCGTGGCCGGGATGTCCTTGAACGCCTCCCGCCAGCCGCGGTTCGACGCTTCGAGGAACTTCTGCACGAGCCCGGGGTCGCGCCTCAGCAACTCCTCGCTGGTGAAATAGACCTGCGAGTAGGCCACGTAGCCGTGGTCGTAGCCGGGGATGACGTTGATGGCGTGGCCGGCCGTCTCCAGCGCCACGGCTTCGTCGATGAGATAGCCCATGAGCACATCGACCTCGCCTCTGATCAACGGCTGGATGCTGTGCTCGACGTCGATGCAGGTCATCTTCGACCGGTCCACGCCGGCATGGGCGAGGACGATGTCGAGCGCCTTGTTGGCGTCGGGATGCACGCCGAGCGTCTTGCCGACGAGATGCTTCGGCTCGGTGATGCCCTTCGGCTTCAGGCTCATCAGGCAGAAAGGGCTGCCTTGGAACATGGTGGCGAACGCCTTGATGGGAAGCCCCTCGGCGCGGGCGTTGATGAGGACGCCGCTCTCGGAACAGCCGATCCAGTGGGTGCCGGTGGCGACGTCCTCGGCCACCTTCATCTCCGTGCCGACCGGACGGAGGGTCAGGTCGAGACCCGCCTCGGCGTAGTAGCCCTTCTCCTTCGCCAACAGCAGCCCGGCGAACTGGACGTTCGGCTTCCAGTCGAGCTGCATGGTCACGGGGATGAGCTTCTGGGCGGCCTGCGCCGCGGTGGGCACCAGCGCCAAGGCGAACAGGAGGGCGAAAAAGGAACGTGTCTTCATCCCACGATCTCCACGATGAGGGTTTCTTCCGGCGCCGCAGCGTACCGGGCCTGAAGTTCGGTCACTTGGGCGAACGTCTCCCCGTGCACGCGACGGGCCGGGATCGGGAAGCTCATCGACGCCTGGTCGAACGGATACGGATCCAAGCTGAAGCGACGTGGTCCGACCCGCTTCACCGCCACCGTCCGGAAACCGCCGTCCTGGGTCGGCAAGGCGTGCAGCAACGAGGCCGGGCCGTCGAAATCGACGCACGATAGGAGCGAGAGGTTGTCGCAGGCCTGCAGCAGGCAGAAGTGCTGGCGCAACATCTCGGCCGACAAAGCGATGTCGGTGTACTTCCCCGAATCGCCGCAGACGGCTCTCAGCTCCCATTGCCTGTCGGTCTGCTGGGCCACGAAGGCGTCGAGCAACGGCAATTCGGTCGGCCTGATGGTGGTCCTGTCGGCGTGCTCGGTGAGCAGGTTGCAGGTGTGCATCGAGATGAGGATGGCCGCGTAGGGGTTGCGGTGCGCGACGACCTCGAGCGCGTTGCCGCGCACGCCGAGGTAGTCCTGGAGGTCGATCTCCTCGAAGGCGGTGTACCGGCCGACGAGGTCCGCACCGAAGGCGCTGGGCTTGCCGGCACGGGTGACGAGCGGTTTCTGGTCGCGCTCGGCCCAGCCGTCGTCGTGGCTGGCGATGCCGTGGATGACGTCGTCGCGCGGCTCGGGCGGACGGAAGAGGTCGTTGCCCCAGTGCTTGGCGAACTCGCCTGCCAGCTTGGCGTGGTCGGGATGGCGGATCAGGTGCCAGCCGTCGGATGAGCGTTGGCGGAGCATGGGATTATTCGGGATCCGGTCTCATGGCGGACGCGTGCCAGTGGTGGAGGAAGAGCCACTCGAAGAAGACGACGGTGAAGAAAAAGCACGAGCCCAGCGCCGCGCAGGCGATGACCAGCGCGAACAGGTAGTCGGTCTGGAGCTGGCTGTTGGCGTAGATGATCGAGTAGCCGAGGCCGCCCTCGCCCACCGCGCTGGAGCTGGCGAACATCTCGCCGGTGAACGCGCCGATGACCGAGAGGCCGCTGGAGATGCGCAGACCGACGAAGAAGTTCGGGATGGCGTGCGGGAAACGGAGCTTGGACAGCGTCTGCGCGCGCGAGGCGTTGCCCATGCGGAAGAGGTCCAGGAGATTCCGGTCCACGCTGATCAGGCCCTGCGTCGTGTTCGCGATGATCGGGAAGAGGCAGATGATGAAGACGATGAGGATGATCGACCTCAGCCCGCTGCCGAACCACATCAGGATCAGCGGCGCCACGGCGAGGATCGGCACGGTCTGGAGCAGGATGGTGTAGGGGAACATGCACCGCCGGATGACGACCGATTGCGCGAGGACGAACGCGACCAGCACCCCGCCGACCACGCTGGCGACGAAACCGAGACCGGCCTCCGCCGCCGAGATGCGGACCGCCGAGAACAGGTTGGCCCGCTTCTCCAGCCCCGCGCCCAGGACCCGCAGCGGGTCGGGCAGGATGTAGGCGGGGATCTCGAAGACCTTTGTGGCGAGATGCCACGCGACCATCACCACGACGAAGACGCCGATCGGCCAGCCGAGCTGGGACAAGAAGCGCTTCACGTCTCGCCTCCCTTCGGTCCGATGCAGATGTCGCGCAGCGCCTGCGAGACCTGGCCGACGAGATCGAGGTAGGCCGGGTCGCTCCGCAGGTCCGGCAGGCGCGGAAAGGGGAACGGGATCGCGATGTCGCGGCGGATCCGCCCGGGTCCGGCCTGGAGCACGACGACCCGGGTGGAAAGGAAGACGGCCTCCGCCACGGAATGGGTGACGAAGAGCGCCGTCCACTTCTGCTCCTCGCGCAGACGCAGCAACTCTTCGTTCAGATGGTCCCGCGTCATCTCGTCGAGCGCGCCGAAGGGTTCGTCCATCAGCAGCAGCTTCGGCCGCGTGGCGAGCGCGCGGGCGATGGAGACGCGCATCTTCATGCCGCCGGAGAGCTGGCGCGGATAGTGGTCCGCCACGTCGGACAATCCGACGAGCCCGAGCAGTTCGACCGCCTTGGCGCGGCGTTGGGACCGGGTCGTCCCGCCTTCCAGTTCGAGGCCCAGTACGATGTTGCCGATCACCGTCCGCCACGGGAGCAGCGTCGCGTCCTGGAAGATGAAGGACATCAGCTCCCGCGCGTTCTCCGGCGTCATGCCGTCCACGGTGATGCCGCCGCCCGAGGCGGGGCTGAGGCCGGAGACGAGCTTGAGCAGCGTGGACTTTCCGCAACCCGACGGGCCGATGAGGCTCACGAAGTCTCCGCGGGCGAGGTCGAGCGATACGTCGTCCAGCACGGTGACGCCGTTGCTGAAGCGCTTGGTCAGACCGGTGACGGAGACGAACGGCCGGGTTCCCGGTCCCGGGACTTCGATGGCGGCCAAGGTGGGAAGCGGGGCGGTCATCTCAGGTGGCGAGGGCGAACTCGACGGAGGACGGCGCGTCGGGCGTGTGCAGGATCTGCTGCATGGCCTTCTTCCAATCCCGCGGCGTGGCCTTGGCCGGGTGGATGCCGGAGCCGGGATGCCGGTCGTAGAGGGGGAAGGCGGAGCTGGCGATCTCGATGCGGATGCGTTCGCCCGCGGCGAAGACGCACGACGTCGCTTCCAGCGGGAACTCCCAGCAGTTCACCGTGTCGGCCTTGTGCGTGCCGTCCGGGAAGAGGAACGAGGACCGCGCCGCGCCGATGGAGATGTTCAACGCCCGCCCGTCTTTGCCGACCTTGACCAGCTTGGCGACGAAGTCGGTCTCGTCGCGCGACGACCGGGCGAACAGGCGGACTTTGGGCGAACCGTAGACGTGGACCGGCGCGGTCAGTTCCGGCGAGGTATAGACCAGCAGGTTGTTGCCGAGTTCGAGGCGGTTCTGGGCGAAGCAGCCCTGCATCGACGCCGGACCTCCGGGCGCCATGACGGGGACCTCCGGATCGTGGACGAAGGTGTCGCGGGGTTCTTCCGTTGTGGGCTTCGCGAGCGAGAGCCGGCCGGCGCCTTTGGATGAGTTCGCTCGGTCCTCGCCGCGGAGGAACCAGGTCTGCTTCGGCGTGGCCGAGAACCCCGGCCAGTTTTTCGGCTGATGCCAGTCATCCGCGCCGATCGCGAAGAGGTTGAGCTTCGGTTCCGCGCCGAACTCTCCCGAGTCCTTCAACCAGTGGTTGAACCAGCGCAGCAGCAGCGCGTCGGTGTCGAGCAGGGCCTTCGGGCCGAAGTCCGCTTCCCCGACGAGGTTGCCCCACGGGATGTGGGGCCACGGCCCGGCCACGAGATACTGGTTCGCGCGGGCGGACTCCGAGCCGGCGTGGCGGACGAGGTTCTCGAAGAGGTCGATGCTCCCGTGCAGGTACATGTCGTACCAGCCGATGACGTGGAGCGCGGGCAGCGCGATATCGCTCCAGCGGCGGCTCAGGTCCAGCGCGGCCCAGTAGTCGTCGTGCTGCTGGTGGGTGATCCAATCGCGGTAGTAGGTCGGAAGCCCCTTGGCGGTCAGGTGCGGCAGATCGCCGTAGGGAGCGGCCTGGAAGGCGGCGGCGGGATGGGCCCAAGCGGCATCGAGGGCGGCACCGGGCTTCTTCAGGTCCAGATGGTGGGCGTCGCCGCGAAGCATCTGCGTGGCCCAACCGATGGCACCGGCAAGCCGCAGGACGCCGTGGTGGTAGAACCAGCCGTTGAAGAGATCGCCCGCCGTCTGGGCCGGCGCGATGCATCGGAGCGCCTCGGGCCGTTCGGCGGCGGCGAGCAGCTGGGTCGTCCCCTGATAGGAGAAGCCGTACATGCCGATGCGGCCATCGCATTCCGGACGCTTGGCGAGCCAGTCGATCGTCTCGGCGCCGTCCTTGCCTTCGTGCCGGAAGGGATAGAAGCGTCCACCAGAATCGCCCCGGCCGCGCACGTCCTGGATGACCACGTTGTAGCCGTGGCGCGCGAACCAGACCGGATGCGCGTAGACGACCGTGGTCGCGATGTCGCGGCCGTAAGGTTGACGGACCAGCAAGGTCGGCGCCGGTCGGTCGCCCGCAGGGTGGTAGTGGTCGGAGACCAGGACGGTGCCGTCCTTCAAACGGAACCCCACGCCGCGCTCCACCGTGACGCCGTCGCCGCAATCGACACGCGTAGGACGCAGAGCGCGAGCGACTCCTTTGCGTGCCGTGCGTCTTTTCGCGGCCGATGAACTCGCGGGGGATCGGGTCACAGCTTCAGCAAGTTCTCGTAGGCGTGCATCTCCGTGAGCGCGGCGGCGACGCGGGTGGACATCTCGTCGCACCAGACGAGCCCTTTCTCGGCGGTCGATGGATTCGGGTCGCCCATGACCCCGCTCGGGGCGATGTCGCGGGTGAGCCAAGCGTAGGTGGCGTAGGCGAACTCGGGCTTGAGCACGCCGGGATCGCCGACCTTGGCGATGTAGTTGACCGTGTATCGGTCCGTGTGGACCAGCTCCGGCGTGGCCGCGAGCAGGAGCGACGTCTCCACCTCGCCGGCGTGGAAGCCGTACCTGGCCTCCTGTTCGCCGAGGTCGGAGGCGCCGCCGCCGCCGAAGAGGCAGAAGACCCGCAAGCCGAACTCGGCCCGGAGGTCGCGGGCCATGACGTCGATGATGGAATGGTTCCCGCCGTGGCTGTTGAAGAACACGATCTTCTTGAAACCTCCCGCATGGAGGCTTTCCGCCAGATCGTGCAACACGGCCATGAAGGTGTTGCGGCCCAGCGAAAGCGTTCCGGGAAAACCGATGTGTTCGTTGCTCTTGCCGTAACAGACGGGTGCGACGGCGTAGACGGGCAGGTCCTTCGGCAGCTTCCGCAGGGCGTGGCCGAGGATGTAGTTGTTGAGCAGCGTGTCGGTGGCCAGCGGCAGATGGTGGCCGTGCTGCTCGATTGCTGCGGTGGGGATGATGACGAGCGACTTGTCCTTGTCCAAGGCCTCGACCTGTTTCCAGGTGAAGTAGGGCAGGAAGCGTCCGTCGGGGATCCAGGTCTTCATAGGGGACGGGGTCCGGATCCGGAGACGGGCTTGAAGCCGATCATCTTGCCGGGATTGAGCAGACCTCGCGGATCGTGGGCGGTCTTGGCCACGAGCTTGGCGTCGTCGGGCCGCCAACGGCCGCTGCCTTCGAGGTGGTTGATGTGGGGATTGGCCACGCCCACGCCGATCTGGCCGCAGAAGTCGATGATCTCCTGCAAACGCTCCTCGGTGGTGAACCGGATGATCGGGATGCTGCCGGGACCGACGACGCCCGCCGACCGGGCGAACTCGATGTGGAAGAGGAACTCGTCGCCGAACTTCGTCTTGAGAAGGTGCATCTGCTCGCGGGCGCGCTTGGGATCGAATCCACACTGGAGATAGGTGAGCGTCGGATCGCCCTTCAACGCCCAGAGCGTGGTGTGGTTCCACGTGTAGTCGGAGAGCTGGGCGCCGCGCCGCGGCTCGGCGTGGGGCGAATCGAAGACGATCCGGCCGCCGGCCGAGACGGCGGTGCGGCCGAGGCGCTCCAACTGGTCGTCGACGACCTCGAAGAAGACGAGCGCCTTGCCGGGTTCGATCCACTTGAGCAACGGCGTGAACCATCGCGGGACCGGCCACTCGAAGCAGGTGACGAGACGTTTGCGGAAGGAATCGTTCTGCGCGACCGCCTCGGCGAAAGAGAAGCACCGGTCGAACGTGTCGAAGCTGACGGCGAGCTGGGCCCAGTCGAGCTTCGGCGCGAGATGGAACTCCACCCTCACCAGCACACCGGTCGTTCCCCACGCGTGGAGCGCCTTGAAGATGTCGGGACCGGTCAGATGGATCTCACGCGGCTCGGGTTCCATCGTCAGGATCGTGATGGAGATGACCAGGCCGTCGCGGATCAGGCCGTGGGTGATGGAGCCGATGCCGCCGGAGCCGCCGCAGAGAAAGCCGCCGATGGAGGCCTTCTGCACGGTCGATGGGTAGCAGCGGAGTTCCCAGCCGGCCTTGCGGGCGGTGGTCTCGATCATGCCCATGCGCGCGCCGGGTTCGCAGACGGCGGTGCCATCGGGACGGATCTCCAGGACTTTGTCGAAGCCGCCCATGTCGAGCACGATCCCGCCGTGGATGGGGATGCACTGGCCGTAGTTTCCCGTGCCCGCGCCGCGCACGGTGACGGGGATGCCGTTCGCGCAGGCGTAGCGGAGCACGGCCTTCACCTCTTCGAGCGACTTCGGTTGCACGGCCACCTCGCCTGATTTGTCGCGGAGCTGGCGTTCGAGGACCGGCGAATACCAATAGAAATCCTTCGAGAGGCGATCGACTTCGGCCGCATCGGTCACGACGCGGCCTTCCGGCAGAGAGGCCGCGAGCCCCGCGATCATCCCGGGTGCCATCATCGCTGGGTGTCTCCGTTCTTGGCCGAGGTCGTTCTCCACAGCCGGATGGCGGCCTGCATCCTGGGGTCCTCGAAGAGGGCGTTGCACTCGGCACGGGCGACGGGGCCGACGACCTCGCACTGGAGGTCGCTCTTCTTCACGAGGTCCTTCGCGTAGGTGTGGATCTGGTCACAGTGGCGCGCCGCGTCGTCGATGGTCGCGCCGAAGACGACGCGGTCGACTCCGGCCCACAACGCGGCGGCCATGCACATCGGGCAGGGCTCGCAGGTCGTGTAGAGGGTGTAGCCCTTCAGCGAGAGCTTCTTGAGTTTCTTCGTCGCGGCCCGCAGCGCGCGCACCTCCGCGTGCGAGGTCGTGTCGTGTTCCCGGGCCACGGCATTGAGCCGGCGCAACAGCCGCTTGCCGGTGGCCGTCCCGATGATGTCGGAGCCGAAGGGCGTCTGCGTCGGTTTGCCGAGATGTGCCGCCGTGCCCTTGGCCAGGTCGCGCATGCGCGACAGGTCGGCCGCGGTGGCCTTCGGGTCCGTTCGTGTTGAACTCATCCGGTGCCCACCAAGCAGCCGCTATTCCAAACGACGCGTCCCCCTGATCGGAGTGGATTTTTTTTGAGATCATCGATCCGAGAAACCGCGCGCGGCAGCAAGCCTGCTGTCCCCGATCGCAACGGTTTTGCTGTGCGCACGTCACCGGATCAATCGGCGTCCCGGGTCCGCTGCCGCATCGCAAGCCGGTCAAGAAAATGCAACCCGGGCCAAAATTCACCACGCTGCGCATCCGCGACCTGTCCGACCTGATCACCAAAGGGGATGTGTCGCCCTCAGAAATAGCGGGCGACGTGGTCCGTTGCGCCTCCGAGATCCGCGGTTCGAATTGTTGGCAGCACTTCGATCCGGACGACGTTCTCGGACAGGGCCGGCGCCAGACCACGGAGGCGATCGACGGCGACGCCTCCCGGTTGCGGGGGATCCCGGTCTCCGTGAAGGATCTGTTCGACGTCGCGGCCCAGCCCACGACCTGCGGTTCCCGGTTCTTCGGGGCAGGGGAACCCGGACCGGAGAACGACGCCGCTTTCGTGCGGCTTTGGCGGGAGCACGGCGCGTTGCTGGCAGGCAAGACGCACCTCAACGAGTTCGCCTACGGCATCACCGGCGAGAACCCGTGGTTCGGCGACTGCACGATCCCCGGGCGGCCGGACCGGCTGACCGGCGGCTCCAGCAGCGGGGCCGCGGCCTCCGTGTCCGGCGGCGCCGCCTGCATCGGTCTGGGCACCGACACCGGTGGTTCCTTGCGGGTGCCCGCCGCGTTGTGCGGGCTGGTCAGCTTCCGTTCACGGGACTGGTTCCCGGACCACCGAGGCACATTTCCGCTCGCGCGGTCCTTCGACACCTTGGGCTGGTTGAACCGTCACCTCGATGACGTGGGTTTTGTCGCCGCCGCGCTGTTCGGTGACGCCATGAAGCCATCCGTTGGGTCGACGTTCCCGACGCTGGTGTTCCCCGAAGGACCGCTATTGGAGGGTTGCGATACCGACATCGTCTCCGCGCTCAAGGCGTTCCGGGAACTCTTGAGGGAAGTGGGCGCGCCCGTCGTTTCCTGCGCGGCCGATGGATGGGAGGAGGCCCTGGACCTCTTCGCACCCGTGCAGGCGAACGAGGCCTTCGCGGTCCACCGATCCCGCTTCAGAAGTGATCCCGACCAGTATTCTCCGGCGGTGCGGGCGCGGTTGCAATGGGGGGCGCAGATCACCGAGGCAGAGGTCGCGGGACTCCACGAGCGGATCGGACGGCTGGTCTCTCGCATGGCGGGAGCGTTCGAAGAGGGGCCGCTCTTGGTGGTGCCGGCCGCTTCAGTCTCCTGCTTGCGGAGCGGTGACGACCACGGGGCCACCCGGTCCCGCTTGCTGCGGTTGACGACGCCCGCGAGCCTGGGCTGCTGGCCGGTGCTGACGATCCCGTGGCGTCCCGCGGGCGAGGCCACGGGGGTGGGTTTCCAGATCATCGCCCGGCGCGAAGACGAACACCGGCTCGTCGCGTTTGCTGGTTTGCTGGCGGCGCGGGCTGGCTGCTTCTGATGTCCCCCGATCTCCGGCCGCAAGCCGATCAACTGGACAGGGTGTCCAAAAGCGGCCACCGGGCCACCAGTGGAGATCCGAGGTGGGGCCACCGGTGCGGGGAGACTTCGAGCGTGTAAGCGAGGTCGATCCAATCGTTTCACAGCTATCCGCATGGATCGTCGCCGTTCGATTCATAGCTTTCATGGATGATATCGGGCCATTGGTATCCCCGCTGCTCGGGTGCGTTCCAAGGATACAACCCTCCGCAGCCTTGAAGCATCCAGGGCGGTTGTTCCCGGTGAACCGGAACCCGAAACCATGAAATCCAAAAAACCTTCGAATCCGCGCCATGCACGCCTCGGCAGCCTCGCCACGGTGATGGCTGCCTCGTCGCTGCACCTCTCGACCCACGCCCAGACTCCGGCCCCGGAGATGGTCTCGACCAACGCGACGGCCAAGATCCTCGTCGAAGGATTGCCCGTGGAAGAAACCGTGCTCCCCACCGTCCGTCCCGTGCAGTCGGTGATGGGCGACGACCGGAGCATCATCGACACACCGCGGTCCGTCTCCTTGGTGACCAAGGCTCAGATGGAGGCCCGCGGGGTCTCCCGCGCGACGGACTTCAACCAGTATTCTCCGGGCGTCTACACGCCTTCCCGCTACGGTCTGGCCAACGTCCCGGTCATCCGCGGCGAGCTGTCCGAGATCTATCAGAACGGCCAGCGTATCATCTACAGCCGCAATTCGCTGCTCGCGAGCTTCAACGGCGTGGAGGCGATGGACATCGTCAAGGGTCCCGGCTCCGCGGTCTACGGACCCCAGGGGCAAGGTCCCGGCGGCTACGTGAACTTCGTCACCAAGGCCCCCTATTTCGACGCCTTCCACGGCGACCTGACCGCGCGGTTGGGCACCTACGTCCCCGGTGGGCAGTCCTATTTCAGTCCCGAGTGGGTGCTCGATTTCGGCGGGCCGGTGAACGACAAGCTGGCCTATCGGGTGAGCTATCTCGGACGCGAAGCCGAGGGCTATTACCAGAACGTCAAGGACAACACCCAGGACATCTTCACCGCGCTGACCTGGGTCGCCAACGACCGGTTGACCTTGGACTGGAACACCCAGTTCTACACATCCCGGTTCAACGAGGTCATCGGCATCAACCGCGTGACGCAGGAGCTGATCGACGACGGCATCTACATCGCCGGCCCGGTCCAGCCGAAGAACCGGTTCGGCGATCCGTTGGACTCCATCGGGCCTTATGGTCTCAACGCCAATTTTGCCCTGCTGGATCCCGCCACGGCCCGACGCGTCCACGTCTATCCCTACCAGACCATCAACGCTCCCTCCGACTTCGCGTCGGGCCAGAAGTTCTCCTCCCAGCTCATCGCCACCTACACGGTCAGCGACACGGCCAAGGTCATCAACCGGGCCTACGGTGAGACGCAGGAAAGCAAGAAGCTCTCCGGCTACGGCTACACCGAGCTGGTGCCCGAGAACTGGATGATCAACAACCGCACCGAATACCATCAGGAGTTCGCCCCTTCGATCTTCAGCAAGGAACTGCCGATCAAGACGATCTCCGGCGTCGATCTGCGGTATTCAAGCCTGCTCTCGTACCAAGATTTCGGCACCGAGCCGTTCTTCCTCTACGATGTCACGGCGAACCCGGACACGTTCCGTCTGCCCGGGTTGGTGGCGGGCAAAAGTGCCGGTGCCGGCTTCAACGTCCCTGGCTCCCCGGGCTTCGGCGGCAATCCGTTCCCCAGCAGTGGCAACCAAGATTCCACCCTGTTCCAGAGCGGGTTCTTCAGCCAGTGGGACGTGGCGTTGCATGAGAAGTTCAGCATCGTGATGGGCGGCCGTGGCGACTACTTCGATGCGGATGCCCAGAACCCGGCCTTCGTGGAGAAGGCTGCCGGCGCGTTCTACGATTCCTCGGCCTCGGTGCTGGACGGCTCCGTCTTCGTCAGCGGCATCCTCAAATGGACGCCGACGATGTCGTCCTACGTCACCTACGACCTCGTCAACACCGTCCAGGGCAGCGCCAACTTCGGCGGTGTGGACGGGACGGGCGGATCGGCCGGCCTGAAACGGGCGATGCAGTCGGAGAGCGAGCTGGTCGAGATCGGCTCGAAGGCGAGCGTGCTCGACAACAAGCTGTTCGTGGGCGGGGCGTTGTTCCAGCAGACACGGCAGGCCCCGCAGCTCGTCGGCGCGCCGATCGGGATCGAGACGAAAGGCATCGAACTCGAGGCCGTCTATCAACCGACGCGCGCGTTCAACGCGAGCGCCAACTTCACGTTCCAGGACGCCCAGCAGGACGACTTCGGCTACCAGCAGACGTACAACTACCGCGACGGATATCCGGTCGGCTTCATCGTGGACGGCCTGCCGGGCACCGGGTTCGGCAGCCCGAACTACAACTCCGCCAACGGACGGACCCGCCCCTCCGGCAAGCAGCGCGCGGCCAGCGTGCCGCAGGTCATGTTCAACGCGTACCTGACCTACCAGTTCAGCAACGGCTTCGGCGCCAGCGTCGGGCCGCAGGTCACCGGCGAACAGTGGCAGAACCAGGAAGGGACGTTGATCATCCCCACCCAGTACACCATCAACGCCTTCGTCTTCTACAAGCAGAAGAAGTGGGAGGCCCAGGTCAACTTCTTCAACATCACCGACCAGCGCAACTGGACGTCCATCGACCCCAGCTTCGCCGGCAACGACGTGATCTACCCCGAGAAGCCCTTCAGCATCAGCGGGCAGCTCAAGTTCAAGTTCTGAGCAGATCCCTCTCCTCTTGTGCGAACCCTCCGTCGGCGCGTCCGGCGGAGGGCTTGTGTCCGATCGACTCCGTCCGTTCCCCGACACACCCGATGAAATCCAGTTCTTCCCCGGAGCGGTTCCATGCACGGGTCGTCGCGCATGTCCTGTTCGTTGCGGCGATGATCCTCGTGGGTTGCTCCCGACAGGCATCCGGACCGGCGACGGAGGCCGCGGGAGACGGTAAGGCCGGATCCCTGCAAAAGATCACCTTCATCCACGACTGGTATCCCGAGGCCGAGCACGGCGGATACTTCGCCGCGAAGATGAAGGGCATCTGGCTCGGGCTCGGGCTCGACGTGACGATGGTCGCCGGCGGCCCGAATTCCGAGATCGAGAAGAAGGTGGCCCTGGACGATGACACCCTCGGCATCGTGCGCGGCGATGCCGTCTTCATCGCCGTCGAACGCGGCCTGCCGGTCATCGCGGTGAACAGTTATTTCCAGCACGATCCGCAGGGGATCATGGTCCGCGAGGATTCGCCGGTGAAGACCTTCGCCGACCTGGAGGACCGCGATGTCGCCATGCAGATCGGCAACACCTGGTTCGCCTATCTCCAGAAGCGATACGGCCTCAAGAAGACCCGTGCCCGCGCCGTGACCGGCAGCGTGGCCAACTTCGTGGCCGATCCGGATTGGATCACCCAGGCCTTCCCGACCTGCGAGCCGTATTACGCCGCCAAGGCCGGAGTGAAGGCGCGGATGCTCCAGATCAGCGACAGCGGCTTCGACCCGTACCGCGTGGTCATCGCGAACAAGAAGCTTGTCGCGAGACACCCGGAGATCGTGAAGGCCTTCTCAATCGGCGCCTACAAGGGATGGATCGAATATTGCCGCGATCCGTTGCCCATCCACGACCACATCCTGTCCATCAGCCCGACGATGGAATCGGAAGGCTTCAAGTTCAGCCATCGCAAGATGCGCGAGCTCCGTTTGATCGAGGGCGATCCCGCCAAAGGCGAGGCCCTTGGCGAGGTGAAGGCCCAGCGATGGGATGAACTCCACCAGATCATGCTGGACAACCAGCTCATCAAGTCGCCGGTCGACCGCGCGTCGGTCTACACCGATGCCTTCGCTCCGTCGAAAGTCGGGGTGGATCCCAAGCTCCCGCCGCCCGCTCTATAGCTCCGGCATCCGCCCGGTGTCCCGACCTGAGATGGACGCAGACCGACAAAGACGCCCCGCCGCTGGATCGCCGGCGGAGTTCCGCCCTGCCTGTCCTGGCGGCGAGACGTTTCCGCGGGGTCCCGGATCGGACCCTTCTTCGGACGGATCGGCTTCTCGGGTCTGTGTCGGTCTTTGTCCATCTGCGGTCAACCGTTCCCCGACTTCCCCGTGACGCGACTCCTCATCAAGAACATCGGCCACCTCGTCACCATGAATCCCCGACGGGAGGTGCTGAGGGACGCCTACGTCGTCGCCGAGGAGGGGTGGGTCAAACAGGTCGGCACCGGCCCGGTCCCTAGCCTGGAAGGCGCACGCGTCGTCGATGCCAAGGGTGGCATCTGCATCCCGGGGATGATCAACACGCACCATCACATGTTCCAGAACCTGGCGCGTGCGTTCACCCCGATCTCCAACCTTCCGCTTCTTCCTTGGCTGGCGGGCCACATCCCGCTTTGGAAAGGCTTCACGCCCGACGACCTCTTCGTCGCCACGCAGGTCGCCGTCGCCGAGCTGATGCTCTCCGGCTGCACGTTGACCAGCGACCACCACTATCTTTTCCCGGCGGCCGCTTCGCGCGACATCCTCGACGCGGGATTCCATGCCGCAGAATCGATGGGCGTCCGGTACGTCGGATGCCGGGGCAGCGTCGACAACCCGAGCCCGGTCATGCCGGAATGGGCCTGCCAGAAGACCGATGCGATCCTCGAAGATTGCCAACGCCTCTTTGACAAGTACCACGACGGCGGCCCTGGATCCATGTGGCAGGTGGCGTTCGCGCCCTGCACCGTCTTCGGCTGCGGAGGCACGCTCTACAAGGAGACCGCCCGCCTTGCCCGCAAGCTGAAGGTCCGGATGCACACGCATTCCGGGGAGACCATCGCCGAGAACGTCGACGCCGTGGCCACGCTCGGCATGCGCCCGGTGGAATGCCTCAGCGCCTACGAATGGGAGGGCGACGACATCTGGCTGGCCCACGGGATCCATTTCGATGACGCCGAGGTCGCGCATCTCACCCGCAACAAGATGGGCGTCGCGCATTGCCCCTGCTCGAACATGCGCCTCGGCTCCGGGATCTGCCGCGTCAACGACCTCCGGGACGGCGGCTCGCCGGTCAGCCTCGGCGTGGACGGCAGCGCCTCCAACGATTCAGGCCACATGCTCAACGAGGCGCGGCTGGCGCTCTTCCTCACGCGGGTCGTCCACGGCGCGGAGTCGATGACCGTCGAGAAGGTCCTGGAGATGGCCACGCTCGACGGTGCCCGGAACCTGGGACGCACGGCGGATCTCGGTTCCATCGAGCCCGGCAAGTGCGCCGACCTCGCCGTGTTCCCCGCCGAGGACCTCTGGAGCAACGGTGCTGAGAACAAGGTCCACGCGCTCCTCCTCTGCCATCCGCGGACGGTCGACACCCTCGTCGTCCACGGCGAGGTCCGCGTCGCCGACGGGCAGCTGGTCGGCGTCGATCTGCCGCGCCTGCTCGAACATCACCGCAAGACCGCGGCCCGCATCCAAGAGCGTCGTTGAACCCCCACGATCCATGCGCCCGTTGATCCTGTCGCTCCTGTTGCTGGTGGTGGGCGCCGCCGCGTCTGCCGCCGAGCTGAAGAAGGTCAAGTTCCTGACCGACTGGTATCCGCAGCCGGAACACGGCGGCTTCTACCACGCGCTGCTCAAGGGCTACTACCGCGAGGCCGGGCTGGATGTAGAGATCCTGGCGGGCGGACCGTCGTCGTTCGCCCTGCCGCGGACGGCCTCCGGCCAAGCGGACATCGCGATGACAGCCACGGAGGACGTGCTCCTGGCCATCGAGCGAGGGCTCCCGGTCGTCGCGGTAGGGGCGACGATGCAGCACGATCCGCAGGGCATCATGGTCCACGACGCGTCGCCCGTGCGGAAGTTCGAGGACCTCGAAGGCAGGACGATCGCGTTGGTCCCTGGCTCCGCGTGGTTCAGCTACATGGTGAAACGCTTCCACCTGAAGAACGTGAAGGAACGCCCGCTGACCTTCAGCGTCGCGCCGTTCCTCAACGACCCCGACCACATCACCCAGTGCTTCGTCACCTCGGAACCCTTCTTCGTCCAGAAGGCCGGCAAGAAGGCCCGGGTGCTGCCGCTGCAGAAGACCGGCTACGATCCGTACCGCGTCTTCTTCACCACTCGGAAGTACGCCGCGGCGAATCCGGAGGTCGTCCGCGCTTTTGTCGGAGCGTCCATCCGCGGCTGGAAGGAATACATGGAGGATCCTGACGCTGTGCACGCCGAGCTCCAGAAGCGCAACCCCGAGCTGGATGCGGAGAAGATGAAGTTCTCCTGGCGGGCGCTGAAAGAAGGGAAGTTCGTCCTGGGCGATCCGGAGATGGGCGACGTCGTCGGCCGCTTCGTCGATGCCCGGTGGAAGTTCCAATACGACGTCCTCAAGGACCTCGGGCTGCTGAAGAAGGGGTTCGATTACAAGACCGCCTTCACCACGGAGTTCATGCCGAAGTGAACTCATTCCTGATACGCGGTTCGACGTCACCAAAAGCCCGCGTGGACGGACCGGGCTTCTTCTTCCAAGGCCGGTCCGATGATCTCGGTCGCTTGCCCGCGGTGCGACAGGACCTCCCGGCAGCCCAGCGGCAGCTTGAGTGGTGGATCCCCGGTCATCGCATACAGCGAAGCCTGCCCCAGCCCGTGGACCACGCGCCGCAGGTTGCCCCAGAAGATCGCGCCGGCGCACATCGGGCACGGCTCGGTGCTGGAATAGAGGGTGAAGGTCGCCAAACGGGACGCGGGGAACGTCTTCGTCGCCATCCGCATCCGATTGGTCTCGGCGTGTCCCGTGCAGTCGCCGCCGGTGTCCACCGTGTTCTCAGCGCGCAGGAGGACGCCGCCCTGTCCGTCGGCCAGGACCGCCCCGAACGGAGGGTTGCCGTCGGCCCTGGCGCTCTGGGCGACGGCGAACGCTTTTTGCATGCAACGGGCATCGATCAGGTCGGTCATGGGTGCTGAAATTGAGGGGCAACGGGAACGGCGTGGTCATTCGCTGATGCCGGGAAGCGCCGGACGCAGCGCCTCGGCAGCCAGGCCCAGCCGCCGGGCGATGGCGGCCAGCGCGGCGGACTTCTTGTCGGCGGCGGTGTTGATCCATCCGCGGATCTCCTCGTGCCGGGGCACCAGTTCCTCGTTCGTCTTGGGAAGTCCGAAGTAGTAGGCGTGGGTCAGCTTCAGCGTCTGCGCCAGCCCCTTCGCCTTGAGCGGATCGCCTTTGGCGTGGGCGGCGAGGAGGAGCGTCTTGGCGAACTGCTCCATGTACCAGCAGTCCAGCAGCGTGAACTCGCCGGCGGGCACGCCGGTGCGTTCGTCCGTGGTGAAGACCATGAGTTTTTGCCCGAGCGTGAACGTCTGCGCGCCCATCCCCATCAGCGAGCGCATCGAGTCGAGCACGACCATCTCGCCGCCGGTGTGGCTTCCCCCCGAAGTGGCCCAAACCGAGGCCGAGACCCCCCAGAGCGATTCCGAGCCGGTCATCTCGAAGAACCGTCTCAACGGAGCCGACGATCCCTGCGACCAGGTCGAACCACCGACCACGATCACCGGAGCGCCCCGCAACAGGGCACGGGCCTCGCCCTCGTTGCGCAGCGCGGGGACGCCGTTGATGAAGCCGATCTTCACCGGCAGCCGATGCTCTTCGGCCAGGCGTCCGAGTTGGAGGGCGATGCCCAATCCGGCGCGGACCGAATCGTACCGTTTCGTATAGGTGCTGGGCGCGAACGTGAGGAAGCGCACCTCGGGAGGATCCGCTGCCGGGACCAGCTCCTGCGCCACCGGGTGGGCAGGTCGGAGCATACCGGACAGGGACGCACCGATCAGGACGAACATCGTGGCGAGGCGTGCGCGCCGAGGGACCAAGGTAGGATCAGCCATGCCGGCCGGAGAGCAGCTTTGCTTCCATGGTCCCGTGACGGTGTTGCTGCGTGCGAAACGGACAAGTTCGACCAACCCGTCCCGTCCGGTTGGCGTTTTTTTTGCGGCACCACAGATCCGGACCACAGGCCTCCGCGTCTTCGTGGAGCGATACGCTAAGACACGCGGCCGCTTTGCTGGCGTTTCCGGATGGGGACGCATGTGCGCCGCGATCTTCGCGGTTGATGGCAGAGCGCCTGCTACTGCCGGTCGGAGGCGACGTGCGTTCGCACCGCCCCTACCAAGCTATGCTGGCCAATATCGTCATCGACACTTTCATCAAGGGCGGACCGATCATGTGGCCGCTGCTCATCTGTTCCATCGTGGCGTTGGCCGTCGTCGGCGAACGTTTCCTCTGGTGGAGCCAGCAGCGGCCCAAGAAGGACATGGACCGCCGGCGCAAGGTGTTCGAGGCGCTCAAAGCCGGCGACCTCGCGGTGGCCTCCAGCATGGCGCGGTCCTCGCCGGACCCGGCCATCCGGATGATCTGGGAGGGGCTGAACTACGCGCACACGGCCGATTCGCTTCCCGGCGCCCTCCAGGTGGCGGCCTCGGACGAGGTCGATCGGGCCGAGCGCTTTCTTCCGGTGATGGACACGGTCATCACCTTGGCGCCGCTGCTGGGGCTGCTCGGGACCGTCACCGGCATCATGCACTCGTTCAACTTCGTCGGCACCGACGAGCTCGCG
Organism: uncultured Verrucomicrobiota bacterium; assembly: GCA_903916195.1. GTDB lineage: Bacteria > Verrucomicrobiota > Verrucomicrobiia > Limisphaerales > UBA9464 > CAIVQB01. Next base: position 23,010 of record CAIWVP010000148.1, on the reverse strand, counting down.
GCGACCAAGGTTTCCGGTGGCATCGCCGAGGCACTGATCGCGACCGCCTACGGGCTGGGGACGGCGATCTTCTGCCTGGTCCCCTACAATTTCTATAACCGGAAGGTCGACCGCCTCCAACGGGAGCTGGAGACCGTCGCCACCAACGTCGAAGTCCTCGTCGAGGCCTACAAGTTCAAGAAGAATGAAGCTAAGCTCACGACGGTCGCGTAACGGCCACGGCGGCAAGGCCCGCATCGAGATCATCCCGCTGATCGACATCATGTTCTTCCTGCTCGCGTGCTTCATGCTCGTGAGCCTGAGCATGATCCAGATGAAGGGGATCAAGGTGAACCTGCCGGTCGCTTCGTCGGCCCAGCCGGAGTCCAAGTCCGACTTCTACACCATCAGCGTGGACAAGAAGGGCGACGTCTTCCTCGACAAGAAGCCGATGGACCGCGGTGCCCTCATCGCCGAGCTGGTCAAGCTGAACAAGGCGGGCACCAACGGACCGCGGGTGTACATCAGCGGCGACCGCGAGGTGTTCTTCGGATCGGTCATCGACGTGCTCGACAAGGTGAAGCTGGCCGGGATCCAGAAGGTCGCCTTCGAGATCAACCGCGCGTCGCCGCCGGCCGATCCCGCCACGACGAAGAACTGATCGCATGAGCGCCGTCCTGGCCAGGCTGGCTGAACTCGACCTCGAGCTGCCCGGACCGCCCGCATCCGGCGGCAATTACCTGCCGTTCCGCGTCGTCGGCAACCTGGTGTTCCTTCCGGGTGTGATCTCCAGTTGGAACGGCAAGCTGACCCACGCCGGGAAGGTGGGCGGCGGACTCAGCGTCGAACAAGGCTACTCGGCCGCCAGGATCTGTGCCCTCAACCTGCTGGCCAACCTCCAGGCCGCCGTCGGTGATCTGGACCGGGTGAAGCAGGTCGTCGTCGTGAACGGCTACGTGAACTGCGTGCCCGATTTCTCCGCCAGCCCCAAGGTCATCAACGGCGCCTCGGACCTGCTCGTGGCGGTCTTCGGCGACGCGGGGCGCCACGTCCGTGCGGCCATCGGCGTCAACGGCCTGCCCCTCGGCGCGGCGGTCGAGGTCCAGATGACCGTGGAGATCCACTGATATGGCCGAGCACTTCCTTTCCAAGGCCCACGTCCATACCCGTTGGGACAACCGGCTCCCGCCCGCGCTCGAGATCGCGTCGGGCGATGTCGTGGAGTTCGAGTGCTTCGATTCAAGCGGTGGCCAGGTCACGCCCGCGAGCACGCTGGAAGACTACGCCAAGATCGACCGCGGCCGCATCCACACCATCACCGGCCCGGTCTTCGTCCAGGGGGCGCGACCGGGCGACGTGCTGGAGATCAAGGTCCGCCGCGTCCGCCATCACGGCTGGGGCTGGACCAGTCTCGTGCCCGGACTCGGCGCCTTGCCCGGACGCTTCCCGGACCTTTTCCTGTTCATCTGGGAACTGGAGGAGACCTTCAGCCGTTCTCTCTCGCCCGTGACGCTGCCGCTGGCTCCGTTCCTCGGCATCATGGGCGTGGCGCCACCCACGCCCGGTGAGCACCGCACCCGGCCGCCGGGTCCGTTCGGCGGCAACCTGGACATCCGGCAACTGGTCGCGGGAGCGACGCTCTATCTGCCGGTGTTCAACGAAGGTGCCCTCTTCTCCGCGGGCGACGCCCATGCCGCCCAAGGCGACGGCGAGGTCTGCATCAACGGCATCGAGGCCCCGGTCGACGCCGAGTTGCAGCTCACCGTGCGCCGTGACTTCCGGCTCGACCAGCCGTTCGCCGAACTTCCTCCGCCCAAGGCGCCGGCGCTCCCCGCCCTGGGTGCCTTCGCCTTCATCGCCTCGGCCGAACAGGCGATGGACGCGGCGCGCGACGTGATCCACCAAGCGATCGATTTCCTGATGGCGCGTCTCTCGCTGTCGCCGCAGCACGCCTACATCCTGTGCAGCGTCGCCCTCGACCTGAGGATCAGCCAATGCGTGAACACGCCGATGATCACCGTGACCGGCCTGCTCGACCGCGCTCTTTTCGCGGACAAGGGATGACCGCACCCGGCGTCGGGCGAGCCGACGCCGGTGGGATCCGCTGCGCGCGGTCGCGTTCCGGTCCCAGCGGCGTCCTTCCTTCCGCGGTCGGGCAAACTATCCGCTCCATCCGAGGTCGCCCTCGCGTCGGATCGGGCACAAAATCCAGAGGGTCTGCCCAGCGAGCGTGTATCATCGCGGTGACACTCGGGAAAAAAGATGCGTGGATCCCACTCATGGCGACGGATCTTCACGCATGTCCCGTGCGGTCTTGCGCAGGAAAGCCCTGTTTTTAGGCCTTTGGTGCACGTGGCACTGGCGCTGCTTAGGGGAAGGAGAAAGGCGTTGACTGTCGAACGAGCGTCACTAGATAGTCGCCTCACACAACTCCGATCACTCACTAAAAAACCTATGACTCGTCTCCGTAAGCAGCGTTTCAGCGCCTTCACGCTGATCGAACTCCTCGTCGTCATCGCCATCATCGCGATCCTCGCGGGCATGCTCCTCCCGGCGCTCGCCAAGGCGAAGGCCAAGGCCAACCGCATCTCCTGCGTCAACAACCTGAAGAACGTCGGCCTCGCGTTCCGTATCTTCTCGACCGACAACGGCGGTTCGTTCCCTTGGAACATCTCCACCAACCAGGGCGGGACCTCGGAGTTCAACACCACCGCGGGTGCGACGGTCTCCGGTGGCACGGGCGCTTCTGCTAACGCTAGCCAGACCCTCGGCTCCGCTTGGGTCCACCTCGCTGCCATCTCCAACGAGCTCAGCACGCCCAAGATCATCGCCTGCCCGTCGGATTCCGACACCAAGACCGCCCCGAACTTCGCGGCGATCATGCGGACCAACGACTTCACCGGCAACAAGGCCGTCAGCTACTTCATCGGCACCACGGCCTCGGAAGAGAATCCGCAGTCGATCCTCGGTGGTGATCGCAACATCACCAACAGCACGCCCCCCATGGACGGCTCGGTGGGCAAGGTCGCCGGTTATATCAAGCTCACCCAAGCCCAGGCCAGCGATGCGAAGTCGGTCCTCGGCTATGATGGCAAGATCCACCAGAACGCCGGCAACCTGTTGCTCGGTGACGGCTCGGTCCAGCAGACCACGTCCGGCCGCCTCCGCGAGCAGGTCCGTGACGCCGGCGTGTCCGTCGGTGGTGACCAGGAGTTCCTGTTCCCGAAGCGCTAAGCTTCCCAGTTCTTCAAAAGGGGCAGCCGCAAGGCTGCCCCTTTTTTGTTTTTGGATCCGGGACGCCCGATCGCGGGTCAGGGCCAGAGGCTGGGTCGGACCGCCGCAATGACGAGACGTCGGATGGACCGGGGACGGATGGTGGAGAAACTCCTCTCAGCACTGTCGTGAGGGGGTCCACTTGATTGAAGCAACGCCACCGACCCGGGAAATAGCACAAGATTCTTGGAGGGCCGGTCCGCGGAAAGACCAGCCCGCGGGGCACGCGATGAGACGCGGAATGGAGGACACACCCGAAAAATCGAGGTGGTTCGGTGCCGATGCCTCTATGACTCGCGGTGCCTTGTCGTCGCTGCGGATTCGCCGCGCTTCGCATGGATCGCGGGGACCCTCTCCGTCATGTGGCGCGACACCCGGTCAGTTGCCGGGGCCCGAGGCGGGATCTCCGGTCTTTGGCCGGACCTGATGCTCCGCTTCCCAAGCCGAATAGTCGCCGCTGTCGCTGCGGTGGATCTCGCTGTGGCCGTCGGCGAAGCCGTAGGTCCGCATCCACCCTCCTTTGGAATTCTGCCACGCTTCGCGTTCGCGCAGGACGATGGCTGAGGAAGGGTTCCCGATGTCCTTGAGAAGACCATTGAACATCATCTCGAAGTCGTCGGGCCGCGTATTTTCGGGCCCAAAAACGCGCAAGGCTTCAACGGCCACTTCGGGCCGTTCTTCGCTCGACGCGAGTTCATGAACGATACCTTCCAATGAATCAGGAAACCGTCCGTCGTGATTGGCCGCGAACATGTGAAGCCCCGAGACAAGGAGCTTCACCGCATCCATGCGCCGGATGGCGAACACCTTGGTGGCTTCTTCCGCCTCGGCTTCGGTCGGACCTGATGGGGCGGGTCCCAGCTTGCGTGCCGCCGCTTCCGCGCGGCGCGCTCCGGCCAACTGCTGCCGTAGCTGCCCCACTTCGCCGCGCAGACGCAGCAGCTCCGCCGACAGCGATTGCTGGCGCGCTGCGGCATCGGCGGTCCCTGCGGCGGTCCCAGGGGCGAGCCTGGCGTCCTCGGCAGCGGTATCGGCACGCTGACGCAGTTCAACATTCTCCGCGCGCAGTCGCCGGGCGGACAGCTGTTGCAGCGCGATGGTGGTCCCAGCAGCGGCGATCAGCAGAGCCGCGCCGGCTGTCTTGAGCTGGGTGGAGGTCATGAGCGAGAGGAGTCCGAAGTGGGAAGCGGTCGCGGCTGCCGCCGTCAAGGCCGCGGCGGAGATACTGGTTACCAGCGCCGTCGGGGCGGCCGTGACCGCTTGACCGGTCAGCGCCACCGCCAGCGCGGAGGCGGTCGAGGTGACGCCGCGCTTCGCCAGCTTCGCGCGCAGCTTGTCGAGGGCCCGGTCCACCCGCATCCGGGCGGCGTTCTCGCTCAGGCCGAGCTTCGAACCGACCTCGGCGAGCGGACGCTGCTCGAAATGGCGCAGCAGCACGGCGGTCCGGTCGGTCTCGCCGAGGTCGTGCATGGCGTCGTCGAGCACGGGACGGAGACGCGCCCAATCGAGTTCCGGTCCGGTGTCGCGCTGAAGTTCCTGCATGGCGTGCGCCTCCTGTTCGCGCCGTTGGCGTCGGACTTCGCCGCGGACGTGGCGGGCGGCCATCCGGTGCGTGGTGGTGTAGAGCCAACCGGTGAGCGCCGGATGCCGCGTGAGCCGGTCCGCGTGGCGCGCGAGTTCGGTGAAGACCGCCTGCGCGACATCCGCTGCGCTCGCCGGGTTGCCACCGACCTGCCGGAGCGCCGCGGAATAGACGAGGTCGAGGTACCGGCGGACCAGTTCTGCGAAGGCGTCCTCGGCCCGGTCGCTGGCGTAGCGCCGGAGCAGTTCCGCGTCGTCGGTCATGGCGGCGACCATCGTCATCTTCATGAGCAGATGCCCGCCGCCGGGCCGGACCGCACGGAGATTCTTCAGCGATGCGCCCGCCGCTCGCGCCCTCCGTTCGCGCCCTCCGTTCGCGCCCTCCGTTCGCGCCCTCCGTTCGCGCCCTCCGTTCGCGCCTGTTGCCCAAGGGCCCGTCCATCCGCTAGGCTCGCCGGACCGAGATGAGCGAAATCCCCAAGGCCTACGAGCCGCAGTCCGTCGAGTCGAAATGGTATGACTTCTGGCTGAAGCAGGAGTGCTTCACCGCCGATCCGGCGCGTGTCTCGGCGACGCGGCCGGCCTATTCCATCGTCATCCCGCCGCCGAACGTCACCGGCGTGCTCACCCTCGGCCACGTCCTCAACAACACCATCCAGGACATCCTCGCCCGCAAGGCGCGCATGGACGGCAAGGAAGTGCTCTGGCTGCCCGGCACCGACCACGCCGGCATCGCCACGCAGAACGTCGTCGAGAAGACCCTGAAGAAGGCCGGCGAAATCAAGCACCGCGACGATCTCGGACGCGAGGCGCTCGTGGCCCGCATCTGGGAATGGAAGGAGAAGTACGGCGGCATCATCCTACAGCAGCTCCGCGCGCTCGGCGCGTCCTGCGACTGGACCCGGACCCGCTTCACCATGGACCCGGAGTATTCCCGGTGCGTGCAGGGGGTGTTCGTGGACCTCTACAAGAAGGGCCTGATCTACCGCGGCAAACGCATGGTCAACTGGTGTCCGGCTTCGCTCACAGCGCTCTCCGACGAGGAGGTGACCATGAAGGAGCAGAAGGGCTTCATGTACCACTTCCGCGTGGAGGTGGTGGAGGCGCCGGGCACGTTCCTGACCATCGCCACGACGCGGCCCGAGACCATCCCGGCGGACACCGCCGTCGCGGTGAACCCCAAGGACCTGCGCTACCAGCACCTCATCGGCAAGCACGTCTATCGCGCGCTGCCGCTCGACCTGCCGAAGGAACAACGCGTCATCCCCATCATCGCGGATGATCACGTCACCTTCGACTTCGGCACCGGCGTGCTGAAGGTGACGCCCGCGCACGACAAGGCGGACCATGAGATCGGTCTGCGGCACAAGCTGCCGGTCATCGATATCCTCACGCCCGACGGCAAGATGACGGCGGGAGTCGGTGCGGAGCTGGCGGGTTTGGACCGCTTCGTCGCGCGCAAGAAGGCGATGGAGATCCTCGAGGCCGCGGGCGTGCTGGAGAAGGCCGAGCCTTATGTGAACAACGTCGGCTTTAGCGAACGTGCCGACGTGCCCATCGAGCCGCGCCTGAGCGAGCAGTGGTTCCTCAAGTATCCGAGCGTCGCCGGATCGCAGGCCTGTGTGGCGGACGGGCAGATGAAGTTTTATCCCGAGCGCTGGGCCAAGGTGTACGACCACTGGCTCAACGGCATCCAGGACTGGTGCATCAGCCGCCAGTTGTGGTGGGGGCATCGGATCCCGGTGTGGTATCGCGTCCCAAAAAATCACGATAAGACGGCTCTGGTCGCCGGAGCCGAAGGCACCCAGGACATCTATGTCGGAATCGAGCCGCCGCCGGATGCCGAGAACTGGGTCCAAGACCCGGACGTTCTCGACACCTGGTTCAGCTCCTGGCTCTGGCCGTTCGCCACGATGGGCTGGACCGGCGACAAGGAGACCGACGCGAAGAACGCCACGCTGAAGGCCTTCTATCCGACGACCGATCTCGTCACCGGGCCGGACATCATCTTCTTCTGGGTCGCGCGCATGATCATGGCCGGCTACGAGTGGATGGGTGATCTGCCGTTCCGGAACGTCTATTTCACCGGCATCATCCGCGACAAGCAGGGCCGCAAGATGTCGAAATCGCTCGGCAACTCGCCCGACCCGCTCGATCTCATCGCCAAGTACGGCGCCGATGCGTTGCGTTTCGGCGTGATGCGCGCGGCACCGCTCGGGCAGGACGTGCTCTTCGACGAGCAGACCGTCGAGCTCGGCCGCAACTTCTGCAACAAGCTGTGGAACGCCTGCCGCTTCCGCCAGATGGTCGCCACCGCCGAAAGCGTCATCGAGGGCGAGATCGATCCGTTGCTGCTGACCGCGGACGACCGGTGGATCCTGCTGCGGCTCGACCAAGCCATCCGCGAGGTGACGCAGGCGCTGGCCGACTACAAGTTCAGCGACGCGACGGCCGCGCTCTACCGGTTCTTCTGGAGCGAGTACTGCGATTGGTACGTCGAGGCGTCGAAGGCGGCCTTCTACGGCACGGACGAGAAGCTCAAGGCGAACAAGCTGGCGGTGATCGACTTCGCGCTCGGACATCTGCTGCGGCTGTTCCATCCGTTCCTGCCCTTCATCACCGAGGAGCTGTGGCACGGCATGGGGTACAGCGCCGACATGCCCGCGGAACAGGGCGGCAAGACCATCATGTTCGCCGCGTGGCCCAAGGCGTTCAGCGACGAGGAGAAGATCTACTTCGGCCTCGACGAGACCGCGGACAAGGTCGCGCAGTCGAAGTACGACCTCGTGGCGCTCGGCCGCGGGCTGCGCCGGGATTGCAAGATCGATCCGGCGAAGAAGGTGAAGTTCGTGCTGCGTCCCGCCGGCGATCTGCCGGGCACCGAGGTCGAGGTCATCAAGCTCCTGCTCAACGCCGAGGCCGTCGAGGTCGTCGCCGCCGGTTGGATCGCCGAGAAGGGCACGCCCATGGCGGCGAACGCGCTGGGCGAGCTGTTCCTGCCGTTGACCGGCCTGGTGGATTACGCCGCCGAGCGTGAGCGCTTGGGCAAGGAGCTGGAGAAGATCCGCTCCGAGATCGACAAGGTACAGGTGAAGCTCGCCAACCCGGCCTTCGCCGAGAAGGTCCCGGCCAAGGTGCTCGAGGAGCATCGGCAACGTCTGCTCGATTGGCAGGTGAAGGAGAAGCAGGCGCAGGCTGCCCTGGACAATCTGCCGGCCTGAGCCCTCCGGAGCAACGTTTCTCGGACTCAGCCCGGCGCCGTCCCTTCAGCACCGTCGTGCGCTCTTGGGCGCGGACAGGTTGTGATCGATGCGCTGGCCCAAGGTCGCGTTGCGGATGGTTTTCGAGTCGAACCAGCGGTGGGCCTCGACGTGGCCGTCGGTGAACGAGACCGCGCTCCGCGATTGGATCGGGAAACAGGCCGAAGCATTCCTCGGCGGCGGACGCGGTCGCGCCACATGGGAACGCGCGGAGAAGAACTGGTTGGATCAGCAGTTCAAACTGCCTGATCCGGATCCGCTCGCGCCACCGACTCCGCCACCGACTCCGTGAGCGCGGCCGTCTCAGCGCGCTCGCAGGAGCTTCGCGATCTCCACCGCGTCGAGCTGACCGTCGCCGTCCTGGTCGAACGTCTTAAGGTCCACCTCGGGGCCGCGCCAGAGGCGCAACTCGACGGCGTTGAGCTTGCCGTTGCCGTCCAGGTCGCGCCGCGCGAGCACGTCGGCCACCGTCTCATCGGCGGCTTCCTTGGGCGGGTCCGGGTCGGGTCCGGGTTTCGCGGCCGGCCTCACCGAGTTGATGATCTCGGTGAAGAGGCTCTGGGGGAAACGGGAACGGAGCTCGGACGCGAAGGCCTCGAGTTTCTCCGGCTTGTCGAGGCCCACCGGGTCGTGGGCAAAGGCCAGGAGGAACAACGATTCGGCGTCGGCGTCGGCGCGGGGTTGTCCGTCGGGAGCGAGCATCTCGGCGACCTTCGTGGGGTCGCCGCTGAAGAAGGCGTGGACGGCGCGTTCCTTTGGCGGAAGGGCGGCGAGCCTCGAGCCGATCTCAGCGGACCGGAAGGCATCGGGCGTCCAGCGGGCCGGCGGAACGGCGAGCAGGGGAGCCTTGTCGATGGCCACGAGCGGGATGGCCGTCGGGGCGTGGCTGACGTCCAGGCCGAGCCACAGGTGGCGCGCGTCGGCCGCGAGGGTCCGCACCGGAGAGCCGACCGGGAACCATCCGATCCACTTCTTGCTCGGCATGTGGAAGAGCAGCACGCGGGCGCGGTCCTTGTTCGCGCCGTCGGTGGTGGCGATCCACAAGAACGACGTGTCCACCAGCAGCGCGGTCACGCCGCCGGGGATCCGGCTCGTGGGCAGCACCGGGCTGACCGTGAGCCGCGCGTCGGCGCTGGCGCGTGCGAACCGGGCGCGCTGCCGCATGCGGTCGCGGACCCCGGCCATCACCCGGGCACGAGCCTGGACGTAGGCGGCGGGCGAGGCCTGGTAGCCGGGCCCGATGGTGATGCCGAGCCCGCCGGGCACGGTGACCTCGAGCGGAGCGAACCGGTCCTCGACCGCGCCGGTGTCGGGATCGATCCAGTGCAGCCCGGCGTCGCTGCCGAGCCAGAAGCCGCCGCCGCCATCGCCCGCGGCGCAGACCAGGACCGGTTTTTCCAAGCGGGGCGATCCGCGGCCGAGCACATCGCCGAACGGCACCCATTGCGAGGCGCGCACGTGGCGGTTGACCACCCGGGTGCCGGTCGCCGCGAGCATCCAGTCGCGCGAACCCGCGAAGATCCGCCAGGCAGGCGGGACCCTCGGGTCGAGGTTCGGCGCGGGGACGCTGGCGCGCGTGAAATCGTTCGCGTTCGGAGCCAATCCGAACAATCCACCGGACCGGGCCATCGCCACGACGCTGGTGTCGACGTCCGCGAACCCGACGAGGTCGGTGACGGTCACGCCGCGCGCGGGGCCGAAGGCGTCCACCGCCAGGGTCTGCGTGTCGAGCGAAGCGATCCCGCCGTCGAGCGCGAGCCATAGCTTCCGATGGCCCGGGTGGAGGGCGTTCACCGCGTGTTTCTGCAACGGACCGCGGACCGGCTCGAGGGTGTTCGCCACCGGATCGGACACCCAGATCCTGCCCGAGCCCGGCGGGAGGTTCGTCGCGCCTTGCGGGCGGACGGTGAGCCAGAGCTTGCCGTCGCAGAGGGCCATCGCGTCGACCGCGGTCACCGGTAGCTCGCGCGGGAACCGGGCGGCCAAGAAACGCGGCGGGACGAAGGGGGGGACCATCTCCATCCGGCGCAGCACGAATGCCGACGCCGGGGCGACGTTGGTGGACCTCTGCGGGGCCACCGTCGTCTTGACGGGAGGGAGGTTCGTCGGCACGGCCGGATCCGCGGCCCGGGCGACCAGGAAGGCGACGGCCGGGGCCAGCGCGATGGAGAAGAATCGGAGCAAGGGCGGGGAAGGTGGCGACGAGGACCGCGCGGGTCAACGAGGCTTGCCCGAGATCAGCCTTCGAGCGCCCGGGGCGGTCCGAGGATGACCGTCGCCATCACGGCCTGCCGGGCCGTCTTCGGCTGGCGCAGCAGGGCGAGCACCTGCTCCATCTCGGCCGAGCGTCCGCCGGACCGTTCGCGGACATGGTCGGGTGATGCGTTGGCGATGCCTTCGTCGACTTCGCGCAGATGCGCCGCCACCCGCGTCTCGAGGCCGGCGGCCAGGGCGTAGGCATCGTCGGCGGGCGCCAGCGTGGCGAGCTCCTGGCTCGGGGCGGGCGCGGATTCGATGTCGGCGGATTCGTTGATCGCCGGGTCGGCATAGATCGGCGGGCGGACGGGACCTCGCGGATACCGCGGAAGCGGCGGCGGCACGGTTTCGACCCGGGTCTCGCGCAGCGCGTCGCCCGGCTCTCTCATCGTCTCCCACCGGGGTTGGACGGGCGGGAGCGGAGGCTGCGACGGCGGTCGGCGTCCTTCGGCGCGCGGCAGCCGGCCGAGCACTTTGTGGCCCTCGGAACGTTCCGGGAGGGTCTCGCTCTCCCACGGTCGGTCGAAGGGATGCTTCGGCTTGCCGAACGCCTTCACCAGCGCGGCGATGACCGCGATGCCGACGATGAGGAAAGGCTTGAGCGAACCGAGGTCGAATCCGGCGATCATCGGAGCAAGGGAGCGGAAGTGGGGATCAGGCCTTGTTGCCGGCGATGCTCTCCCTCATGCCGGTGTCGGCCTGGAGGTTCTTCATCTTGTAGTAGTCCATGATGCCGAGGTTGCCGCTGCGGAAGGCCTCGGCCATGGCCAACGGGATCTGGGCCTCGGCCTCGACCACGCGGGCGCGCATCTCGGCGACGCGGGCGACCATCTCCTGCTCGGTCGCCACCGCGGCGGCGCGGCGGACCTCGGCCTGGGCCTGGGCGATGAGCTTGTTCGCCTCGGCCTGCTCGGCCTGGAGCTTGGCGCCGACGTTCTCGCCGACATCCACGTCGGCGATGTCGATGGAGAGGATCTCGAAGGCGGTGTTCGCATCGAGCGCCTTCTCGAGCACGTTCTTGGAGATGCGGTCCGGGTTCTCGAGCACGACCTTGTAGCTGTCGGAGGAGCCGATGGTGGTGACGATGCCCTCGCCGACGCGGGCGATGATGGTCTCCTCGGTCGCACCGCCGACGAAGCGATCGAGATTGGTGCGGACCGTGACGCGGGCCTTGGCCTTCACGACGATGCCGTCCTTGGCGACGCCGTCGATGGTGGCGCGGCCCGAGGCGGGGTTGGGGCAGTCGATGACCTTGGGGTTGACCGAGGTCTTCACGGCCTCGAGCACGGTCTTGCCGGTGCCCTTGGTCGCGAGGTCGATGGCGCAGGCGCGGTCGAACTCCAGGTGGATGCCCGCCTTGCGCGCGGCGATGAGCGCCTGCACGACCATGTCGATGTTGCCGCCCGCGAGGTAATGCGTGGACAGGTCGTCGATGGTGAGCGGGATGCCCGATTTCACGGCGGTGATGCGGTTGTCCACGACCAGGCCGACCGGGAGGTTCCGCAGCCAGAGCGCGACGAGCTCGACCAGCCCGACGCTGGCGCCGGAGGCGATCGCGCGGAGCCATATCGAACCGAAGTTCAGGAAGACGGTGAGCAGCGCGAGCGCGACGACGCCGAGCACCGCGATGAGGACGAGGGAACCGATCTGGATGTCTGCGATCATGGGAAGCTGGGTTGGGTGTTCTGGGAAAGATCAGGCCGAGCGGACGACCACCCGGGATCCTTCGACGGCGATGACCCGGACGGTCCGGCCGCGGTCGATGGCGCCGCCTTCGGAGACGACGTCGATCCGTCGGCCGCCGATCTCGGCGATGCCGCCGGGCAACAACGGCGAGAGCGCGATGCCGCTCTGGTGGAGCAGGTGGGAACCGGTGATGTCCGCCGGCGGATGGACCTTGTGCGAACTGAACGGCCGGGCGAACCGGCTCTTCGGCAGCTGCCGCACATAGAACACCGCGCCGCCGATGCCGCCCACCAGGACGCCGAGCAACGTGAAGTTGCCGGTATCGGCGCCATGGCGCGCGTAGGTGAGCAGCACGGCGACGACCCACGCGGCCAATCCGACGGGGCCGGCGACGAAGTGCGGGAAGAAAGGCTCGAGGACGAGCAGCGCCGCCCCGGCGACCAGCAGGACCACGATCATTTCCATGGCGCGGACTCTATGGGCCGCGCCCGCGCCACCAAGTGGAATCTCGGGCAGCAGATCCGGTTCTTGACCGGTGCGATCCGCTGCTTTCACCGCTCGACACCTCCGGCGGCCACCGGTCTCAGAAGCCCGTACCCCCGTCCCGCATCAAGCCCTGAACAGGCGTGCCTTTCTCCATTCCCCCCACCGCGGCCGTGGCCGCTGCTGCCACCGCCACCGCGTTCCCTTCGGTCCTCCGCGCCGCCGACAAGGCCGGCACCAAGAACGCCGTCGTGGGCTCGGGCGAGCACACCTACGAATGCCGGCACGGCTGGGGCGGGCTCCCTTCGCATCTCAAGTGGGGCGAGACCCACGGCGTGGCGGTGGATTCGCAGGGCTTCATCTACATCAAGAACAACACCGGATCGTCGGGCCTGCGGCACCAGGACTGCATCGTGGTGTTCGACCCGGACGGGAAGTTCGTGCGGAGCTTCGGCAACGAGCACAGCGCCTTCAACATCCACACCGTCGGTCACGGCATCGACATCCGGAAGGAAGGCGGCACCGAGTATCTCTATCTTTGCCACACCTGGGCGAACCTCGTGACCAAGACGACGCTCAAGGGCGAGATCGTCTGGGCGCAGGGCACGCCGTGGGAATCGAAGGCCTACACCGCCCCGAAGCAGTTCATCCCGACCAACATCGCGTTCCATCCGACCGATGGCGGCTTCTATGTCTCCGACGGCTACGGAGCCGGCTACATCCACCGCTATGACAAGGTCGGCCGCTATGTGTCCACCTTCGGCGGCAAAGGCGGACGGGAGCAGCACGGCAAGTTCTCCACGCCGCACGGTATCTGGCTCGACGACCGTCCCGGCCGCGACCCGCAGCTCTGCATCTGCGACCGCGCCAACGCCCGGCTCGAATACTTCACGCTCGACGGCAACTACGTCGGCACGGTCGAAGGGCTGAGCTATCCGGCGCATCTGGACATCCGTGGCGACGTGTTGATGTGTCCCGACCTGCACGCGCGGATCTCGCTCTTTGGCAAGGACAACCAGCTGATCACGCATCTCGGGTACGACCCGGCGTGGACCGACAAGGTTCTGAACAAGGACGGCCAGGGCGGATTCATCATGCGGACCCGGCCGGAGACCTGGGAGAACGGTCGGTTCATCCATCCGCACGACGCCTGCTTCGACAAGGACGGCAACATCTTCGTCGTGGAATGGGTCTCGGACGGCCGCGTGACCAAGCTGCGGAAGCTCGGCTGAAGGCGTCCCGTCCCGCGCTCCGTTTCGTGCTCCCCACGACCGCCTCCGTTGCCTAGGCTCGGCCGATGGAAGTTCCCGGCAGCTCGAACCCGACCGTCTCCTCCGGATTGCGGTCGTTCATCTACCTGACCGCCGCGGTCAACGGCGCGGCGATCATGGTCGTGGAGATCCTCGGCGCGAAGCTGCTCGCGCCGTTCCTCGGCACGTCGCACTTCGTCTGGACCGCGCAGATCGGCGTGGCGATGGCGTCGTTGGCGGTCGGCTACTACGCCGGCGGACGGTGGGCGGATTCCGCGGCGCGCCTCGGGCGGCTCTACGTCGCGATGCTCGCGGCCTCGGCCTACCTCTGCCTGGTGCTCTTCGGCGTGCGACCGGTGGCCGAGCGGTGCGTCGACCTGCCGTTGGCCTTGGGGGCCTTGTTGGCGTCGATGTTCCTTTTCTTCATCCCGCTGGCCCTGCTCGCGATGACCACGCCGTTCCTCGTGCGCTTCATCACCGGCCGCCTGGACGGGCTCGCCGGCAACGTCGGCCGGTTGTCCGCCGTGAGCACCGTCGGCAGCTTGGGCGGCACGGCGTTGATCGGCTACGTGCTGCTGCCGTTGGCGCCCAACTCGGTGACGTTGGCCGGCACCGCGGCGGTGGTGGCGCTGCTGGCGCTGGTGTACCTGGCGGTCTGGGGAGGACGCGGCAAAGGCGCGGCGGTCGCGACGGCGGCCATCCTGGCGCTCGGGGCAGGGGCGGTGCGCTCGGATATGAGGCCGCCGTTCGGGCAGCTCGAGCAGGTCCACCGATCGAACTCCGATTTCGGGCAGTTGCAGGTGTGCGACACGACCAACGGGCTGATCCGTTTCTTCCTCAACGATTACCTGATCCAGAACACCTACGACACCCGCACCAAGCAGAGCGTGTCGGTCTTCACCTACGCCCTGCACGACCTCGCCGTGGCCTACGGCGGCGCTCCGCGCTCGGTGCTCTGCATCGGGCTCGGCGTCGGCATCGTGCCGGGGCGCTTCGCGGCCGACGGCGCCCAGGTGGACGTCGTGGAGATCAATCCCGCGGTGCCACCGCTCGCGGAGAAGTTCTTCGGCTTCGATGGCTCGCGCTGCCGCGTGACCATCGCGGACGGGCGCCAGTTCTTGAACCGTCTTCCCGGCCGCTACGACGCCGTCGTGCTGGACGCGTTCCTCGGCGATTCGTCGCCGTCGCATCTGATGACTGCCGAGGCCTTCACGGCGATGCGCGAGGTGCTCGAGCCGGAAGGCGTGCTGGTGATCAACAGCTTCGGCCATCTCCAGCGGGGCAAGGATTTCCTGGTCGCCTCGTTGCAGAAGACCCTGCGCTCCGTCTTCACCGAGGTGCGGCTGCACGATGTCGGCAACGGCAACATGTTCTTCGTGGCGTCCCGCGCGCCGCTCCGCATCCGCGCGACGCCGACCGACGCGCACGTGCATCCCGGCGTGGCCTCCGAATGGCACGGGCTCTTCAGCGGCGTGGTCGAAGCAGATGCAGCGAGCGGGCGCGTGCTCACCGACGACTTCAATCCGGTCGATTTCTTCGACGCCGCCAACCGCGAACGCGGACGCCGCGAGATCACCCGCGGCATGCGCGAACTCTGACCCGCCCGCTCTCCGCTCCCGCCGTCGCGGGCCTCGACCCGCCTCGACCCTTTCCATGTCCACCCCGTCCTCTTTCTGTCCGGAGCTCGTCGGTTGCCTGTCCCAGGGCGCCGCGGGCAATCCCACCGTCGCCATGGTCGAGGCCGCGTTCCGCCACCACGGCATCGCGGCGCGATACGTGAACATGGAGGTGCCTCCCGAGCGCTTGGCGGACGCCGTCCGCGGCCTGCGCGCGGTCGGTTTCCGCGGGTTCAACCTCAGCATGCCGCACAAGGTCGCGGTCATCCCGCACCTCGACGGGCTCGGCGTGTCGGCGTCGGTCATCGGTGCGGTCAACTGCGTGGTGCGGCGCGGCGACCAGCTCATCGGCGAGAACACCGACGGCAAAGGCTTCCTCCGTTCGCTCACGGATCAGGTCGATCCGAAGGGCAAGACGGTGCTGCTCTTCGGCGCCGGCGGCGCGGCCCGGGCGGTGGCGGTGGAGCTCGCCTTGGCCGGCGTGGCGCGGTTGATCCTGGTCAACCGCACGCCGGAGCCGGGACGCCGTTTGTGCGAGACCGTGGTCGCGGCATCGGGATGCCAAGCCGAGACGCAGCCGTGGGAAGGGGACTTCCGCGTGCCGGCGGAGGTGGATGTGGTGATCAACGGCACCTCGGTCGGGCTCTATGACGGCGACGTGATGCCGGCGTTGGATGTCGCCACCTTGCGCCCGGACCAGATCGTCGCGGACGTGGTGTTCAGCCCGCCGCGGACCCGGTTGCTCCGCGCGGCGGCCGAGCGCGGCTGCCGGACATTGGACGGTCTTTCGATGCTGGTGAACCAGGGGGTGCTCGGCGTCCATTTCTGGACCGGCGTGATGCCCGACGCCGCGGTGATGCGGCAGGCGCTCGTCGCCGCGATGGACGCTTGAGCCGCCGAGTCCTCGGGTGCGCCGGGAGATCCGCCCTCCGACCTCCGTCCTCCGCCCTCCGAGGCGCCTCCCGTGCCGGTGCTTCCCTTTTGCGGACGTTCGGCCCCAGAACGGAAGACGCGGCGTCGAGGACGCGGCGTCTTGTCGTGGCCAAGGACCGACCGCGGATCAATCCAGGTCGCTCCGTGCGGCCCGCGTGATCCGGACCTCGGGTCGGTAGACGATCCGGACCCAAAGGTCGCCGCGGCCGCCGCTCGTCCGTGGGAGTCCTTCGCCGTCCACGCGGATCTCTTCGCCGCGCTTCACGCCGCGCGGGATCTGCACCCGGAGGGCCGAGCCGGTCGGGCCGGTGACCATCTCGGGACCGCCTTGCGTCGCGCGGTGCGTGGAGATCCTCAGGTCGCACCGGAGGTCGGCGCCCCGCACCTTGAACCGCGGATCCGGCATCGCGCGGACGCGGACGACCACCGTTCCTCCTCCCGCATCCACCGAGCGCGCGACCCGGAAACGCGCGCCGACCGCGGTGCCGGGCGGGATCTCCAGGGGATACGTCTCCGCACCGGTCGGGACCCCGGGATCGACCACGCGGACCTGCAGCGACGTGCCGCGGAGGAATTCCTGGATCCGCAGGTGGACGTCCTGGGCGATGTCCCGCACGGCCGCGCCGCGTCGCCGTCCGCCGGCGGCGCTCGTCCGGGTCTGCTGCGCCCGGTCGTGGGCCTCGCGCCGCGCGGGTTCCCCGAGCGTCTCGTAGGCCGCGTTGAGTTCGCGTGTGGTCTCCGCGGCACCGGGCGATCCCGGGTTCAGATCGGGATGATGCTGCCGCGCGAGGATCCGGTAGGCCGCGCGGATCTGATCGTGGGTGCAATCGCGCTCCAGGCCGAGCACGGCGTACGGGTCTGGTCCTGGCGGTCGCACGGTGGCGTGGTCCGGTTTGCCGGGTCTATTTCCAGACGAGGTTGAGGTAGCCGATGAGCATCTCGTCGTAGGTCTGATCGCCGAAGCTGACCGTCTGCGTCGGGTCCGGGTTCCACGGGTTCCAGACCGAGTTGTCGAAACCGCCGGTGACGCGGATCCGGGTGCCTGCCGGCAACTGCTTCGGCTCCGCGAGGCGGAAGAGGGTCTGCCACGCGAACTGATACGCGGGAACGTTCAGCAACGTCTCGACGCTGCCGTCGGCCAGGACCGCCTCGAAGCGCATGCGCCGGCCGCGGAGATGCATGTGCGGGCTCATCTCATGGAGCACGGCGTCGCGCGGCAACGTGGTCTCGGCGACGACCTCGTGGTCCTTGGCGTTGGGCCCGATCTGGAAGCCGGTGTCGTAGGCGGATACGGTCACCAATTCCTCGGACGGCGGTGTCTTCGCGAAGTAGAGGCCGACCTCGGTCTTGTCCGTCGTCGCGGTGCCGGTGGTCGTGTAGTGCATCTGGAACACCAGGTAGCTGCCCTTCTTCAGCAGCTTGCCGGTGCCGGTCGGGAATTCCACCGCGTCCATGCCGGGCACGTAGCCGGCGAAGTAGCCGCCGAGCCCGCCCTTCGCTTGGAGCGCGGCCTCGATGAGATTGGCCCCGGAGAAGACGAGCGCATGGTGGACCACCTGGCGGTTGCCCGGGCGCACCGTGGCGGCGCGCAGCCAGACGTTGGTCGTCTTCGGGTTCGGGATGAGCAGGTAGCGGTAATCGACGTCGCCGGTGGCCGGGATCGATTGCACGGGGATCGAGAGCACCAGATCGGGTTGGCCGAGCGGCCACTTGACCGGAGGCGCGGACGGCTGGGTCGCGAGGACATCCTCGTCGCTCCCGAGCTTGGCGCCGGCGTCGATCCACGCGACGAGCCGGGCGGCCTCGGTCGGGGTGAGCGATGAATCGTTGGCGAACTTGCCGGCGGCCGGGTCGGCGTGCCACGGGGGCATGATGCCGGTGAGGATGTCCCGTCGCATGCTGGCCGAATGTTCCGCGAGGACCGCATGGTTCGTCATCGACCACGACCCGATGTCTCCCGGCCGATGGCAGGTCACGCACTTCGCCCGGACCAGCGGCGCGATGTCGCGCGCGAAGGACGGCTCCGGGAGCGCCTCGATGCCGAGCGGTTTGCCGCGGGCCTTCACCGTCTGGACGACGACGGTCTTCTGGGCGGTGAACTGCTCCAGCGCTTGGGCGAGATACGGCTGCTCGACGGTCCCGGCCGGCGTTTCGCAGAGGTCGGTCACCGGACCTTTGTAGAAGACCTCGAGCGTCAGGTTGTCGACCGCGACGGTCTCCAGCGCGGTGCCGGCCTGGTAGGTGCGCGCGACCAGCTGGGCCACGTCATGCAGCACCGGGACCTCGACCCCGGCGGTGGCGAGCGAGGCGCGGGGATCCTTCGGGTTGATGAGCCAGAACAGCACCCCCTGCGGCCCGAATTTCTCCTGGAGCGGCTTCAATGCCGACCACGCTCCGGTGAGATGCTCGTTGTCGGTGAAGACGAGGACGACGGCCTTCGCATCGCCTTCGCGGAAGAGCTGGTGCTGCACGCCGCGATGGTCGTTGAGCGCGAAGTCATCGAGCGGCAGGGCCGGTGGGGCGGTCACCCGCTCGACGCGGTAGAAGCGACGTCCTTGCGGCAGAGCCGCGGTCTCGAACCACTGGTGTCCGGCCGTTCCTGGGACCAACTGCATCAGGGTTTCCCAGGCACCTGGGGCGTCCAGATCATCGGTGCCCAGCACCTGATAGGTCTCGCCGGCGGCGGTGCCGCGCAGGGTGAGCCTAGGCAGGCCGCAGACCGGGTCGATCGCGGGCGAGAGCGACTGCGCGAGAAGGACGCCGGCGGCGGCCGTCGCCCCGAGGAACGATGTGACGGCCCGCGCGGCGCGGGACGGACGGGCAGGGAAGAGGACGGGGTTCATGGGTGCATCGCCGACGCGGACCGACGGTCTGCCTAGGCTTCCCGGATCCAACGCGCTGTCAAACATCGCTTGCCGTGGAGAACGGGCCTATCCGGACACCGGAATCGGCGAGGGTGACCACGACGAGGGATGGTCCCGTCGGTCGAGTCGCCGGGTGGAGTCCCGTGCCGGTCACGTCCTATGGCCGCGATCGCACCGCGTCCTCGCCCGGGAAATCGGCGGGGATCTTCTGAGTCACCTTGCCGGTGGCGGCCCATTCGACACCGCGCTGCAAGGTGATGATGAAGCCGGCGCACTTCTGGGAGGTGAGGTCGGGACCGTTGTTGTGGCCGAGGGCGGTGTGGAAGACCCGGCCGCGTCCGAACTGGATCGCGAACAGCAGCGCCTCGTTCTTCCCGGTGCCGTGGGTCGCCGGGTCGGAATACGCCGTCGCGAGCACCGTCACGTTCTCGGCCGGGCCGCGCAGCCGGTCATAGAGTTCGTCCTTCGCGTGCATCCATCGGGTCGGCAAGCCCTTCATCACCGGATGCTCCGGCGCGCGGGTCTCCATCAGGAACGCGTGCTGTTTGCCGTGGCTCCCACCGGGTCCGGGCGACAGGTCGCGGATCAGTTTGCCTTCCCAGTGCAGCCACGGACCGGATTTTTCATCGCGCCCGCCCCAGCCCCCCACGCCGATCATCTCGTTGAAGCCTTTCCAATCCGGGAACGCGTTGTTCGCCGCGTGGACCGGCACGAACCCGCCGCCTTTGCGCACGAAGTCGACCAGGGCCTCCTCGGTCTCCTTCGTCCAGCGTTCCCCGTTGTAGTTCGAGACGACCACCTGGTAGTCGGCGAACTTCGGCCGGAACGCGCCCATGTCGCCGCCTTTGCCGGGCGCGGTGGCGACGTCGACGGCGAACAGGCCGGTCGCCTCGATCACCTGCTTCAGGTGCGGGGTGGAGGATTTCCAGTCGTGATTGTTCTGGCCGTCCAGGATCAGGGCCTTGAGCGGTGCCGCGGCCCGGGCGGTGCCGAGCGAGAGCAGCGCGATCAGGACCGATGCGAGCGAGGCGCGCAGGGATTTCATGGAACGAACTTGGGCCGGAACATCGGGTCTGGCGACGCGAAAAACGGGTGCGGAGCTACTCCGTCGCCAGCGTGTCGAACCGCGCCGCGGACAGGTCGAGCTGGTAGATCATGCCTTCGAAACCAACGGCGTAGAGTTCGCCGGCTTCGTCCATGCCGAAGGAGACGAGCGCCTGCGGGACGGTGCCGATCCGGCGGACGGTCTTGAGCACGCCGCGTTCCTGCACGACGCCGAACAGCATCTTCGACGTGTAGTCGCCGCAGATGTAGACGCCGTAGAACGACGACCGCTTGTCGCCGCGGTAGACGTAGCCGCCGGTGACCGAGTTCCCGTGCTTGCGGCGATAGGCGAAGACCGGCGGCGTGAAGGTGCGGCCGGCGACACGGTATTGGTTGGAGAACGGTTCGAAGGCCTCGTAGACGTTCCAGCCGTGGTTCTCGCCGCGATGGACGATGTCGATCTCTTCCACGCGGTCCTGCCCGACGTCCGCGAGCCACAGGTCGCCGGTGAGCCGGTCGAAGCTGAAGCGCCAAGGGTTTCGGAACCCGTAGGCCCAGATCTCCGGCCGCGCGCCGGCATGACCGAGGAACGGATTGTCGGACGGCACCGAATAGCCGAGGCCGCCGGCGGGACGGTCCACGTCGATCCGCATCATCTTCCCGAGCAGCAGGCCGAGGTCCTGTGCGTGTCCGTTGGGATCGTTGTGCGGTCCGGTGTCGCCCATCGCGAAATAGAGATAGCCGTCCGGCCCGAACTCGATCCAGCCGCCGCTGTGGTCCTCGGCCACGCTCACGGTCTGGATGACCCGGCGGGCGGGTCTGCCGGAATCGCGTGCGAAGTCCGCCGAGAACTCCTTCTCCTCGACCACGGTCACGACCTTGCCGTCCTCGAAGATCTGGTGCTGGAGATAATACTTCCGGTTCTGCCGGAACTTGGGATGGAAGGCCATCCCGAGCAGGCCGTTCGGTCCGCGTTCGCTGAAGACCTCGCCGGTGAGGTCGGAGAACACCGACCGCTCATCGCCCGCCGCGGTCTTCTTCACCCGCCAGATCATCCCCTTCTGGTGGAGCACGAGGAAGACGTCGGGGAAGCCAGGCACCTGCATCATCGCGGTCAGACCGGTCTTCACCTTCCCGGGCGGCAAGGTGAACGGTTCGCTCAAGAAGGGCCGTGCGACGAGCGGTCTCGCCACCAGCGGGATGCGGGCGGGCAGCCCCCGGTCGCTCACCAGCGTGTTCTCCGGTTGGCGCAACGTGGTGAGGTACTCGACGAGGTCGGTGAACTCCTGGAGCGAGAGACCGGTCTGCAGGCCTTCCGGCATGAGCGAGACCGCGGTGCCGTCCTGTCGGCGGATATCGGCCTTGGCGAGGGTCACCGCCTTGCCGTCGCCGCCCATGAGCTGGACCTCCGTGCCGGTCGATTGTTTGAGCGTGCCTTGGAAGGTGTCGCCGGCCTTGGTCTCGATGATGACCGTGCCGTAGCCCGGCGCGATGGTGGCGGACGGTGCCAGCACTGAATCGACCAGGTCGCGCCGCGCATAGGCGTCGCCGGCGGCCGCGAGATCCGGGCCGGCCTTGCCGCCCTTGCCGTCGGTCGTGTGGCACTTGATGCAGGCGAGCTTCGTCTCGTCGGCGAAGAGCTTCGCGCCGCGGGCGACGTCGCCTTCATGGGTGAGGGCGAAGCGGCGGTAATCGGCGGGAGGGGGAACGGCACCGGCGGGAGGCGCCTGCGCGGAGATGGATCCGATGGTGGCCGGGAAGGTGGCGATCGCCAGCGCCAGGCGCAGGGCGGTTCGGGTCGGGAAGAAGGGATTCAAATGGGAAGCCGTCCCGGTTTCGGCGGTGCGCGTGCCGGGGGCGGCCGAATCTGCGACGCCGGAGCGGGCGACGACAACGGGATTCCTATCGGCATCCGGCGGCGGAGCAGCCATCGGAGCGACCTGGTGCTTGGACCCGAGGGCGTCCGGCGCGTAGCTTGTGGCGGTCGCCCCGTTGATCTGCTCGGAAGCCGGTGGGGCATCATCGCCGCTTATGTGGAAGAATCCTGGTCTCAACCTGCCGAGGCTCGTCCTGGTCCGGACGGTCCTCGTCGCCGTGTGCGTGCTCGCGGCGGAGCGTGGGCGGGCGGCATCCGACCCGGTCGCGAGATTCATCGCGAAGCACTGCGTCGAGTGCCACGACGCGGACAGCAAGAAGGGCGGCCTCGACCTGACCGCGCTGGGACCGCCGCAGGCCTCGGCCGCGGCAGCCGCGGCCTGGGTGTCGGTCCACGACAAGGTCGGATCCGGTGAGATGCCGCCGGCGAAGCAGAAACGGCGTCCCGGATCCGGGGAGGTCGCGGTCTTCACGGATTCCCTTGCATCGTCGCTCACCGCGGTCGAACGGCGGTCGAACGCGGAGCAGGGCAGGGCGACCCAACGGCGGCTGAACCGCCACGAGTACGAGGCGACGCTGCGCGACCTCTTCTCGCTGCCGTACCTGGAGGTGAAGGATTTTTTGCCGGAGGACACGACGGCCCACGGCTTCAACAAGGTGGGCGATGCGCTCGATGTCTCGCACGTGCAGATGGCGCGTTATCTCGGCGCGGCCGATTTCGCGCTGCGCAAGGCGATGGCGCCGCAGGTGGCCCGGCCGGAGACGAAAACGGAGCGCTTCTACGCGTGGGAACAGGGCGAATTCTTCGGGGCCATCAAGCTCGAAGGCCCGAAGGAGCGCCGTACATGGCCGCTGGTCGGTCTCGATCTCCAGCGCGATCTCACCGAAGCCGCCCGTCCGAAGCGCCCGG
>CAIWVP010000147.1 GCA_903916195.1 uncultured Verrucomicrobiota bacterium | reverse complement strand
TTCCATCGCGGCTCCATGGGCGAGGACGTGCCGGGGCACGGCCTGGGATTGAACCTGGCGCGCGAGCTCGCGCGGCTCCACGGAGGCGAGCTGCGGCTGGTCCGGTCCGACGACGGATGGACCGAGTTCGAGGCGCGTTTCTATGCTGCCGACCCGACGGCCGGAGGACCGCTTCCCGCATGAAACCGGTCCCTTTGCTCGGCTTCTGCCTGGTCTCGCTCTCCGCCGCCGGAGGCACGTCGGAGGCGTTCTTCGACCGGCTCGACCAGGCCCTGACGGTCTCGGGTTTCGACGACCAGGTCCGCGCCCGGGTGAGCGGGCTGGTCGACGTCGAGGGCTACCTCTTCGAGCAACCGACACCGGGCCTGCTCGACACCAGTCGGGACAGCTTGGTCAACCCGCGGTTGACGCTCTTCCTCGACACGCAGATCGGGGCCCATTGGTACGCCTTCGCCCAGGCACGCGTGGACCGCGGCTTTGATCCGGCCGACAAGACCGCGGAGATCCGTGCCGACGAGTATGCGCTCCGGTTCACGCCGTGGGAGGACGGGCGGTTCAACCTCCAGGTCGGCAAGGCAGCGGCGGTCACCGGCAACTGGAGCCAGCGACATCTCTCCTGGGACAACCCCTTCATCACCGCGCCGCTGCTCTACGAGAACGTCACGACCATCTACGACCACGAGGTCCCGGCGAAGGCCGCGGAATTCGTCCACGGCGACGACGAACCGAACTACGAGTACAACCCCGTCGTCTGGGGCCCGGCGTACGGATCAGGCATCACGGCGTCCGGTCGCGCCGGAAAATTCGACTACGCCGTCGAGCTGAAGAACTCGGCGCTCTCCGCGCGCCCCGAATCGTGGGACGCGACCGAGATCGGCTTCGATGACCCGACCTACAACGCGCGGATCGGTTATCGGCCGGACATGCGGTGGAACCTCGGCGTGTCCGGCAGCGCCGGGCCGTACCTCCGCCCGGAAGCCGCCCCGCTGCTGCCCGCCGGCCACGGGATCGGCGATCACCGGCAGTTCGTGGTCGCCCAGGACATCCGCTTCGAGCTGCACCACCTGCAGCTGTGGGCCGAGGTCTACGAGTCCCGCTTCGAGGTGCCCAACGTCGGCGATGCCGATGTGGTGGCCTATTATATCGAGGCGAAGCACAAGTTCTCGACCCGGTTCTTCGCGGCGCTGCGCTGGAACCAGCAGCTCTACGCACCGGTGCCCGACGGGAAGGGCGGCACGTTCGCGTGGGACCGCGACCTGTGGCGGATCGACGCGGCGGTCGGGTTCCGTTTCACCGCGCACACCCAGATGAAGCTGCAGTACGGATTCCTGCAGGAGACCGCCGCGCCGCGCCGCGCCGGCAGCAGCATCGCGGCGCAGTTCACCCTCCGGTTCTAGCAGCCCCTCAAAAGGAGTCCGAAGGCGCAGGAGACGAGATGACGGGCCTCTGTTTTCACGAAGGATCCGAGAGACTCCCCTCATCGGCTCCCACGAGGCCGCTGTTTTTTGAAACGGACCATCGGATCCTCCTGGCCTGCGGCCCATATTCGCCTCACGATCAACCGGTCTCCTTCCGCCGGCCTCCGACCCGGGTAACATCCCTGTTACCCTAAAGGTTTTGTGGACACTCCCCCACCGCCGGAACCTGCCGTCGTACCTAGGTCGCCGACCTCGGCACCGGGTCCTGCGGGAACGTGCGCACATGGACCTGTACGACATGTTCCGCCGGATCAGGCCGGCAGGCGACCCGGGAAAGACACCATGAGCCCCAACCACATCCGGCGCGCGCGGGCCGAAGCGGAGCTGGAGCTGACCAACGAAGGTCTCCAGCGCGCGGCCCGGTTTTCCTCGGACGCCTCGCACCAGCTCAAGACGCCGGTGACGGTCCTCCGCGCCGGCCTCGAGGAACTGCTCGCCCGCGACTCTCTCGCTCCGGATGTGCGCGACGAGTTGTCCGAGCTCGTCCACCAGACCTACCGACTCACCAGCGTCATCGACGACCTGTTGCTCCTCGCCCGGGCGGATGCCGGACACCTCCAGCTGAAGCTCGCGCCGATCGACCTCTCGCATCTCATCGAGGCCGGCCTGGACGACCTGGGCACGCTGCCGGATGCCGACGGCATCGAGGTCGGGACCGATTTCCCCAGCGACCTCTGCATCGCCGGCGACAGGCGCTACTGCACCGTGATCGTACAGAACCTCCTGGAGAACGCGCGCAAGTACAACCGGCCCGGCGGACGGATCCAGGTCACCGCTCGGACCATGGCCGGATGGGTGTCGTTGACAGTCGGCAACACCGGCCGTGGCATCCCCCCGGCGGTGCAGGAGCACATCTTCGAGCGCTTCCATCGCGGCTCCATGGGCGAGGACGTGCCGGGGCACGGCCTGGGATTGAACCTGGCGCGCGAGCTCGCGCGGCTCCACGG
>CAIWVP010000146.1 GCA_903916195.1 uncultured Verrucomicrobiota bacterium | reverse complement strand
GCCTGGAAAGCGTGCGTAGCTAATCCCTACCGGGGGTTCGAATCCCCCCCTCTCCGCCAATCGATCTCAACTCGTTGCCCGGCAACGAGTTTTTTCGTTTCCGGGCCGAGCGGCGGGACGCGATCCGGGATCGCGACGTCCCGCCACACGCCGGACGTGACGCACCGGCAAGGCCCTCGCCCGGGAGGGCCGCGGTTCCACCCGCGCCCAATATCCTTCACCGCCGCACGACTGGGTGGTTCCGTGGCGTGCGCCGGGTCTGAGCGACAAGCCGCCCGAGCGACGTGCGTCCGAGTAGATTCCATTCGCCGGATCGGTCCTCGGGCCCATACTCGAACGCGACCCCGATGTGGACCCTGCTTTCCATGCTCGCCGATGCGGCCGCCGTGATCTTGGCGGGCTGGCAGTCGGCTGTGTCGCCGGCGCTTAGCCGGCCCAAGCGACGGCAATCCGGTCGCCCTGGAGACATCGACGCCCAGCGGGTTGCCGATCCGCGGTCCAGCCGACTGCCGGTCGGCGTTCCCTCACCCACTGCGTCCGTCCCTTCCGGTCACACCCCCTCTCGCGGACTCGCCGACCTATGAAGCATGGCATCCTCTCGTCGTGGCTCCTGGCCGTGGCGACGCTCGTTGCGTCGTCGTCGCGGGCATCGGCCCAATACCCCGGTTGGCAACACACCGGGTCGCTCCACATCCTGACCACGCCCGACGGAGCGGATCTGCCGGCGAGCGCGGTGGAGCGGGATTTCCCTTTGCTGGTGCGGTTGCACAAGGACTTCTTCGATTTCAGCCAGGCCAAGGCGGACGGAGCGGATGTGCGGTTCTCCACCCGCGCGGGAGCGCCGCTGGCGTATCAGGTCGAGGAATGGGATGGGGCCAACGGCACGGCCAGCATCTGGGTGCGGGTGCCGGTCGTCCGGGGCAACGAGGACCAGGAGATCCGGGTCCACTGGGGCAAGGCGGATGCGGCCTCCGAGTCGAGCGGGCCGGCGGTGTTCAACGAGTCCAACGGCTATCTCAGCGTCTGGCACATGGGCGGGGTGGTGAAGGACGAGGTCGGCACGCTGGATTCGAAGGACGTCGGCACGACGCCGACCCGCGGCATCATCGGAGGTGCCCGGCACCTGGCCGGTCAGCAGGGCATCTTCTGCGGTGACAAGATCACCGGGTATCCCACCGGTTCCAGTCCGCACAGCACCGAGGCGTGGTTCCGTCCCGAGCAGGCCAACGGCCGTGTGCTGGCGTGGGGCAACGAGCACGCGCAGGGCAAGGTGGTGATGCATTTCCAGAGCCCGCCGCACGTGAAGATGGAGTGCTACTTCTCCGGCGCCGATGTCTCGAGCTCCGGCCGGATGGCGATGAACCAATGGGTCCATGTCGTGCACACCTACGAGAAAGGCGACTCGAAGGTGTACGTCGACGGCGTGCTCGAAGCCGTCTCGAAGAACCCGAGGTCGCCGCTCGCGATCCAGAGCCCCGCGCGTTTGTGGCTGGGCGGTTGGTACGACAACTACGATTTTGTCGGCGATCTCGACGAGGTGCGCGTCTCGAAGGTCGTCCGTTCGCCGCATTGGGTGCGTTTGCAGCACGAGAACCAGAAGGCCCTGCAGACGCTCGCGGGATCCATCGTGCCGCCGGGCACGGCGTTCGACGTCTTCCCCGCGGCGGCGACCGTGCTGGAAGGGGGCCGCGCGGTGTTCTCCGCCCAAGCGGGCGGCGCGCGGAAGGTCTTCTGGGTCCTGAAGAGCGGCGGCGAGGAGCGGGTCGTGGCGACGGATCGGTTGAGCTACGGGTTCGATGCCGGGCGGGTGACCGGGGACCGATCGGCGACCCTGGTCTTCAAAGCCGTCTTTGCCGACGGGGTGAGGACGAAGGAGATCCCGATCACGGTGAAGGAGGACATCCAGGAGCCGGTGTTCACCTTGAAGGCCCCGGCGACTTGGGATGGACGGACGCCGATCGAGGTGGTGTCGCAGGTGGCGAACCGGGCCGGCATGAAGGCGAAGGGCGCGGGGGACCTGAAGTTCGACTGGAAGGTCGCGGGCATCGCGACCATCAAGGAAGTCGTGCCGGGGAAACTGCGGCTCGACCGGGCGCAGAACAGCGGGCGGTTGACGGTGACGGCCACGGTGAGCAACGGGGGACGACCCGCGACGCAGACGGTCAGCATCGCGGTGAAAGAACCGGAGCACGACGCGTGGGTGGCGCGTGTCCCGGGCCAGGACGAGAAGCCGGTGGAGGGCCAGTTCTATGCGCGCGACGACAAGAACGAGGGCACCCTCTTCTACCACGGCCGGCTGGACGCCGCCGCCGGCTCGGTCTTTCTCAAGATCTATGCGGACGACCGGCTCCAGAAGACGGTGACGGCGAGACCGGCGGCTGATGGTTCCTACGCGTTGTCGGCGAAGCTCAAGCCGGGCTTGATCCGGTACAAAGCGGAGTTCGGCACCAAGACCGGCGGACGCGAGACGGTGCTGCGGACCGTCACCAATCTCGTCTGTGGCGACGCCTACGTCATCGAGGGCCAATCCAACGCGCTCGCGACCGACACGGACGAGAAGGCGCCGCTGGAGACCAGCGTGTGGATCCGCAGCTATGGACGTCGATCGCTGGAACCGGACGACGCCCCGGGCAACTTCTGGTGCCTGCCGGTGTGGCGGGCGCAGGAGGCCGAGAACGCGGAGATCGGCTGGTGGGGCATGGAACTGGCCAAGCGGTTGGTCGTGAGCCAGAAGATGCCCATCTTCATCGTCAACGGCGCCGTCGGCGGCACGCGCATCGACCAGCATCAGCGCAACGAAGCCGATCCCGCGGACCTGCGGACGATCTATGGACGGATGCTCTGGCGCGTCCGGCAGGCGAAGCTCACCCACGGCATCCGCGGCATCCTGTGGCACCAGGGCGAGAACAACCAGGGCACGGCGGGGCCGACGGGCGACTACGATTGGAAGGCGTACGAAGACCACTTCGTCGAGATGTCGGCCGGATGGAAGCGCGACTTCCCGAACCTCCGGCACACCTACGTTTTCCAGATCTGGCCGAACTCCTGCAGCATGGCCGGGGACACCGGGGCCGGGGACATGATCCGCGAGATCCAGCGCGGCCTGCCGCGTCTCTATTCCCACCTGAGCGTGATGTCCACGCTGGGCATCACGCCGCCGGGCGGCTGCCATTTTCCGCTGGTCGGTTGGGCAGAATTCGCCCGCCTCATCCAACCCCTCATCGAGCGGGACCACTACGGCCGGAAGCCGACCGGCTCCATCACGCCTCCCGATATCCGGAGCGCCCGTTTCATAAGCTCCGCGAGGGACACCATCGCGCTGGTGTTCGACCAACCCATCGTGTGGAACGACGCGCTCGCCGGGCAGTTCTACCTCGATGGAGCGAAGGGCAAGGTGTCCTCGGGCGTGCTGGAGAAGAACGTGCTCACGCTCACGTTGAAGGAGCCGTCCGCCGCGACGAAGATCACCTACCTCAAAGAATCCGCCTGGAGCCAGGACAAGCTGGTCCTCGGCACCAACGGGATCGCCGCGCTCAGCTTCTGCGACGTCCCCATCTCACGATGAAGACCTTCTCCCGCATCGGGCCGTTCCTGCTGTCGTCGCTCGCGATCCTCTTTTGCTCGGTCGGCGTCGCGCGCGGCGCCGAGCCGTTCATCAAAGATTTTGGCCCGCGCGACTACGCCCGCACTTCGAAGGTCCTGCCGCATTCCGAGGACGTGCCGTGGAAGCTGGTGTGCGGGATGCCCTACAACTGCCATTTCCAGCCCTCGATCGTCGTGGACGGGCCCGCCGGGCGGACCCTCGCCTTCAACTCCAGCAACCCGCTCGTCCTTTATCTCACCAAGACGGAATCCTGCACCACGCTAGCGGGCGAGCACCGCTACGAGGCGAAGGACTGGATCAGCGGCGAAGGCGCGATCTACACCATCCCGGCCGGGGTCGTGGTGAAATCGGTGCAGTATCGCGAGACGGGCTACGACACGGAGTTCGCCGGTTCGTTCCGATGCGACGACAGCGACTACACGACCCTCTGGAACAAGGCGGCGCGCACCGCCTATCTCTGCATGAGGGACCATTTCTACGATTGCCCGGACCGCGAGCGCGTCGGTTTCTGGGGCGACGGGACACCGGAGATGAACCAGTGCTTCTACGTGTTCGACACGAGGGCGCACCGGTTGGCCAAGGAACTCGTGCTGCGCGAGCTGCAGCCGAAGTTCTATCCCGGCCAGCACCTGGAGTTCCTCAGTGGATCGGGCCTGTGGTTCTACTACCTGCAGACCGGCGACACGGCATCGATGGCCGCCATCTACGGGACGACCAAGACCTTCCTTTTCGAGACCTACAAGTTCGGCAACCCGCGCACGTGGTTCGACTGGGGCAAGGAGGTCAAGGACACCGCCGTCATCGAGACCTGCTTCTACTACAGCTGCCTGAAGACGCTGCGTTCGATGGCGGGCGTCACCGGGCACGAAGCGGACATCCCGCTCATCGACGCGAAGCTGGCCGACATCAAGGGCACCTTCGACAGCCGGTTTTGGCAGGGGGCGTACTACAAGTCGTCGCAGGTGGAGACGCCCGACGACCGCGCGAACGCGATGGCGGTCCATTCCGGTTTGGCGGATCGCTCGAAGTGGGACGCGATCTTCGAGAACGTGCTGAGCAAGAAGACCTATTCGAGCTGCTTCTTCGACCGCTGGGTCTTCGAGGCGCTGTGCATGATGGGGCGCCAGGAGGCCGCGCTGCTGCGCATGTCGGACCGCTACCGGACGATGATCCCGAGCCGCTTCACCACCCTGTGGGAGCACTACGACCGCTGGTGGGCGTCGCAGATCGATGCGTTCGATGAAGGTTCCTCGCTGAACCACGGCTGGAATCCGCCGGCGATCCTCCTGTCCCAGACCATCGCCGGGATATCGCCGGAAGCGCCAGGTTGGAGCACCTACCATGTCCTTCCGAAGGAGGCGTTCCTGACCTCGATCCAGTGCGTGGTCCCGACGATCAAGGGCAAGGTCGCCGTGGACATGAAGAAGACGGCCTCGGAATATTCGCTGCGCGTCGATTCACCCGAGGGCACCACCGCGATCGTGGGCATCCCCAAGGTCTCGTTCTCGTCTCTGAGGTCCATCCGCGTGAACGGGACCGCGATCTGGTCGGGCACCTTCCGCGGCGGGGTCAAAGGCATCACCTGGAACGGCGAGGACGCCGACCATGTGAAGTTCAACGCGGAGCCGGGGACGTGGACCTTCGTCGGCACCGGCACGTTGCCGCTCACTTCGCCGAAGCCGAAGCCGCCGGAGCCGTCGGACGATGTCGCGCTCGACAAGCGGTCCTGGCGGGCGACGGCCTCGGTGCCCGACACGACGTTCCTCTTCAGCGGGGACAAGATCCCCATCGACATCTCCGCGGCCAACGCCATCGACGGCGATCATTGGAACGGCTGGCGGGACATGACCCGGCTCCAGTATCCCGGGCAATGGCTCCAGGTGGACATGGGGCGCGACCAGACCTTCCACCGCATCGATCTCGACAACACCTGGGCGCTCTGGGATTCGCCGGCGCGGTATGCCGTGTCGGTCTCCAAGGACGGCGTGACCTGGGGCGAGCCGGTGGCGACGGGCCCCGGCGGACACGGCATCACCCGCATCACGTTTCCGCAGCAGACCGCGCGCTATGTCCGCGTCACGCAGACCGGGACCAGCAGCACCTACCACTGGTCGGTCTATGAGTTGGATGTCTACCGGAGGCCGTGAGCGGGGCGAAGCCGGTGTGCACCCTCCGCCGACAAGACGGGTTGCCGCGCGCCGAGCGGCGGCTGTAACATCTGCTGCCCGCCACATGCGTCTCCGCCCCCTCCTGACATCGTTGCTCCTGTCCGCGCTGGTCGAGCGCGGGCTGGGCGCGGACGCGTCCGCGTTGTGGGCGGGCAAGGTGCGGCCGCTCTTCGATGTGCATTGCGTGAAGTGCCACGGCCCGCTCGAGCACAAGGGCGGCCTGGAGCTCGACACGCCGGAGGCCGCTCTCAAGGGCGGCGATGAAGGCGAGGTCGTGGTGCCCGGCAGCCCGGAGAAGAGCCGGATCTTTCTCGCCCTCGCGCCGGGAGCGGATCCGCACATGCCGCCCAAGAAACAGCTTGCGGATGCCGAGCGCGAGATGGTCCGCGAATGGATCACCGCGATGTCCGCGGCACCGGCGAAAGCCGCGACGCGCGCGACGGACGTCCCGCGCGCCTTCGCCACCGTCGAGCAGGCGGTCGACACCTGGGTCGCCGAAGGCTGGGCACGGCGTTCCATGACACCCGCGGCTCCGGTCGACGACCGCACCTGGTGCCGCCGCGTCTATCTCGACCTCGTCGGCCGCATCCCGACCGCGGCCGAATCCGCCGCGTTCCTCCAGGCGCCGGGAGGTGCGGACCGCCGCGCGCTCGTCGAGACGTTGCTGGCGTCGGACGGCTATCCCGTCCGGATGCGCGAGCTGTGGGACGTCTTCTTGATGGGCCGTCCGAAACGCGACAACCACGAGGACCGCCGCCGGCAGAACGGTTGGTGGGCCTTCCTGGAGGACGCCTTCCGCTTGGAGCGGCCGTGGGACGAGACCGTGCGCCGGATGCTCGTGGCGCGTCCGGGATCGGAGGCCGACCGCGGCGCGTCGTGGTTCCTCTACGAGCGGCGCAACGACCACCAGGCCATCGCCGAGGCCGTCGCACCGGTGGTGTACGGCACGCGCATCGACTGCGCGCAATGCCACGACCATCCGCTGGCCCGGGAGATCAAGCAGGCACATTACTGGGGCCTGGTCGCGGCCTACAACCGGAGCAAGAACATCGATGGAGGTTCTTCGGTCGCGGAATCCGCCGTGGGCGGTTTCGTGAACTTCACGAACCTGAAGAAGGAATCCCAACCGGCCGTGGTGATGCTGCTGGGCGGCCGCACCGTGGAGGAGAAGCGACCTGCGGAAGGCGAGAAGCCGGAGGACCGGGACGACCTGTACGTCGACCCGAAGGCAAAGGCGCGGGTGCCGAAGACCTCCCGGCGCGAAGCCTTCGCCGATGCCGCGACGCGGGGGAATCCTCTGCTGGCCCGGGCGTTCGTGAACCGCATGTGGGCCGCGCTCCTGGGCCGCGGCATCGTGCATCCGGCCGACGAGCTGAACGCCCGCAACGTCCCGAGCCATCCCGAGCTGCTCGATTGGCTGGCGCAGGACTTCGCGTCGCACCGGCACGACATCCGGCGCCTCGTCCGCGGTATCGTGCTCAGCCGTCCGTACGCTCTGGGCGCGACGGAAGCGGCGCCGGAAGCCTTCGCCGGCGCGTCGGAGCGACCGCTCTCGGCGGAGCAGTTGGCGCGTTCGTGGCGGGTCGCCGCCGGTCTCACGCCGGACGAGGACGCCCTGCGCAAGGCCGTGGTCATCGCCATCCCCGAGGTGATGCCGAAAGACTACAACGCCACTTTCCAGCAGGCACAGTTCCTGACCCGGTCGCCGGCGTTGGGCGAGATCCTCAAGCCTGTGGCGTCCGGCACGGTGGCTCGGTTGGCCGCGTTGCCGGATCCGGCGGCACGGGTGCGGGAGGCCTTCCTCGCGGCGCACGACCGCATGCCGGACGCGGATGAAGCGGCGCAGGCGGTGGCACTGCTGGCCGGACGGAGCGATGCGCCGGCCGACGGCGTGCGCGACCTGATGTGGGCGCTGCTGACCAGCGCGGAATCCTTGACGATGCCCTGACCATGGAACCTGGAACCCCTGGACTTCCACCCGGCCGATGCCGCCCCGACGAGCACGCGCTGCATCGTCGCCTGTTCCTGAAAGGCCTCACCGGCGGGGCGCTGGCGACCGTCTCGAGCTTCACCGGCCTGTTCCAGAACCCGGTCTTCGCCGCCGAGACCAAGCGGGCGCAGAAGCATTGCATCCTGCTCTGGCTCTGCGGCGCGCCGAGCCAGTTCGAGACGTGGGACCCGAAGCCGGGACGCCCCTCCGGAGGCCCCTTCGGCAGCATCCCCACCCGGATCCCGGGCGTCCATTTCTCGTCGTTGATGCCGCGGTGCGCCGGCATCGCGGACCGCCTGAACATCGTGCGCAACATGAAGACGGCGCAGACCGAGCACCTCCAGGCCATCACGCTGCTGCAGCGGGGGAACCCGGAGCGCGCCGGGTTCACGCGGCCGACCTTGGGCAGCTCCTTGTCGCAGGCGATGGGGCAGCTCGATTCGCCGGTGCCGAACTTCGTCTTCATCGACCCGATCCCGGGCGGGAACGAGTTCGAGTCCTTCAAGGCGGGCAACTGGGCCGGTTGGCTCGGCGCGGAGCACGCGCCGGTGCGCATCGGCGGCGACTACTCGCGGCTGGTGACGGCGGCGGCGGATACCATCCCGGAGCATGACCGGGAATCGCGCGAGGTCCTGAGGAAGTTCCTGACGGCGAAGTTCGCGCGGGACCGTCGGAGCGGCGTGGCGCGCAGCCAGAACGCTGCCTTCGAGCGGATGCGAGGGATGTCGGCCAGCGCGGATCTGTTCGACGTGGACAAGCTCCCGCCGAAGGACCGCGAGCGCTACGGCCCCGGCAGCTTCGCGCAGCACGCGCTGATGGCGCGGCATCTCGTCGAGCACGGCGCGCCCTTCGTCATGGTGGCCAACGGCATGAACTGGGACAACCACGTGTTCCAGCACGAGATCCACCAGATGCTCGTCCCGGAGCTCGACCGCGTGCTGTTCCATCTGGTCAACGACCTCGAGCAGCGCGGCCTGCTGGATTCGACACTGGTGGTGGCGATGGGCGAGTTCGGTCGCACGCCGTGGATGAACCCGGCCCGCGGCCGTGACCACTATCCGAACGCGTGGAGCATGATGATGACCGGTTGCGGCCTGAAGCGCGGGGTCGTCACCGGCGCGACCGACATCGACGGCGTGGACGTCGACGGCAAGGCCTACAACGAGCAGAACCTCTTCGCGACGATCTTCACCGCGCTCGGCATCGATCCACACGCGGAGTACGACCTGCCCGGGATGCCTACTTTCCATCGCGTCGAGGACAAGGCCGAACCGATCCGCGACCTGCTCGCCTGATCCCATGAAACTCACCCTCGGCCACGACCACAAGCTACCGACCGGCGTGCTCGGTCTGGCGATCGCATCGGATGCCGCGCGGGCCTTCGCCACCTGCGCGGACGGCACGGTCCATTCGGTGGACCTCGCCGACGGCAAGGCGGAGGCCTTCGAAGAGAGGCACGGATCCTTCGCTAGCGGTTGCGTGCTGCTGCCGGACGGGCAGACCCTCATCTCGGGCGGCTACGACGGGCAGTTGCTCTGGCACGACACGGCGACGCGACGGTGTCGTCTGCGCGTCCGGGCCCATGCGTTCTGGAGCTGGCAGCTGGCGCTTTCGCCCGATGGACAAAGGCTCGCGTCGACCACCGGCCAGTACGTGGCGGGCGGTTGGCGGTACGAACCGGCGGCGGAGACCGAGCCGTCGGTGAAGGTCTTCGACACGCTCACCGGCCGGGCGGTCGCGGAGTTCGCCCACACGCCGCCGGTCCTCAGCAGCGCCTTCAGCCCCGAGGGCCGGTATCTCGCCGCGGCGAACATGCTCGGCGAGGTCCGGGTCTGGGACCTGTGGTCCGGTGACGACGGCAAACCGGTCGCGCGCTGGACTTCTCCGGACTTCACCTCGTGGGGCACGACCAAGACGCACCATTACTGCGGCGGCATCTACGCACTCGCGTTCTCGCCCGATGGCAACGTGCTGCTCGGCTGCGGCATGGGGCCGATGGGGGATCCGATGGCCGGGAACGGCAAGATGACCTGGCAGCGCTGGGATTGGCGTAAGGGCGAGAAGATCGACCAGATCAAGGACGGCCAGCACGGGTCCGGTCTGATGGAATCGGTGGCGTGGCATCCGGACGGGGCTCACTTCGTGATGGCCGGACGACAAGCGCAGGGGACCTGGAACGCCGCGCTCTTCTCGGCCACCGACGGGGCTTTGCTGCATTCCTTGGACACCAAGAAACGCATCACCCACGCGCGGTTCACCGCCGACGGCAGGTCGCTCATCCTGGCCGGCGCGAACGGTCAACCGCAGCGCAAGGACGGCGTCTGGCCCGCATGGGGACGCGTGCAGGTCTACCAGGTCGAGACGTGAGATCCGGGCGCCGGGACGCGCCGCCCGCTGTGAGGACTCCGCGGGCGGGTCACTCGATCGTCCACCAGGCCATGCCCTGGGCCGGGACACGGACCGGGATCTCGACCGAATGGTCCCGGGCCAGCTTCAGTCGTTTGACGGCGCCGCCTTGTTCGCGGACCCGTGCGGTGTCGGTCAGCCCGGTGTAGTAGAGATCGACGCGGAGCGTCTTCGCGACCGGGACGTCGAGCGGGTTGAAGACGACCAGCATGCCCTTCTCCTTGAGCCGGGGGTTCACGTGGAGCATCCAGTCGAGGTCGCGGGCGTCGGCACGCCGTCCGTGGATGAGATCGCTCTCCAGGATGTCGCGGTGGGCTTTGAACCAGTCGACCTTCGACTTGACCATCGCGCGGGTGCGGTCGGTGTCGTAGAGGCGCGGGCCTCGGTAGCAGGCCTGCACGCCCAGGGCGAGGTTGCTCTCGATCATCCGGGCGTAGTGGTCGAGGTGCGCGTCGAGCGGCTCGATGGTCGCCGCCGCTCCGCCTCCCTGGTATTCCGTCAACGGCACGAACATCCAGCCCATGCTCGGCAGCTTCTGCCAGGTGCCGTCATAGATGTTCTGCCGCGTGTGGATGACCTGCTGCTCGCGCGGCAGCGACCAGTTCACCTCGCGGTAGCCCATGCCCGTCTTGGATGAACCCGAGAGGAAATAGTGGTCCGGCACGTTGAGGTAGATGCCTTGGCCGCGGCACCACTTGTAGAAGGCGGAGATCTCCTGCCACTGCGTCCAGCGGGAATCCTCCAGTCCATGATGCCCGGGATGCTTGTCGCTCGCGCAGAAGTCGCCCGGATACGAGCCGTCGTGCTCCAGCAGCGTGAAGCCGCTGTCGCGGTGGAACTCGTGGATCCGCCGGAAGTAGTTGGTGCCCCAGGCGCTCTGGAGGCACGGCGACGCGCCGAACACGGGCTTCTCGCCCGGCGGCATGACCACGTCGTCGGCCGCGTCGACATGGCGGGAGGCGAGCAACGAATAGCTGCCGATCTCGATGCCCTTGCTCCGTGCATAAGTGGCCCAGGCCTTGGCGCGCGCCATCGTCTCCGGCTTCTCGTTCTCCATGTCGAAGCCGCTGCCGAAGCTGAGGATCAACATCTCGAACCCCACCGCGGCGCATTGGTCGATGGCGTTGGTCACCGCGGCGCCTTTGGACGACACAAGGTGCATCATCAGCGGGTTCTCCGTGGCCCATGGCGCGATGACCCGGCTCAGGCGGCGGATCGCCAGCCCGTTGCGCTCCCGGTCGGTGCCGTCGAACGGCATCACCCAGGCACGGAACGACTCGAAGGTCCCGCCGGGCGCGATGTCCTGTGCCGGTCCGAGGTCGGGGCCGATCTCGAGCAGGCACGGCGTCTTCTTCTCGTAGTTCACCTGCGTCGCGAACTCGGGGTCCGGCAACCAGCGGTACGACCGGCGGTTCGCTCCCGAGGCGATCATCCCGCCGAACGACATGTCCGTCTCCACATGGAAGTCCGGCGGCAGGCGGCCTTCGCTCAGCTCGTCGACCTCGGAGGTGCGCTCCACCACCGCGAGCAGCTCGCTCGAGAAGCGGTCGACGCGCACGGTCCGGTCCGTGGCGTTGGAGACGGTGATCCACTTGGAATAGCTCGGCAGGCCGTCGTAGAGCTCGTAGTGGACCGACACCGTGACCGCCGGAGCCGCGGATCCGTCCGCCGGAGCGGGCATCGCGAAGTCGAGCCGCAGCGCCACGCCGGGCGGCGGCCAGACCGCATCGGGCGCGTGGTGCCGGACCCGCTTCCAGGCAAGTCGCTCGACCGGCTTGCCGACCGCGTGCCCGACCAGATGGAAGGCCGCCGGATCCGGCTTCAGCGAGGCGATCCAGCTGGGCTGGAGGAAGGCGTAGTTCGGCTGGCCCTTGAGGCCGCCCATGTCGAAGCGCCTGCCGTCGATCACCACCGTCGCCTCCGGTTTCACGCCGCGCAGCAGCGACGCGCCGGTCCGGAGGTCGTCGAGCGCGACGGTGGCGCCGTCCGGACGCAACCGGAACACGCGGCGGACCAAGCCGTTCTCGAGGACGAGCTCCTGGCCGTCGGGGCTGGCGCGCACCTGTGCCTTGTACGGGGCGGGGTCCACCAACCAATCGGGCCGCGCCGGTGCCGCGTGGAGCATCGTGGACACGGACCATCCGAGGAGCGCTAAGATCAGGGGGAGGCGGTTCATCTGAGCGTGATCGGACCGCATGAGACGGCCGGACATTCACCGAAGAACCGACCACCCGGGCCGGCTCTAGGCCGGGACAAGGGCCGCACGCGAACCCGGTGCGTGGGCCAGGCCCCAGTCGCGCATCGCCTCCAGCACCGGCCGGAGCGCCACACCCTTCGCGGTGAGGCGGTACGCGAGGCGTTTCGTGCCGTCCTCGGCCGGGATCTGGTCGACGATCCGGTGCCGCAGGAGCCGGGCGAGGCGGTCGCTGAGGATGTTGGTGGGGATCCGTTCCGGCGACGCCGTGAAATCCTTGAAGCGCGAGCGCCCGAACATCAGGTCGCGGACCACCAACAGCGTCCATCGGTCGCCCAAGAGGTCCAGCGAGCACGCGACGGGGCAGGGCGACCGGCGCTCCGGTGCGGTCTTCGCAGGCACGGGCCGTCTCTTCTTGTCCGCCATCGTCTTCAGCATCGGCGACAACCTAGCGTGATGGTCGCTTGCAGAGCAAAAGCAAGATGCTTGCATAATAGAAGTGATGGCGGATGCTCGCCGCATGGATGAAGCACCGATGCCCCGACTCGCACCGCCCGGAGCGGGTCTGCCGGCTCCCGAGCGGCTCATCGCGCGGATCCTGTTCGCGCTGGGTCGCCGGACCACCGACCGGGCCGGATCGGATGCCCGGTTCTGCGAGCATCGGGAGGCCGTCCGCCGCTGGGTCGCCGGTCTCGACGACGCGTCCGCGGCCCGGCGGGTCCTAATCGCGCGGCCGCGCGGCCTGGAGGACAGCAGCCGGTATTGGTCGGTCTGGATGACGCTCGATCATCTGCGGATCGTGCATCACGAGATCGCGCGGATCATCGGAGAGCTGGGGAAGGGGACCGTCCCCGCCGGTCAGGCGAGCACGGCGGCCGTCAAACCGGCGGCGGAAGCGGGCCGCGAGGTCGTCGCCGCTTACGAACGGTCCTGCGATGTCGTGCTGGCGGCGGCCGCTGCGGTGCCCGAGCTGAGGACGTCCGTCCGGTTCCCCCACCCGTGGTTCGGGCCGCTGGATGCCGCGGGCTGGCACCGATTGGCGGCGGGGCACATGGGCATCCATCGTGTCCAGCTCAAGCGGATCATCGCCGGTCTTGGCCGGACCGTCCGGTGAACGACGGGATGCCGATCAATTTTTTGGGACCCCGGACCCTATCCTTCCCGCTATGGCTGCACGATTGATGGAGACGATGCTCACGCCGACCGTGTTGGCGGCGCAGGACCACTACTACGGACGGCACGCCGCCGTCGCCGGCGCTGCCGGGCACGATCCACTGGAGGAGGAGGAACGCGTCTTCATCGAGGCGCGCGATTCGTTCTACATGGCGACTGTGACGCAGGACGGTTGGCCGTACGTGCAGCACCGTGGCGGTGCTCCGGGCTTCCTCCACGTGGTCGGACCGACGCAACTGGCGTTCGCCGACCTCAAAGGCAACTGGCAACTGCTCTCGACCGGGAACCTCGCGGCGGACGGGCGTGTCGCGTTGTTCTTGATGGACTACCCGGACCGCGAGCGGCTGAAGATCATCGGGCACGCCCGGACGGAGGATGCCCGGGGAAATCCCGGGCTCGTCGCCCGGTTGGCGCCGCCCGAGGCCCGCGGCCTCGTCGAGCGACTGTTCTTCATCGAGGTGCTCTCGTTCGACTGGAACTGCCCGAAATACATCACGCCCCGGTTCACCGCGGCGGAGGTCGAAGCGGTCGCTGCCCCGCTCCGGCGACGGATCTCCGAGCTCGAGGCGCGCCTGGAGCCCGGGAAGTGACGGGACGCGTCCGAGGGTCGGCGACGTTCCTGGATCACCGAGCATGGTGATCGATCCGCGCCTCTTCGGGGCCTGAGGGCGTGCGGTGGCCGCGTGCGGTGGCCAAGGTTGGCGGCTTGTCGGCGATCCGCGGAGGCTCCAATCTCTTCGCACCTCATGAAGATCACCCGGATCCTGGCCTATCGAGTCGAGCTCCCGTTGCGGGAGACCACCTACAAATGGAGCGGCGGAAAATCGGTCACGGTCTTCGACAGCACCGTCGTGCGGGTCGAGACCGACGCCGGCCTCGTGGGACACGGCGAGGTCTGTCCGCTCGGGCCGTTCTATCTCCCCGCCTACGCCGACGGCGTGCGCGCCGGCCTGCGCGAGCTCGGGCCGCACCTGATCGGCGAGGACCCGCGCCAACTCGCCAAGCTCAACCGCCGGATGGACGCCGCGCTCAAGGGGCATCCCTACGTGAAGAGCGGCATCGACATCGCGTGCTGGGACATCCTCGGCCAAGCCACGGGCATGCCGGTCTGCGAACTGCTCGGCGGCCGCTACGGCGAGGACGTCCATCTCTACCGCGCCATCTCGCAGGAATCGCCGGAGGAGATGGCCGCGAAGGTCGCGGGTTATCGCGCCGAAGGTTATCGCCGTTTCCAGCTCAAGGTCGGCGGTGATCCGGACGTGGATATCGCCCGCATCTTCGCCGTGGCCGCGGAGCTCCGCCCCGGCGACCGGCTCGTCGCGGATGCGAACACCGGCTGGGTGCAGCACGAGGCGATCCGCGTGGCCAAGGCCGTGCGCGACATCGATGTCTACATCGAGCAGCCGTGCCTCACCTATGAGGAATGCCTCGCCGTCCGCCGCCAGACCCCGCACCCGTTCGTGCTCGACGAGAACATCGACGACCTCGGCATCCTGCTCCGCGCGAAGGCCGACCTGGC
This sequence comes from uncultured Verrucomicrobiota bacterium, assembly GCA_903916195.1. Taxonomy (GTDB): domain Bacteria; phylum Verrucomicrobiota; class Verrucomicrobiia; order Limisphaerales; family UBA9464; genus CAIVQB01. Next base: position 6,193 of record CAIWVP010000146.1, on the reverse strand, counting down.
GATGGACGTGGTCAACCTCAAGATCAGCAAGCTCGGCGGCCTCACCAAGATCCGGCAGGCGCGCGACCTGTGCGTGTCGATGGGCATCGCGATGACGCTGGAGGATTCCTGGGGCGGCGACATCGCGACGGCCGCCATCGCGCATCTCGCGCACAGCACGCCGACGGAGTTCCTCTTCACCACCACTGATTTCAACAGCTACGGCACCGTGGACATCGCCGACGGGGCGCCTCGACGCGTCGACGGGCGGATGGCCGCCTCGAAACGGCCCGGCCTCGGCGTGGAGCCGAAGATGGACGTGCTCGGGAGCCCGGTCGTGGAGATCCGCTGAACGATGCGATCCCACCGTCCAGCGGTCGCGGTGGCCGGCCGCGCGCGGGCCCTCGCCGCCGTGGCGTGGATCGCGCCCGCGGCGATGACGGCCGGGCCGGGCCGTGTGGCCGACGTCCGCTTTCCGCTCGCCCCGTGCGATCTTCCTGGCGTCGTCGGCACGGGATCCCGCCATGAGACGGCACGTCTGATCCTCCGGAAATCGATATGAGAACCCGCATCCTGCTCTCGACCTTGCTCGCGTTCCTGCCGGTCGCTGCCGGCGCGGCGGATGCGGCGGCGCCCGCCGTGGTGGCTGTCCCTGCGAAGCCTTCACCGCGTGCCGGCGACGCGGATTTCCCGATGCCCTCGCCGTCGGCGCGGCATTCGGAGAAGGTCGCGGCGGTCCGGAGCGGGAGGTTCGACCTGGTGCTCATCGGCGATTCGATCACCCACACGGTCGGAGAGCTCGGCGGGAAGTACGAGCCGTTGCGCGCGGTCTGGGACAAGCACTTCGCGCCGCGACGCGCGATCAATCTCGGCCACAACGGCCAGCGCACCGAGAACATCCTCTGGAACTTGGCGGACGGCGAACTCGACTTCGTCGTGTCGCCGAAAGTGGTCGTCGTGCTCATCGGCACGAACAACAGCGACGACCGCAACTTCAAGAAGGTCCACACCGCCGAGGAGATCGCCGATGGCACCCGCGCCATCGTCGACCGGGTGCGGCGGCGGCATCCGGCCACCCAGGTGCTGGTCGTCCGGATCTTCCCTCGCGGCGGCGACGGCGAGGCGGGCACGGGCAGCGGGATCTTCCATTCCTCGGCGAAGTGCATCGCGACCTGCCTCCGCGCGGGTGAGCTCACGCGGAAGCTGGCCGACGGGAAGAACGTCTTCTGGATCGACGTGGGCAACGTCTTCCTGCGTCCCGACGGCACCATCGACACCGACCGGATGCCGGACCTGCTGCATCCCGGGCTGGCCGGTGCCGAAGCGTGGGCGGAAGCCATCGAGCCGACGCTCACGCGGCTGATGGCGGGCCAAGCGGTCCCGGCGGCGACCGTCATCCCGCCGCGCGGACCGGCCGTCGCCGCGGATCCATCGCCCGAGAAGCTCGCGCTCTGGGCCGGGAAGGCACCGGACGGCGCCGGCTCGACGGACACGGCCGATGCGACCGTCACCGTGTTCCGCGCGGCGAAGCCGAACGGTGCGGCGATGGTCATCTGCCCCGGAGGCGGGTACGGCGGGCTCGTCACCGGCGCCGAGGGCACCGGGATCGCTCGTTGGCTCGGCGCCCATGGCATCACCGGGATCGTGCTCGAGTACCGGCTCCCGCGCGGGCGCGGCAGGGTGCCATTGCTGGACGCGCAGCGCGCGATCCGCACCGCGCGCGCCAACGCCGACCGCTGGGGGATCGACCCGGGACGCATCGGTGTCATCGGTTTCTCGGCCGGTGGCCATCTCGCATCGACGGCGGCCACGCATTTCGATGCGGGCGATGCCGCGGAGGGCGATCCGGTCGCGCGCTTTTCAAGCCGTCCCGATTTCTCGGTGCTCGTCTATCCGGTGATCTCGATGGGCGCGAAGGGCCACGGTGGGAGCCGGCAGAACCTGCTCGGGCCGGCACCGACCGCCGACCAGGCCCGTTTCTTCTCCAGCGAGGAACAGGTCGCGGCCGACACCGCACCGAGCTATCTCGCCCACGCGGTGGATGATCGCGCGGTATCGATCGAGAACAGCCGGATGTTCGCCGCCGCGCTCCGGTCGAAGGGCGTTGCCTCGCGGTTGCTCGAGCTCCCTTCCGGTGACCACGGGCTCGACGGATACCACGGGCCGATGTGGGACGCCTGGCAGAGCGGCGCGCTCCGTTGGTTGGCCGAACGGAAGATCATCCCGGTGCGCGATGCCGCGGATGTCTCGCGCTCCGCCGACCGGCCGTCGGCGCCGTCCGCCGGGGACCTCGCTTCGGGTCCGCAGCAGGTCCGGCTGCTCCCGGGGCACGACGAGTTCGTCTTCAGCATGTACGGCGCTCCGGGCGACCTAGGGTCGGTGCGGCAGATGGTGGACGTGATGCGCGAGCTGGATCTCGGCAACGGCTTCGATCCGGGGCCCGGGCCCGGGCCGGATTCCGGACCGGTGCTCGACTTCCTTTCGAAGGTCGGCTGGCCGGTGGTCTTCTATTCGGGCGGGGAGATGCAGATCCAGGGCGGCCGCGGGGTGTTCGGTCCGGCGCAGGAAGCGTCGTTGGCGACGATGGACCGCGCGGGGATCTTCACCGCGTACCAGCTCGGCGAATGGGGCTACTACTTCCACAACCTCGCGCCGAAAGCCTCGTGGTGGCATGACGTCTACGGAGCCGATTTCGAGGCCCACAAGCATCTGATGAAGCCAGAAGGCCTCGCGGGTTTTGACCGCATGCCGGCGGACAAGAAGGAGGCGCACGATGTCGTGCGCGACTACTTCATCAGCCGCTCCCGCGACCTGCTCGGCCGGGTGGTCAGCGTGACCGGGCATTCCCACTACGAGGCGTATGCCGGCGCCTGGGGCGCGCGCTGCATCGGACTGGAGGTCGGTGAGAACATCGCCTTCACCCAGTCGAAGCTCGCCTTCGCACGCGGCGCCTCGCGTTCCTGGCAACGGCCCTGGTCGGTCCAGGTGAGCCCGTGGTTCGGCGCTTCCTGCACGACCAGCGGACCGCTCCGCGAGGAGGGCGGCATCCTGCGCGGGCTCGATGCCGGCCATTCCCTGAGTTTCTACGAGCGGATGTGGCTGCACGGATGGTTCGCGGGCGCGGCGATGGTCACGCCGGAGAACAGCATCGCCACGTTCTTCGAGGAGCCCCGGGCGCCGTGGGTCCTGACGTCGCACGGACGCAAGGCGGCGGAGGTGTTCCGCTTCATGCGGACGCACGACCGCGGCGTGCCGTTCACGCCCGTCGCGGTGGTGCTCGACCGTCACGCCGGATACAACGGCTACATGGACAAACCGTGGGGAATCCTCCCGCCGACCGCCGGCGACCGCGAGGTCCGCGACCTGTTCGACCGTCAGCTCTTCCCGGGAAGCGACCATATCCATCTCCGGCCCGATCCGGAGGACCCGGAGAGCAGCTATCTGCGCCCGACACCGATCGGCGAGATCCTCGACGTGCTGCTGACCAGCGTGCCGCCCGAGGTGCTGCCCGGCTATCCGGTGATCCTGCTGGCCGGCGACATCACCTTCGACGACGCGTTCCTCTCCGAGTTGGAGAAGGCGCTGCGGCGCGGCAGCCGCGTGCTGATGTCCGCGCGCCATCGCGAGGCCTTGGGCAGCCAGTTCGGCCGAGTCGCCAAGCAAGGCGCTGTCGAGGTGTTGGAGCCGTGGACGGATCCCTCGACGGGCCGTGCCACGGTCATCTCTGCTGCGCGGCTCGCCCAGTTGGCGGAGGACGTCCTGCCCGTCGAGGTGACCGGCGACGCGGTGCAACATGCGGTGAACCGCACGGCCCACGGCTGGGTGGTCGAGCTGGTCAACGACCGCGGCGTGATCAAGAAACCTCGCAGCCCCGCGGTCACCGATCCATCGGCGGTCGCCCATGTCGTCCTCCGGTCGAAGGCGCCGTTCGCGTCGGCCAAGGAATGGCGCTCCGGTGAGGTCCATTCCCCGGGCGGCCCGATCGCGGTGGAGGTGCCGCCCGGCGGGACGGAGTTCGTCGAATTCACGGACCTGCCGAGATGAGCCGGTTTTCCACTTTTGCCCCGATCTGATCAACCGATCCATGAGACCTATCATCCCGTTCGTTCTCGCGCTCATCGGCGCCGTGGCCTTCGCCGCCGACCCGGCCTACCAACACATGGACCACGGGCCGGCGCTCTTCTGGACCTACCAGGTCGCGCCCGGGAACATCGCGCAGAAAGGCATCGCGGTCCGGCTCGACGACGGGCCCGGCGGCGTCGCCCAAGGGCGGGCGTGGATGGTCTACGACCACGACACGATGCGGGTGGCCGCGGCGACGACCGGCTCCTTCATCGACTGGAAGGGGGTCGCTTTCGACGGCAGCCATGGCGCCCATGCCGGCCTGACCGGCGACCGCCATTTTGTGAACCCCGTCGGCCCGGGCTGGGCATCCCCGGAGGGCGGCTGGGAAGACACCCGGCTCGTCGGTCGGGACGGACGGCGCTTCGGTCCGCTTCCCCGTGGATGGGCGCACTACGAAGGGCTCTATCGGCACGGCGGCAAAGTCGTCATCGCGGCGACCGTCGGCGGTGTGCGGGTGCTCGAATCCCCGGGTTGGGCGGCCGAGGGTCCGGACCCGGTGTTCATCCGCACCTTGAACGTCGGCGCGGCGAAGAAACCCCTGCTGCTCCGCGTCGCCCCCGACACGGTGGGTGCCGCGCTCTCCGGCGACGGCGTGCTGCGCAAAGAAGGAGGCTTCTGGGTCGCCGAGCTGCCGTCGGATGCGAAGACGCGGATCTTCGTGTCGCGCGTGCACGCCGCATCGCTCGCCGCCGTGGCGAAGGCGGGTTCAGCCCCGCTCGACCTGGGACCGCTCACCCACGGCGGACCGACGCGTTGGGCGCAGGAGGTCGTGACCCGATCGGTGCCTGGAAAGACCGACGGCGCGTTCATCGCCGACACGTTCCCTCTCCCCGTCGAGAACCCGTGGAACAGCTGGATGCGTCCCGGCGGCTTTGATTTCACACCCGACGGGAAGGCCGTCGTCGTGGCCACCTGGAACGGCGATATCTGGCGCGTCGACGGCGTCATGGCCGCCGCGCCCGCCGAGTTGCGCTGGCATCGCATCGCCAGCGGGCTCTTCCAGCCGCTCGGGGTGAAGTTCCGGGGCGACGACCTGTTCATCACGTGTCGCGACCAGTTGGTGCGGCTCCGGGACCTGGATGGGGACGGCGAGACCGATCTCATCGAGAGCTTCAACAACGACCACCAGGTCACCGAGCACTTCCACGAGTTCGCCATGGGCCTGCAGACCGACGCGGCCGGCAACTTCTACTACGCGAAATCCGCGCGGCACGCGCTCGACAGCCTCGTGCCGCACCACGGCACGCTCCTCCGGGTCAGCGCGGACGGCTCGCGCACCGACATCGTCGCGAACGGGTTCCGCGCGGCGAACGGGGTCTGCTTGAACGACGACGGCACGTTCTTCGTCACCGACCAGGAAGGCCACTGGACGCCGAAGAACCGGATCAACCGGGTCAAGGCGGGCGGCTTCTACGGGAACATGTCCGGCTACAGCAGCGTGACCGATCCGGCCGACGACGCGATGGAGCAACCGATGGTCTGGATCACCAACGCCAAGGACCGCAGCCCTGCCGAGCTGGTCTGGGTGCCGAAGGGGGCATGGGGATCGATGGGTGGCTCCTTGCTCAACCTGAGCTACGGGACCGGCCGGGCCTTCGTCGTGCCGCACGAGGAGGTCGCCGGCCGATGGCAGGGCGCGGTGTGCGAGTTGCCGATGCCCGCCTTCGCCACCGGGATCATGCGCGGCCGCTTTGGCTCCGACGGCGGTCTATACACCTGCGGCTTGTTCGGATGGGCCGGCAACGCGCCCGCGCCGGGCGGTTTCCACCGCATCCGCCGCAGCGATCGGCCGGCCTATGTCCCGGTCTCGGTCCACGCCGCCAAGGGCGCGTTCCGGGTGACCTTCTCGGAATCGTTGGTCCCCGCGAGCGTGAAACCCGATGCGTTCGCCTTCAAGGTCTGGTCGCTCAAGCGCAGCGCCAGCTACGGATCGAAGCACCACGACGAGCATCCTCTCGAGATCACCGGAGCCCGTCTGGCCGCCGACGGCCGCACGGTGGAGCTCGCCATCGCGGGGCTCGCACCGACGCAATGCTACGAGCTCAAGATGAACCTGCCCGGGCCGGACGGGGCCGATATCGAGCGCTCG